>JAAENG010000263.1 GCA_024224665.1 Chloroflexota bacterium | reverse complement strand
TATACTATCATGGAAAAGCAGTCTCCTTGTGTGTGTTTGGTTTTGTAATAAATGTCCAAATCTTACACGAGGTGCTGCTTTTCTTCCTCATTCAATTGTTAACGTGCTTTCTTCTACTACTGAACCATGCCCACGATCTATTTCACATCGAAAGAGCCTCCTACGCCCAGCTTACACAAGAGAACACTGTTGTATGTGAAAACGCCATCGAGATAAGGGGCGGTGAATGGTTGTGGAAGAACGTGAAAAATCCCTGGCACGATTTTTTCATTGATGGTTATGACCAGGAATACCGCAAAGTGGCCGTTGCCACGATGCGTGAGGAGAGTGATTTTGAGGCCAGATGCTACGGTTTAGCAATATCTGTTGGTCTGGGAGCCATCATCTTCTCCCAGGTCAAGCTGTTGGATGATAACGACAAGCTGAAACGCGTTTATACACGGCTTCTGAGCAATCTCGGTGCGGAGATTCAGACCCTGCTTCTGAGTTATACCAAAGATGAGAAGGACTATGGAATCGCATCTGTGATGGCGTTACCATACCGTGATTATCAGGATTACGACAAGATGGAATCCTATTTCATCGCTCCGGACTTCATATTAAACAACCTTGGCGAAGGGGCGTATGGCTGGATGAAACCTCTACACAAAAAAGCCGGATGGATCACCGTACCCGACAGCACCGGTCAAACCTATTTCCTTACCCTGTTTGTCGAATCTGAGATCAACCGAGATCCTTCAAGACGTACCACCGGCGTGTTACCCGACCCAAGTATTGTCCCCGATCTAGCAGTTGGCATTAATTGTTCCTTCAAGCTGTTCGTCAATGGTAAATGCCACATTGATTACAGGGATTCTTCAAGTGAATGTGTCGATAAGCCTATCGAAGATGTGGTGTTGAGCCAGGGTACGAACCGCCTGGTTTTTGTATGTCAGGCCGGCGCAGAGGATATCCGCCTGAATGTCTGCTTCAAAAACAAGTTCGGCAACTATATGGACGATCTGAGATACTTTCTCACCATGGATTAGGAGAAACGATGCAAACCAGTATTGAACTCGTCAGGCGAGCGATCGAATTCAGGGGACCGGAGCGCGTGCCCTACAACTTCGACGAGAACCGAACACCCGTGATCGACACGAAGTATGGTGACGATTTTATCTGGGTATTTGTTGATCCGGCCCCTGATTTCGCGCCGAGCACACCAGGCGAGAATGAGTTAGGTGTCGTCAGTGAAACGTTGGATGAAGCAGTGATGGGCATCCCCAAACAGCATCCTTTGGATCACTGGCATAAACTAGCGGATTACCATTTTCCAGACTACTCGATTGCCGAACGTTACCACAGCATGGAACGTCACATTGCCAAGAATCCCGATAAATATGTATTGGGGATGTTCCCGCACTTCCTATTTCAGGTATTATACGACCTGTTGGGATTCGAACACTTCATGCTGTCGGTCGCGCTTGAACGGGAAAATATGGAAACGCTGTTGGATATGTTGGCTGATAGTGCTATCAATGTTGTCAACCAGATGGCTGACAGAGGTGTACATGGCATCATCGCCATCGACGATATGGGGTTACAAGATCGCTTGATGATCAGCCCCACCGACTGGCGGGCGCTGATCAAACCCAGGTATGCACGTGTGATCGATGTCGCTCATGGTCGGGGCTTGCACATTTTCAGCCATATCTGTGGCTATATTCCCGAAATCATCGATGATCTAATTGAAGTGGATCTGGATGTACTACAGATCGATCAACAAGACCATATGGGCATCGATATGCTGGCGGATCGTTTTGGTGGCCGCATCTGTTTCTTCTGCCCGGTCGACATTCAGACCACACTGCCAAAACCGGACAACCTCATCGCCATCGAGGACAAAGTGAAACAGTTGGTCGGCCGTTTTGGCTGCTATAACGGTGGCTTCATGGCCAAAACCTACCCGCAACCCGAAGCGATCAACATCCCTGAAGAAAACATGGCACACATGTGCGACGGGATAAAAAAGTACGGTCACTATCCATTGAATTGGAAATGAACCCTCATGAATTCATACGAACGTGTCAGAGCCGCTGTAAATCACCAACCGCCCGACCGGGTTCCCTGTGATTTTGCGGCGGAGAAGCTCGTGCTGCAACGTTTGCTAGAGTACTTCGACATACAGACCAAGGAAGAGCTACTGGATGTCCTCGACATCGACCGCCGCACGGTGGGGCCAAGCTATGTGGGCCCTCCTCTGCAGAGATTCGCTGACGGCAGCTACGAAAGGATTGTCAGCGGCGGGCCTGTCTACAGCGGTGTCACCATGCCCAACGGAGAACAGGCTGAGGCAATCGTCAAGTTCCCCTGGGCTGACGTAACCCGCCCGCAGGAGCTAGCAGGTCGATATGGTTGGGATGGCCACATCGACTGGTGGGATTTCAGCACTATCCCCGCACAAATAGATGCATTGCAAGAAAAAGGGCCCTACTGGATCGCCGCGCATGGCGACCCTTCCGGTCTTCAGCATGTGTGCATGTGGGCCGGTGACGAGAAATTCATGCTGATCCTGGCGATGGATGAAGATCTGGCGGTGGCCATGATAGAACAACATAACATGTATCGCCTGGAGCACGCCCTGAAGACTTTGGAGGCAGGCGCTGGCCGCATTCACGAACTGCATGGCGGCGGTGACTATGGCGGCCAGAAGCATCTCCTCATCTCCAAAAAGATGTTCCGCACTTATTTCAAAGAGCTTTATGTCAAATTCTATGCCGAAATCAAGAAGCATTTTGACGTAGAGATATTCTTTCATACGGACGGAGCTATCTACGATCTCATCTCTGACCTCATAGACGTTGGCGTAACGGTTCTCAATCCTATCCAGGTGAGCGCGCAAGGGATGGACATCGTCAAACTCAAGTCAGAATTCGGCGACAGACTGACCTTCCACGGCGCCATAGACGTTCAACAACTGCTGCCCACGGCGACAGTAGCCGAGGTGCGCGAGGAAGTGCGCCGCACGATCTCGGTTCTGGGCAACAAGGGCGGGTATATCCTCGCACCGACGCATAACCTCCAACCTGACACGCCTATCGAGAACATCCTGGCAATGTATGAGCAAGCTCAGGGCAGAACTTTGAGCAGGAGTGCGACATGAGCCAAAACGACTTTTTTGCCCGCATCGCTTTAGACCAGCATCCCATTGGCAAAGGGGAACTGATCGAGCCCCAACCTCCGACGCTCGAAACGCACTATTTTCATCCCTCCGACCAGGTTGTAGACGAGATCACTGAGCCATCGTACGAAAATGATCTGCAACAGTTCAAGCTGGATTTAGCAAAGCTCCGTGAACAATACAGACCCTTTCTGCAAGACTTCACCCCGCCATTGGCCATCGTCAGGGATGCCAGCGAACTCAACGATTTTCAATTCCGCTACGAAAGTCCCGGTGATCACGATTTTTCTCAAATCCTAGCCGGCGACGGAGAATGGGAGACCGTCAAGATCCCCGATTATCGAGGGCCGACCGGGAGGTGGACAGGTTTTTATCGAACGGAATTTTCCCTTGCGGACCGACAGCAGGGCAAGCGGGTCTTTTTGAGATTCCTGGGCGTCGATTACATCGCCAACGTCTACCTAAATGACCGTTTTGTTGGCAGCCACGAGGGCTTGTTCGCTCCCTTCGAATTTGATGTCAGCGATGTCCTACAACACCCCGGTAAGAACGTTCTCGTCATCGAAGTGAAGAATGATTACCCCACCTTGGGTATCGAGGTGGAGGGTGAAGAGCGTGTGGACGGTGATAAGATCTACGCCGCAACGGGCCCGGGTTGGGATGATCCGCTCGAGGGTTGGCATCATTGTCCTCCGGGGGCCGGCATCTACAATAAAGTGCTTTTGGAAATACGACCCGCACTATTTGTTCACGATCTATTTGTGAGACCGAACATCGATGGCGCTTCGATTGAGGCCTGGGTGGAGGTTTTTCACACAGGCGCGCACAACCAGGGCTTTGACCTGGCACTGTCCCTCTTTCCCCGTAACTTCCAGGGAGAAGCTATTGCCGACATCCCCTTTCAGGTTGCTGCCGCCGGTCCAGGAGTCAACTTCTATCGTCTCGCTCTACCACTGGCAAACTATCGATCCTGGAGTCCAGCAGAGCCCTGGCTTTATACACTGCGAGCGGCCATCCGCCATAATGGGGAGCTACTGGATGAGAAGGGCCGCGTCTTCGGCATGCGCAAGTTCCATATGGATGAGGAGTTTGAACCGAAGGGTTCGCTGTATCTGAACAACCAAGCGATCTTGCTGCGCGGGGCTAACGAAATGGGCCATTTGCAGCAATGTGTGATGCGAGAGGATTATGACCAGCTCATAGATGATATACTCATTGCCAAGCTGGCCAACATGAACTACTACCGCATCACCCAACGTCCGGTACAAGAGGAGATCTACGACTACTGCGATAGGCTGGGCATGATGCATCAATGTGACCTGCCTCTATTCGGTTACCTGCGCAGAAATCAGTTTAGTGAGGCCGTACGCCAGGCCGGGGAGATGGAACGCCTGATCCGCAGCCATCCTTCTGCAATTATGGTCTCATTCATCAATGAACCTTTTCCAATCGGCAAGTACGATGATCAAGAGGATGAACCTCTCTACGTCTCTCACGCTACCAAAGGACATCGGCACCTGTTCAGAGATGAACTGGAAGCCTTCTTTGCTGCAGCTCGTAAAGCTATCTACATCGAAAATCCCGACAGGATCGTCAAGAACGTAGAGGGGGATTACGACCCGCCCACTGACAGCGGACTCTCTGATTTTCACTGCTATAACATGTGGTATACGAATCATGCGCTGCCCATCGGCAGGCTGCACCGCGGATATCTGCCTGCGATCAAAAAGGGATGGAAGACCGGCTGTGGCGAATATGGTACCGAGGGGCTGGACAACTACGATGTGATGATCCGGCATTACCCAAAAGATTGGTTGCCGGCAAGCGATGCCGAGCTTTGGCAACCGGACGGGATCATTCGGGCTCAGACGCACAGCATGCACGGTGACTGGTTCGAAGAACAGACCCTAATCAAGGACTGGATCGAGCAGAGTCAGCAGCATCAGGCGTTGGCAACAAGACTCATGAACGATGCCTTCCGACGCCGTTCAGATCTGATCGTATCAACCGCCATTCACCTTCTCATCGATGCCTGGCCTGCCGGGTGGATGAAGACGCTGGTGGACGTGGATCGGGTGCCCAAACCGGCTTATTTTGCCTGCCAACGGAGTCTGGCGCCGATCAGGGTCAACTTACGAAGCGACCGCTGGCAAGCATATAGCGGTGAGCGTATCGACATCGAGGTCTGGATACTCAACGACACGGTTGTTGAGCTTAGGGATTGCCGGATCGTGGCGACATCGAGGACCGAAAGAGAGGAATTGGCGTCCTTCGAAATGCGGGCTGATGTACCGGCAACCTCATCCCACTATGCCGGCAGCCTCCCAATTGAATTACCATCTGTCGCAGATCGACAAAAAATCTACGTCGATGCCATTCTGTTGGACGCCCAGGGCATGTTGCTCAACAGCGAGAGATTGAAAACTCAGACTTTTTCGCGAGAACCCGCACCATCTTCCGCTGCGATTGCATATGTGGGATCCAGGGCAAAGAACCTGGCCGGCCGCCTAAACCTGCCATCTTCTTCCTATAGGATAGGTGGAGAATACGAGACGATTGTAGTCGATGAAACCATCCTTGATTTTCAACACTTACCTGCGATCCTGGATAGGGTCAACAAAGGTTCAAAGGCAATTCTACTGTTGGAAGACGCAGCAGCAGATCACATCCAGATCGGGGAACATTCAATTCACATGAAATCGATGAATGGCCTTACATTCATTGCCAGAAATGCTAAAGAGAAGATCACGCAAAGCTTTCGAGCAGATGACTTTTCCTTTTGGTACAATGCTGAAACCGACTGTATCGATGTCCTGGCTGAAAGCTATCTCGAATGTGAAGCGATCACCCCCCTTTTATTCACCTACCAAAAACCTGATTTCTTTGTCAGCACGACCGGTGTTAAGAAAAAACTGCCCGTTGTAGGCTATATCAACTACGGAATGGGGAAGATCATTGTCTCTACCTTGAGGTTGGCAGGGTTCCTAAACGTGAATCCAACCTTGGATCGATTTTTCGGCAAGCTTGTGAGTTGGTGATACGATTACTGTGAAGGCGTTTCAACGAATAATTGAGTCAGCGATGTTATCTGTCCGCCAACGCTACGCTCGGCACACAATTTGCCGTCAACAGGAGATTTTCTATGACAATCGGAACTGGAAACACCATAATTCAAGGATGCGGGTCACACCACATTGCCATCCAAACTCGCGATTGGGATGCGTCGTTGCACCTCTATCAGGAAGTGTTGGGCATGAAGTGGGTGGCCGAGTTTGGTTCAGCGGAGCGCAAGATCATCCTGCTGGATATAGGTGATGGCAGCCATATCGAGCTATTCCAACCCACGGCTGATACACCAACCCTCACCGACCCCGCAACAAATTGTCCGCTTATCCACTTTGCATTTGCCACACTGGATACTCATGCCGCCATAGAACATGTACGTGGGCATGGATATGAGATCACGATCGAGCCAACCGAAGCAGATCTGGGCGCCATGCAAGTTATCTATGCCTTCTTCAAGGGCCCAAATGGTGAGGAGATCGAATTCTTCCAGACGCTCTGATTTTTGAACACTTGACAACGACCTCAGACCAATTGAAGTGTATCAGAAAACCGGCAATCGGTAAGAGAAGTTGGGTATAGCCGCTGACTTGGAGTAGTTAACGGAGGAGACTTACAATCGAAGTGGATACCCGCTCACGGTATCCCCGATAGTACGTTAAACTTGGCACCCAAGATATCAATGCATACGCCTGTTTCGAACCCCTCCACCAGCATCGAAATCGTTCATCTCACGCTGATGAGAGCTACCCGCACGGTCCTCGATGATGTCAGCTTGCAGGCAGAACCTGGGGCGATTGTCTGTCTGGTTGGGCCCAGCGGCAGTGGCAAGAGCAGCTTATTGAGGTGTATCAATCGCTTGACAGAACCACCACTCGGGACTGTATTTGTAGAAGAAGAAGATGTGGTGAACAAAGAAGTCGTGGAGTTGCGCCGGCACGTGGGCATGGTTTTTCAGAAACCGGCATTATTTCCAGGCACTGTCGCCGAAAATATCGGCTATGGTCCAGCCTTGCGAGAAAAAACTCTCAGCGCTGATGAATTACAAGCACTGATGATGCAGACTGATCTGACGCCCGACTATCTAGATCGCCCGACAGGAGAACTATCGGGTGGCGAACAGCAACGCGTTGCCCTGGCACGTTCGTTAGCAACACAGCCTCGGGCACTCTTGTTAGATGAACCCACCAGTGCACTGGATGCCGTCTCAGCCCGCCATATAGAATCTACTTTGCTCAAACTGAGGCGTGAACTGGGAATGACCCTGGTCTGGGTCACACATGACATCGAGCAGGCCCGGCGCATAGCGGATCGTGTCGTGCTTTTGGATAAGGGCAGTGTAGCCGATTTTGGCACACCGCAACAGGTGCTTGGCAACCTGGCCTCGGAATAGTACTGGATATCTCTATGAATCTATTGACACTCTTCCCCGTTGATCTCGTCCGTATCTTGGCCGCGTTTGGTCTCGTTCTGGCGGCCGCTGCCATCAGTCGTTGGCAGGATCTCGATCTGGAAAAGTCTATGTTTGTGGCGTCCTTTCGAGCATTTATTCAGCTCATCGCCATAGGCTATGCGCTGACCTTTGTGTTCGACACCGACCAACCGGGACTCATCGTATTGATCATTGTGATCATGATAGTGATCGCAGCTTATACTTCCGGCAAGCGTGGGAAAGGGGTGCCAAATGCCTGGCGGGTGGCATTGATATCGATCTCGATCGGTGCTACTCTGACCTTAGGTTTGCTGCTGGTTCTGAATATTTTCCAGTTTTCGGCACAGGTGATCATCCCCATTGCCGGTATGGTGGTGGGTAACTCGATGAACGTCTGTTCTCTGGTGATGGGGCGCACTCGGGATGAGGTCACGGGCAGGCAGGCAGAAATCGAAGCAGCCCTGGCCTTGGGTGCTAGTGGACGCCGGGCCGCTAATCCTTATCTCAAGAGGGCCTTGGAGAGCGGTATGACACCGATGATCGATACCACGAAAACGGTGGGGCTCATCCAGTTACCGGGGGCGATGACCGGCATGATCCTGGCGGGCGCCTCCCCTCTGGAGGCGGTGGAACTACAGATTGTGATCATGTATATGATGATTGGCGCCGGAGCTTTTACCGGTTTGACGGCGGTATGGCTGACATTTCGTCAATTCTTTACGCCGGCCCACCAACTCAAACTTATGGAGCCGTCGAACTAACTCCGCTAAGGGGTTCCAGAACTCAAATGCATCCAAAACCTTAGCCCAACGTGAAGCGTGAAACATAAAACGTGAGGATTCAGACGTGTGAGATCATTACGTATCACGCATCACGTTTCACGAGTACGGAGTCATTACAATGCCCAGTCACAAGGTAGTCCTGATCGATTACGACGTCGATCTCTTTGATATCACCCCACCCGTCCTGGCGTACATGCACGATGTCATTCATGCTGCCGGTGGCAGGCTCGTCATCGGCCAATATCATGACGAACATGCTGTTATAGAGGCTGCATCTGATGCCGATGTAGTCATTATCCAGACGATACGCCCCTTAGTGCCAGAGCCTGTTTTGCAGAAACTGGTCAAATGCCGAGGTCTAATACGCGCAGGGCTTGGTTATGATTCGATAGATATCGAGGCTGCTACAAAACTCGGTATCCCTGTTAGTAATGTGATTAATTGGTGCAACGATGAGGTGGCCGAGCAAACCCTTGCCTTGCTCTTCAGCACCGCCTTACACATCATATCACTCCATGAAACGGTGCGTAACGGCATGTGGGATCGATCCCTCGCTGTGCCCACATACCGTATGCGAGGGAAGACACTGGGGCTGATCGGCTATGGCAGGATCGCCCGCGAGGTGGCCAGACGGTTGCAGAGTTTCGGGTTCGGAATCATCGCCTACGACCCCTATATCAAGGGTAATGTGATGTCGGAGTTGCATGTACAAAAGGTCGAGATGGCCGAACTTCTGCATCGATCAAACTTTATCTCCCTACACACGCCCCTCACCGAGGGCACTTCCCATTTGCTCAATGCCGACAGCTTTGCCAAAATGAAGGATGGTGTCATTATCGTCAACACCAGCCGTGGTCAGGTGATCGACGAGTTGGCCCTTCACGAGGCACTTCGCTCGGGCAAGGTTGCCGGCGCGGGGTTAGATGTATTCGAGATCGAACCACTGCCACTTGATTCACCCCTGCGTAGCTGCACAAACGTGGTATTTACACCGCATGTCTCAAGCTATTCACTGGATGCTGTTGATACACTCTATCGGTACACCGCAGACATCGCAGCACAGATTCTACAAAGGCGTTGGGTGCAAACCATTGTCAATCCTGATGTCCGTCCTCTGGCGGAAAATCGTTGGGGAGACTATGTAGCGTAACCAACAATTATTCCCGGACCGATCTGGGAAAATGGCGGCCCTTGCGGGCAGGATAAAGACACGGATTAAAGGAAACACAGATTTTTCCGTTGTATTTCATCCGCGTTTTTTCTATCCGTGTCTTCCTGAATGAACACCTGTTATTGACAAAACGTTGTCGATATTGGGGTCCACTTTATTAAGCAAAATTAGCTGCAATTAAACACAGATATTGTGGAAATACTTCGCCCTGCTATGGCGATGTCTCCGTATCTAGAATTGCGACCTCCTCTAGGGGTGCAGTTGCGTTAAGGTTTGGATGCGTTATAATAATCGCCACTTCTGCCAGTCGAACGACAATTCTAACTTGACCAAGTGACATATTCACACGCGCGGCACACCTGATCCTGCGTCAATTCGTGCACACGCAATGCGTCTCAGGTGAAGAGCATGTCTGCGTTGACTGTCGGCAGATGTACAACGACATTGTTTACTGCCCGATAGATGTGGATTCTGGCGTAGACTGAAGGTGCAAAACCAGATCGTGCATCGGCATCACTTGAGGAGGTAAACCATGAATTTGTGGCTGTTCTCTATTTCGAGACGTGGATTTCAAGCTTGGTTAAGCTTGTTACTTTGCCTGGGAATCTTGGCATCGTCCGTCCAGTGGGCGTTGATACCAAACCCCGCCTACGCGACTGACCGACATGAAGTGTCTGGCAATGACTTTGGGGCGGCCAATCTCTCCGGGACAAGCAATTATAGCGAGAAACAGACACAACAGTCAGAACAGGAGGATGATCTACCCGTCGGCACCCTCCTGGGTGAAGTTGAGGATGCCACTGATGGCCATAGTTTAGTAGGTGTGCAAGTGGTAGCGGAGGGTGTACTCGATCCACTACCCTTTCCGTTCTACCTACCCCTATTGATCACAAGTTCGGGCCCAAGTGTACGCAAAATGGGCGCACCGGCAGCACGAGCCATGCTGACTATCACAGAGACGGCCACCTTCACGACGACAACTGATGCGAAAGGTCAGTTTCAGTTTATCGTGCCAGCAGGCGACTACACGCTCAATTTCTCGTTTGCTGACTATACCGGTGATCAACGCGCACGCAGGGTGCGGACAAACGAGGTCCTACGCCTGGACCCGATTCGGTTACATGTCCAGGATCCGGTTGTTACCGAGATTGACATGCAGGGGGGTGTAGCGACGAACAGTCTCGACAACAGCAGCCTCGAATTCGAGCCCGGAACCTTGGCCGATGGCGAAGAGGTGCGCGTAACCTATGTCGACAATGCCGATCTTCCCGAATTCTTCCCTGATGGATCGATTCCCATGGGCTTCAGCAGCTTTGAGCCTGAGGGAGCGGTTTTTCCGGCGGGCAAGGAAGTGCTTTGGACTGTCGAATATACGGGCACCCTACCAACTGGTACGGACACGCTTTGCTATTGGTGGAATGGTGAGGAGCAACGCTGGAAAGATCCCGTTCCTGGAAAGGTCGTGGATCTTGGAGATGGCAAACGCGCCTTGCAGGCCAAGGTCCCTCACTTCTCGATCTATGGCCATGCTCTGCCCCCGGTGCTGGGCCAGGAACCAGGACAGGCTGGTGCGGCATCGGTAACCAACGCAAATGCTGGAGAGGGCGCCGACCAATTTACCTGACCTGGCTGCGAGATCAACGTAGGCACCGGTTCGGTGTCAGAGACTTATGAATTCGCCTCGGTCGCGAGCCGGGGATTTCCCATCGATCTGGCCATCCGTTACAGCACAAACAATGATACACCCGCCGTCATCGCACGCGTTCCATTCACCGTCACCACACAGATACCGGAGCGAGCGGAGTGGCGTATCGAGTTCCAGGGACAAGTCTATAGCGGCGAGGGGTTCATGGCTGAAGCACTTATGGATACGCGCAGCGCCTTAGGTGAACGCGTAGCGCCGGGACTCTATCCTTACAAAGCGACCGAGACCTTTTTCTATAGCACGGGGGCTCGTCCCAGTCTGTCGGTTGATGGCACCGTCGAGGTACGGCGGGGAGATATCTGGCCATTCGGATTTAGCTGGATGAGCAGCTACGACACACTGTTGGTGGACCGTACCGATACCGTCACAATCATTCAGGGGGATGGTCAGTATCTCACCTTCAGGCGCGGCGAAAGCGGCCGGTATGTGCCACCACCCGAGGAGTTCAGCACCCTCACTCGGCTTTTCGATGGCACATGGTCACGCACGTCAAAACATGGCATCACGCAGAAGTTCAATCCATCTGGCCGCCTGACAAGAATTGCAGATCGGAATGGCAATGTGCAAGAACTGACCTACGAAGCGAATGGCGAGTCGATTCCCGAAGGCGCCTGGGGTCTGGTGGATCGCTTGATCAGTATCACCGACAGCAGTGGTGGGACCTATCACTTCAGCTACGGGGCGCAGGGATACGTTAGTCGAGTGACCGATCCGGCGGGACGACAGTACATGCTCGACCACGACGAGCAGGGCGACCTAATAAGTATTACCGATCCTTTGGGCCGAATCACACACTATGGTTACGATGAAAACCATTTGCTTGGCGATTTCACTTATCCTGAAGGCAATACCACCAAGCTAACTTATGACGAGCGTCGTCGCTTGCTCACCCACGAAGACGCGCTCGGTGGTGTGCGAACCGCAGAGTACTTCAACAGCCGCAATGTCTTTACCGACGAATCTGGTGTTCCCACAGCTTATCAGTTCAACAGGCAAGGAGCGATCACGCAGGTAGATAATCCGGTTTGGGGCGCAGATTATCAGTGGGATTCGCGGCGTCAGTACGGTGGTTCGGATCAACCCTACCAGCGGGTTGACTATGATGAAAAGGGCAATGCGGTGCAGACGAACAGCCATATCACCGTCATGACCACATTCGAGCCGGTGTACAATCAGCCGACCAGTGTCACTGATGGTGCTCGCAATACCACCCAGCTTGCCTACGACTCGCTGGGAAACCTCGTCAGCATTACTGACGCACTGAACAACACCTCGCGTTTAGAATACAATACCTTCGGCCAGGTCATCCACATGACCGATCCATTGAATAACACGATAGGGATGAGTTACGATCTATTTGGAAATCAAGTCGAGACGACAGACGCCTTGGGGTTCAGAACGCAGTCTGACTATGACGACAGGGGCAATCTCACCCGGCTAGAGGATGCAGAGAATCATGTAATCAGGTTCAGCTACGACGCCATGGACCGCATGGCCGCAGCCACCGACGCCCTGGGACAGAGTAGAAGCTTTGACTATGATCGCAACGACAATCTCACTCGCTTTGAAGATGCGCGCAATAATGCCACATCTTTCGAGTTCGACGACCTCGACCGTCTTTCGTCAGAAACAGATCCGCTCGGCCAGACAACACGATATGCCTATGATGCCGTCGGCAATCTCACCTCTGTGATGCGTGCTGATAGCACATCATCTAACTTCAGCTATGATGCTGCCAATCGCCTGATTCAAGAGCAACACCCTGATGGTAGAATCGCCGGCTATACCTACAATAACATCCATGATCTCACGAGTATCGAGGACGGCAACGCACGCGTTGTCTATGACTATTCGAGCCAGATTGCCGGCACAGCGGATGAGGTGACAACCGAATTACTGGGGCCAGGAATCCAGTCGGCGGTCACTTATGATTATGTTGTGGTAGGAAACATCTCGGTTTCTACAAGCTCCCAGACCGCAACGAACAACCATGAAGCCAATGCAGCTGATCCCCCTATTGTCGATGTCATCCCAGCATCTTCCTACGATATCTCTGAGTTGGCAGAGGCGCCGGAGTCTGCGAATTCAGAGTCGCTTGATGTAAATAGTCCCGAACCGGATACAGCCGGTCTCACCTCCTATCAGGAGAGTATTACGGCCACCAGCACCGATGTTTGCGGCGCCATAAACAGCAACACGACGTGGACGCCGGCGGGCAGCCCATATATCCCCACCTGCGATGTCACCGTGAATGCCGGCGTCACCCTGACCATCCAGCCCGGCGTTGTCGTCAAATTCAAGGACTTCTGGACCGATCTCTTTATCCGGGGGACATTGATTGCGGCTGGTACTGAAGGAAACCCGATTTACTTCACATCGATCAAGGATGATACGATTGGTGGAGACAGCAATGGCGACGGCAGCGCGACCTCTCCCGCCCCGGATGATTGGAGTTCGTTGGTGTTCGCCAGTACTAGCACCGGTAGTGTGTTGGAGAATAGTGTGGTGCGTTATGGTGGGGGTCAAGGGCGGCAGAATGTTTGGGTAGGATCTAGCGATATCACCATTGCCCATACGACGATCGCTTACTCTGCCGAAGCGGGAATGTGGCTGGACAACGCCTTACCACCAGTTCTGACTAACAACACATTTGTCGATAATGGTGGCACAGCTATCTGGGCGCACTTAACAAGTAATGATGACTCCATTACGCTAAGTGGCAACAAAGCAAGTGGCAACGAGTTCAATGGCATGCTCTTCCAAGGCACGATCGCCGGCGACCCAACCTGGGATGGTGATACGTTGTTCCCCTTTGTCGTCAACAGCGATGTCACCGTAAACCAAGGTGCAAGCCTCACGCTCACACCCGGTACAACCATGAAATTCAAAGACTTCTGGACAGATTTCATGGTGCGCGGGACATTGAACGCAGCAGCCAGCGAAGAAGAGCCCATCTACTTTACGTCGATCAAGGATGACACCGTAGGGGGTGACACCAATGACGATGGAGATTTGACGAAACCTGGCCCCGATAACTGGAGTTCGTTGGTTTTCGCCTCTACCAGTACGGGGAGCGTGCTGGACCACAGCGTGGTACGTTATGGCGGTGGCCAAGGGCGACAGAATGTTTGGGTGGCGTCTACCGATATCACGATCGCCAATTCGACGATCGCTTATTCAGCCGAAGCGGGATTGTGGCTGGACAATGCCCTACCTCCGCAGCTAACCAACAATCTCTTCCTCGACAATAAAGGGACTGCCGTGTGGGCCCAATTAACCAACAATGACGACTCAATCATTCTTGACGGCAACATTGGCAGTGGCAACGAGTACAACGGCATGCTTTTCCAAGGCACTATCGCCGGCGATGTAACCTGGGATGGTGACGTATTGTTCCCCTTTGTGGCCAACAATGATGTCACCATTCAACAAGGTGCCAGCCTCACGCTCACACCCGGCTCAACCGTCAAGTTTCGGGAATTCTTCACCGATCTCGTGGTACGGGGCACTCTCGTCGCTCAGGGCACATCCGCGCAGCCCATTCATTTTACCTCCTTGCAAGATGACGGACCCGGCGGTGACACGAACGGTGACGGACCAAACAGCGTGCCCGCGGCCGGTGACTGGAGCGCGCTGGCATTTCATGCATCGAGTACAGGTAGCGCCCTAGACCAGGTAACCATACGCTATGGTGGTGGTCAGGGCCAGTACAATGTTTGGATCAATACCGATGATCTCGTGATCCAAAATAGCGTAATCGAGACATCGCAGGATTACGGTATTTATATTGATAATACATCGCCTACGATTTTCAGAAACGCTATCCGGGACAATCGAATCGGCATCTTCACCTTGCGAAACGCTCAACCGGCACTACGTGAAAACCGCTTAACCAGGAATTCAGAGTACGGTTTGTTCAATGCGAATCGAAATAACATCATCGACGCCGAAGACAACTGGTGGGGCAGCGTCAAGGGCCCCTACGATCCTGTCGATGACACTTCCTCTGGGGGTTGGTATAACCCTGAGGGAGACGGCGACCAAGTCTCTAACAACGTGGATTATGAGCACTGGCTAGCGTATACCGGCCTGCTTTACGGCACAACCATCGCCACCGCCAATAATCCTGTGCAGACAATACGCTACGACTATGATGACCTCAACCGCTTGAGGGGCCTGTCAGCGAGTGGCCCTGTTAATAGCAATGTCCGCTATAGTTATGACGCTGTTAGTCGGTTGATCTCGACGGACCCAGCAAGTGGCAACACCGGTGTGTCGACCAATTTCACTTACGATGCCAACAACCGACTGACTCGAATGGTCAACCAGAGCCCGACCGCCAGTGCGACCTTTAACGACTTCCGCTACAGCTACGACAAGATTGGCAATGTGCTCTCCGCCCAGGATAGCAGTGGAACCACAACCTACGGTTACAATGCTATCTACCAATTGGCGAGCGTGAGTGGACCGGGCTTATCCGAAAGCTATGGCTATGACGCTGCCGGCAATCGCACCAGCAAAAACAGCGTAACCTACACCTACAATGCCGCCAATCAACTGAACTCGAGCAGTGATGGCTGGACGTTCAACTACGATGCCAATGGCAACCTGCGCACGAAGAGCCAGGCAGGCCAGACCACGACCTATTCTTGGGATAGCAGCGATCGTTTGGCCAAAATCGATTTCCCGGATGGCAGCTACAGCGAATACAGTTACGATGCTCTGGACCGGCGCATCAGCAAGCGCGACAGGGCCGGAAAGATCACGTACTTTGTTTATGATGGCCTGAGCCTGGTGCAAGAGGTAGCAGCCGATGGCGCCGTGTTAGTCAACTACGTTTACGACGGCCTCGACCACCCTATCGCCATGACCCTTAATGGCACTACCTATTTCTACTTTTACGATCAGCTGGGCAGTGTCGTTGGCCTTAGCAATGGCGCCGGTCAGGTCATAACAACCTATCGCTACGATCCTTGGGGGAACATCATCGCCTCCGCTGGTAGCAACCCTAACCTGCCCAACCCTTTCCGCTACGTAGGTCGTGAGTGGGATGAAGAGAGCGGGTTGTACTATATGCGAGCCCGCTACTACGACCCCCAAACCGCCCAATTCATCAGCCGTGATCCCTTACCCGCATTCTTTGTCGACAATGTCTATGCTTACGCTGGCAATAACCCCGTCAATACCTCGGATCCATTTGGCACGAACGAGTCTGACCGGCGTTTCTGGCAGCAAATGGGTGGGGTTGTTTTGGGTGCTGTCGGCGCAACCGTTGTTGTCGTACTCACTGCGCCGGCGACAGGTCCTACTTTGATCATTTCATTCGGAGCGACAGTCGTAGGAACCATCGTAGGTGGCGCAGGTGCAGCGATCCATGAGAGGGTGACTGTTGCCAATCCCTGTGAACGTGATTATCTGTCGGCATTCGGTGCTGGGCTAAGTGGTGGTTTTACCGGTGCAAGTCTAGCAACAACCGGTCTGGACCTATGGGGAGCAGAAATCGCAGGTGGTGCAAGAGCTGTAGCTGGAATGTTTGGACGTGGATCTGCGCGCAAGCTAGCAGAACACCGAATCGAACAGGAGATGGCAGTCAGATCAGCGGAACATATGGCGCGGTACTTCACCAACATCGGAAATGCCGAACGGGCGTGGGAGTATTGGGAAAAGGCCGACAAGGCGAGACGAGTACTCGATGTGTTGTATTGAACCTAGTCATGTTTCAGCTTCCCAACAAGTGTTTACACAGTCTCTATTCAGTCGCTAATATGTGTCACTGCAGTTCTAAATTTGGCCGTGAAGAGAGTGCAACGCATTCAGGTCTAGCCGATACGATCCATTTGAACCCATCAGACTTGCCTTCTGGCGTGCTGAATGCGTTACACTCGGTCCATAATTGGAATTACTACATGTGCCAACGTGAGGTAGCCTAGACCTTACCATCATGAATTGGAAACGCCCTGCCTTAGCCCCCGTTTTGATGCTGGTCGCGATCGTGACGATAGTCGCCTTCGCTTTGATACCGATCGAGGTGAGTGGTGAAGTCAGAACAGGTACTACACCGATCTCGGGCGCCGTCGTCCGCCAACGTGCCACCGAAAACACCACGATCACTGACGAAAACGGCCGATTTGAACTACGCCTACAAGGTTTTCCACTTCACAAGACGGTAACGGCCTGGGCCGAGGGCTACTACATAGCCGCAGCGGATGTATCTCTCCTGCGACGAGAGGGGGAGCTGATTTTGCGACCCCATACAGCTACCGACCATCCGGATATGGCGTGGCTGCCATCTGACGCCGATCCGGATGTGGAGTTGGCTTGTGGCAATTGCCATGGTGACATGCACCAGGATTGGCGAGATGACGCACACTCGCAGGCTGCCATAAATCCGCTCGTACAGGCGATGTACCTGGGTACTGACGACAGTGGGCGCGCGGGCGTCGGTCCCGGCTTTCTGTTGGACGAACCTGATGAGCCCGGCAACTGCGCCTTCTGCCACGCACCGGCAGCAGCCCGGCTCGACGTACTGGAGGGTGAAGCGGCCAATGGTGTCTTCTGCCAGTTCTGCCATAGCATTGCCCACGCCCAGCAGCCCTATGCCGAAACAACTGCCGGCGTCCAGGCAATCAGTCTTTTACGCCCGCCGCCAGGTGAACACCTCTTCATCGGCCCCTACGATGATGTGCCGGGCAGAGACACGTACAGCGCCTTGCAGAAATCCAGCCAGTTCTGCGCCGCTTGCCATAGCGGAAGTTGGTGGAACGTACCCACCTATACCTCCTTCGACGAGTGGCAGGCCTCACCGTACGCCGAAGCAGGCGAACAATGCCAGGATTGCCACATGGCCGCGACCGTCGCTGATGATGACCCGCCCATCCAACTGGTCTCGGCCTGTGCACCAGGCGAACCCAGCCCCCTGTTCGGCGAGACCTTGTGTAAGCTACAGAGCTGTATCGACTGCCACATCACCGGCAATGTCGATTCGCCCGATCCCACCACTGCCATCCCCCTCATCCCTGCCCGCCAACCTGATACCATCTCCTCCCACCTGATGCGTGGCTCGAGGCATGAGGATTTCTTGGGAGAGGCGGTCGATGTGGCGGTACGCGCACAACAGGGCAAGGATGGCGTACTGGTCGAGGTCGATGTGAGCAATGTGGGAGCGGGACATCACATCCCCACCGATGGCTGGATGCGCAACATGATCTTACTGGTTTCAGCCACCGATCAGGCGGGCAATGAGCTTCCCCTTGTAAACAGGCAAGTTGTCCCGGACTGGGGTGGCGTTGGGGATGTAACAGGCGGCAATTATGCAGGTGTGCCGGGCAAAGGATTTGCCAGAGTCTTGGAGGATTGGGAGGGCGAGTCACCCGCTCCCCCCTGGCGCAATGGCGTGCGCGTGCTCAACGACACTCGCATCCCCGCTCTGGCGACCGATACATCCACCTATGCCTTCGCCCCGGCCAGTGCTGATGAACCCGTTATGATAAAGGCCCGACTGATTTATAGGCGATCCTTCAAAGTCTGGGCTGATGCCAAAGGCTGGGATCTGCCCGACATGGTCATCGCCGAAGCTGAAACTGCCGCCGCAGTTCAGTCCATGGCGGTGCTGGCAGGATTACAGCCTGTCTATGACACCACGTTATTTGCGCCTTCAGCGGCGACAACCACCAGCGGCGAACGGATCGCCGAACATGTCTTTCGCTCACCCGAAAGTTGTGGCGAGTGCCATCAGGTCGAGCTAGGGCAATGGCTGGATTCAGGGCATGCCCTTGCCACATCATCCCCCCTGTACAAAGCTCGCTTCAAGGTTGCAAACGAAGATAGCGACGGCGAAGTCAATGCCTATTGTGCCGGTTGCCACACACCCATCGGCCTTTTCAACGGCCAGATCCGTTCCCGCTGGGGCTGGACCGGACAGGAATCGTATCCCCTCGGCGAAGTCTCTCTGCGTGGCATCACCTGCGATGTCTGCCACTCCATCGTCGATATGACAGGTAGCAGTGATGGCGCCTATGTCATAGATCAGAGCCTTGTTCTCGATACTGAAGACCCAACTGCTGACCCGCACCCGACCGCTGATCTGCGCCCGCACATCGCCGATCTTCTGACCAAGCCTGAATTCTGCGGCACATGCCACGAAGCCATCAGCCCGGTGAGTGATCTGGCCGTTATGACCACTTTCAGCGAATGGCAAGCCAGCCCTTACAACGCCACTGATCCGGCGACGAGGAGGACTTGCCAGGATTGTCATTTTGCAGAGGATGGGCATGGTCAAGTAGACGCCGCTGATCTTCTGGATGTAGCAAGCGTTGAGATTTTACATCCGGAGTCTGTCCAGGTCGGGGAGGAACTGCCCATGCAGGTTCGTGTCAGCAACTTGGGCGCGGGCCACCACCTGCCCACAGGCGCCACCGAGTTGCGCACCATGTGGCTGGCTCTCTCTGTTGTTGATGCTGGCGGACAGGTTATCTACACTACAGGTGGAATCGATGCCTATGGAGATCCGCTGGCCGGCAGTGTGCTCTACGGAACGACGTGGCTAGATGCTGAGGGAGAGCCCACCACCCGTCTCTGGGAAGCTGCCACGGTGGACGTTGACCATCGCATACCCGCGGGCGAATCAGTCTTGGAATCATTACCTTTCACTGTTCCGGATGACGCTGTTTCGCCCCTGACAGTAACCGCAACCTTGCGATATCGAGCAGCCTCAGGCTATCTCAGTTCACTGATGTCCATTTATCTTCAAGAGGAGGTTGCGGATGCCCCGACTTTGGATATGGCAACCGATGTTATCGAGATTGCATTTTGAACCTGCTGCATTGTACGCGAATCAGGCAAGCTCAAACATCCTCAAAAGCCGTATAAATCCGCTCCATCGCCTCTTGCAGGACGCTACGGGGGCAAGGTACACAAATTCGTTGGAACCCTGCCCCTTCCGGCCCGAAAGACTCGCCATCCTGCAGAACGACATTTGCCTGGCTGTAGACCCGGTCATGGACCTCCGCTGAACTCAGACCGTAACCACGGAAATCCAACCAGCCCAGATAGGTGCCTTCCGGTATCCGGTATCGAACCTGTGGCATTTTTTCTTTAAGAAACAGGTCTAAATAACGTAGATTACCATCGATATAGTCATTGACCTGTTCCAGCCACTCTTCGCCATGATTGTAGACAGCGATGAGTGCGGTGATGGCAAAAGGGGTGGGCGACTTCATACCCATATTCGCACTGAACCGCTTACGCATCTCCCCGTCGTTGATGATGATGTTGGAACAGTGCAGTCCGGCGGTGTTAAAGGTCTTGTTGATGGCAGTGCACGAGATCAGGCGGTCATCGTCGACCAGTGTGCAGATGGGGTAATGGGTGTAGCCCCGGCGGATCAGATCGCCATGGATTTCGTCCGCCACAAGCACGACATCATGGGCGAGGCAGATCTCGGCCATTTTGATCAGTTCCTCGGGCGTCCATACTCGCCCCACCGGATTGTGGGGGCTACAGAGCAGAAATAGGGTATTGTTTGGATCACTGGCCTTTTGCTCAAAATCATCGAAATCGATGGTGTAGTAGCCGCCGTCATTCAGCAAGGCATTGCTGACGACCTCTCGTTTTCTGCCTTTGATGGATGACATGAAAGGGCTATAGACCGGACGTTGCACGATCACCCCCTGCCCTTCACTAGAAAATGTTCTGATCAAAACGTTGATGGCTTCCACTGTGCCGGGTGCATAGACAATCGAGTCTGCGGCTATCTGCCAATCATGACGGCGTTTGAACCAACCCTGTGTGGCTTCAATATAGTGCGGCGAGGTTAAAAACGCGCTATAACCGAACGTCTTCTTATCAACCCGGGCATGGAGCGCCTGCAACATCGGTTCGGGGCAGGCAAAGTCCATATCGGCCAAGAACATTGGAATCGTGTCTTCGTCGAACCGTTCTGCTCGCCCAAACTTCTTCAGTAATTCGCCGCCTTCCCACTTGACGGAATGAGTGCCATGTCTGTCGATGATTTCGTCAAAGTTGTACTTCAAGGTTTTTGTCTCCTTTTGGTTCATGGCACGCGCTTGATACCAAGCTGTATCAAGACCTACGCAGTTAGAGAAGGGGGCTGGCAGCCTTCTCTGCAGTGGAGCCTCCGCACTTGTCTAAATTTAGGACTGGCAGTCCACAAGTGCAAGACCCCTATCGGTTTCGCTGCCCTTCTAAATACTCGATGAATGCCTGATGTTCTGGAGAATCGATGCCGACCTTAAGCACGTCCAGCATCGCCGCCAGGCCACCTTCCCAAAACGCCTGGACATTCAGCCATAGGCCGGGAAAGACCTGGCTGCGCAATATGCCCTGTTCATCCAGTTCAATCGGCATAAAGACACCCTCGTCCAAGACAAACCAATCAATTCGCTCTTCATACATCTGCGCGACCAGGTATTCCTTCACACCGCTGCGCGAGTAGACACGCTTTTTAGCATGCATGTCATAAGCGGCGCTGCTAGCGGCGATCTCTACCACCAGTTCAGGCGGACCTTCGAGATAGCCCGACTCGTTCACCCAGGAAGTACCCCCTGATGAAACAGGCAGACGAAGTAAGATGTCCGGCTGAAGTTCATTTTCGTAGTCCAAACGCAGTGTCGCATTGTCGCTCATATCAAGTATCGGATTCGCTGCCCAATATTGACCTAACCATGCGATCATTCGGGCATGCGGCTGACCGTGGGTAATATGACGGGTGGGTGAGGGCACGTGGACAACTCCTTCGATAAGTTCGGCCTTTTTGAGTTCAGGGTGAGCGTGATAACGGCGTGCGAACTCAGCGCGCGTGAGCTGATCTCCGCTCTGCAAAGGGGGCGGTTCCTCGACTGTAGCAGTCGGCAGAACTGTAACATGCTTAACTTTTGTTGCACTCATAAATGGCCTGTCACCTCTAGACCAAACTATAACACAAAGTCTTTAGCAAAGTCTAGAGATGCCGATACTTGGAGTGTGCTTCAATATCTTGGCTGCGACAGATTGCCAGTCACAACAGCTTGAATGCATTCACGTGGTGGTAGTGAAACAGATTTGATTGATGACTTGGAATCGATCACGCCTGTCGTGAATCCAAAATCCGCTGCCTTTCTGTATTGGACTTTTGACAATTATGGAGGAATCTTACATTCATATCTGAGAGTATTTTTTGCCCCCTTCAGACGAAACTGCCGGTTCCAGCACGAAAATGGCCCGGAACTACCACCTTTTTCCAGATCG
>JAAENG010000262.1 GCA_024224665.1 Chloroflexota bacterium | reverse complement strand
TAGCTGGGGGGGTGGGCGCTGGGGGGGTGGCGGTGGGGTCGGGTGGGGTGGGGGGTGGCGGGAGTGGGGTGGGTGTTGGGGGTTCAGGTGTCGGCGTGGGGCTGGGTTCGGGTGTAGCCGTGGGAAGATAGGCTTGAACAATGCTATTCTGTACGCCCAGGTCGATGGCCAATTGAGCCAGAGCACTGAGTTCAATGCCGGCGCCGCCGGTGTTGGCGTGGCGCTCGGTCACGCCTGCCACAAAGAAGCCCGGATTCGGGGCATTTAGTGCAGCGAGGCGTGCTTGGGCTTTTTCCAAGTCACTGGTTTCAGCGTAGCCCATCGCCACCAGTGTCACATACTCATCTTGCTGAACCCCACTGAGGTCGCTGAATTCAGTGGGCGATAGACCGATCAACCATTGTGAACTCGCCCAGAGCCCTAAAAGAAAACCGGCGATGATCGCAATGAGGGCAATCGGCCAGCCGCGCGCTTTTTTTTGTTTCATAGACATTTGGTGGTTGTTTGGTCGCGCGGTCGCGTGGTCGTTTGCCACACACATCGACAAAAAAGTTGTCGACGTCAACGCCTCGAGCGCCTAGTAACTGCGCTGGTATTTTGCGGTCCAGCTGTAGTGTCCGAAACAGCCGGGTATCGCTGAAAAGGTGGCGCAGCTAGCGTCATTGGTGCAGAAACGAGCACCAATGAGTTGGTCATAAGATATCTTGCGCGGATCGGTCGGGGCTTCGACCGAATCACTGCTGACATCTCTGCCATCGACATCACGTTTAACACGTACGCCGTTTCCGGGCGGGAAGAGGACAAATTCGACAGTACCTGGCGCTTTAGAACCGGTTACCGCCTCCTCGCTGTTGTAGAGGCTGCCCACGGTGACGCCATTGAGTGGATTTCCGGCAGCATCGACAACCACCACGTACAATTCATGCTTCTCGCCGCAATTGACAGAGGTGCCGGCCAGAAAGCCGCCATTCTCCTCGACATTCCACAATCTGTGCTCGATAAGTCTGAAATCAGGCCCTGAAGATGGCGGCGGCTCTGGTGGAGTTGTGGGTTGGGGGACGGGTGTGTTGGTGGCTGGGGGCGGTGAGATGTCCGAGACAACGGCGACTGCGGTGGTGTTGCCTGCGGCATCGACGATGTCGGCGAAGACCCAACCTTCGGCGCCGTCGGCGAATGTGATCTGCCACCAGGCGCTGTTCTGGGATCTGCCGACGATGTCAGCGGATTGGCCAGCATCGAGGGCTGCGACCACGGGGTAAGCGGTGCCCGGGCCACTTCGGACATTGATGCCGGTGTTGGCAACGATGGCAGGAGCGGGCAGGGGGGTGGGTGTCTCAGGTTCAGGTGTCGGCGTTGGCTCTTCGGGTGTAGCTGTTGCGGTGGGCGCTTGCGGGGTAGCGGTTGGTTCGAGTGGTGTCGGCGTTGGCGGGAGTGCAGTTGCTGTTGGGGGTTCAGGTGTCGGCGTGGGGCTGGGTTCGGGTGTAGCCGTGGGAAGATAGGCTTGAACAATGCTATTCTGTACTCCCAGGTCGATGGCCAATTGAGCCAGAGCACTGAGTTCGATGCCGGCGCCGCCGGTGTTGGCGTGGCGCTCGGTCACGCCTGCTACAAAGAAGCCCGGATTTGGGGCATCCAGTGCAGCAAGGCGTGCTTGAGCTTTTTCCAAGTCACTGGTTTCAGCGTAGCCCATCGCCACCAGTGCCACATACTCATCTTGCTGAACCTCACCCAGGTCACTTAAATCTGATGTCGAGAAGCTGGGAAGAAATTGCGAGCCTGCCCATAATCCCAACAGAAAACCGGCGAGAATCCCAAAAATGGCGATCAGCCAGCCTCGATCTCTCTTGCGTTTCATAGACAAAGAAGGGGGGAATCTTAAAGATGGAGAGGGGCGCCGAGAAAGTGGGTCTCGGCCGCTTGAAGTGAATTCGCGGCCAGATCTCTCTGGCACCCTATCTGGATTACTGCTATAATGCGCGCAGCCAATCTTGGTTGGCGCGTCACGGTGTCGGCTTTGCGTATCAAATCATGTGTCATAAATGATTATCAGGCAAAGCTTTGATGCCGAAGGTGGGACTCGAACCCACATGGAGCTAATCTCCAACGGTGTTTGAGACCGTCGCGTCTGCCAATTCCGCCACTTCGGCTGTAGAGTGAGTATATCCAAGGCGCTCGACCTCGTCAAGAATTTCGATGTTCCATGAGTAAACAATGCGGCTCTATGCCAGCACTCCCGCACATGTCAGGCGAAAGCGAGCGCGAAAGCGATGGATGAACAGCAGTTGATCGCTGCGGCTCAATCGGGTGAGTTGCCTGCGTTCAACCAATTGGTGCTGAAGTATCAATCTCTGGCATTCAACGTTGCTTACCGGATCATGGGCAATGCTGATGCCGCAGCCGATGTTACTCAGGATTCGTTCCTCAAGGCCTACAAAGCTTTGGGAACCTTTCGCGGGAATTCCTTCAAGTCGTGGTTATTGCGGATTGTCACAAACACCGCCTACGATTATCTGCGAGCGGCGAAACGTAAGCCCACGTCCAACCTGGATGACTTGCTAACCAATCCGGAACACACATGGCGTATGGTGGACTCGAGCGAATCGCCAGGGCAGCACGCCGAGCGTGTAGAATTGGGGCGGCTATTGCAGTGGGCCATCGAGCAGTTACCGCCCGACCAGCGTACGGTTGTCGTGCTTTCGGATGTGCAGGGGCTCTCTTACGACGAAATCGCCGAAACGATGGATATCTCTTTAGGCACGGTGAAATCTCGCCTGAGCAGGGCGCGTGCCAAATTGCGCGACTACCTGCAAGCCAAGCAGGAACTTTTGCCACATCGGTACCGTCTAGAAGATGTACAGAGTCTATGAGCCTCTGACTTTTCAACACCACGACTTTGTTTTATCACCCGACCTGACTTCATGACCCCTCCCCAATTCTCAGGCGCTTCAGCCTCTGACATCCCCGATGAACTCCTCTCTGCCTTTGTAGATGGGGAGGTCAGCGCGTCCGAACGTCAGCGTATCGAACAAGCACTGTTCGCTGATACAGGTGTGCAACAACGTTTGCGCGGCCTAGAGATGACGGTTGATCTCTACAAGGAGATGCCTGCTATCTCGACGCCACGCGCGTTTGTGCTCTCAGAGGAGATGGTGTTGGCGGCGAGGGGCCGTGTCAAGGGAGTGGAGCGGCCAAGTCTTTTCGCTCGCTTTTTCAGCAACCTGTTGCCGGTAGCCGCCGTGGCTGTGGCTGTCGCCCTTGTTATCGTGGTTGGTGTGGATGTGTGGTCGGGTGTCCCCACCACCATGCCGGCATCGGCACCGGAGAGTGCGATGCTGGAGATCGCAGCCGCTCCTGTGGCATCTGTGCCTGAAGATGGGGCAGTCAGGGTACTGTCTACGCTAGAGACAAACAGGGTAGAGCGTGCGAAAGAGGATGTGGTCACCAAAGAGATGGTGGTTACGGTAGAGGTTGAGCAACCGGCTGCGGAAGAGATGGCCGTGGCGGCGGAAGCGGAACCCATCGTCAGAGATGAAGCTGCGGTCGAACCTTCTCCGCTGCGCGTACCTGCTGCTGAAGCGGAAACTGAATCGATACGCAGCTATGCAGCTCAGCCACAGGCCGCTCAAGCTGAATCTGTGGAGTCAACGGCCACGGATGATAGCGCCATGGCGATGGAAGCAGCGGTGGCGGAGATGGCGGCAGAGGAAATGCCGGCGGCAGAGGAAATGCCGGCCGAGGAGATGCCTGAGATGGAAGAGGCAGCGCCTGAGCCTGCTGCCGACGCTGCCATGCCGGAAGTAGCGGCCGCAGTTGCCGAGCCACCGGCTGAGGTGGAAGAGGCGGCTGAGGTACAAGCTGCGGAAGTGCAGCCAGTTGAAGCGGCTGCTCCCCCGCCCGCGCCACTACCTCAAACATCAGATTCTCCCTCGACCTTGCGTATTGTCGAATATGGGCTGCTGGTGTTGTTTGTGGTGCTGTTGTTGCTTGTGTTGTGGCGACGGCGGGCAGTTTAGTACCTAGACAATTGGGTTTTTGTACGATGGGCAAGAAATTTGGACAGGATTAACAAGATTTTCAAAGATATAATCTTGTCTATTCTTTGATTGGTTCTGGCTTGTCCAGTTTAGGGATCGACTAAACTAAAAGGCCAACGGTGTTCGCCACCGCTGCTACTGCCCAGATTCGAGTGGGAAGTCGAATTCCCCTCCAATATCCGAGAGTTTAGAAGGGCCGGTTGCATTCACGGCGCGGACTGCATAGAAATAGTTCTGGTCGATATCTCCAATCACAGTGGCGCCATCCTCACCCTGATCGATAAAGCCTGGCTGTTCGGTTTCGACGATCAGGGTGCAATGGCAGTCTGATTCCCCGATAAAAAAGTACGGCGTTGTCGCTCGCCAAACTTCGTAATGGCCAATCACGGTTTCATTACCATGAATGTCGTAGCCTGGTTGCTGCCAGGTCAACTGAATCGAATCCTCATATTGGGCAATATGTAGCAGCGGAATTGCGGGCTGAAACATCGGAGTCAGGGCTACTTCATTGAGCTGGTTATGATCCCACCGTAGTGTGGGGAACATCACCTGGTTTTCGATTCTGATAACTACTTCCACTCCTGATGTCCCACAGCCTGCCAAATCGCCAGACCCTGCAGCGGACACATCAATAGCGTACAGGATGTTGTCTTGATATTCATAGGTTTCATCCTGACCGCATAGGGTGTTGTTTATACTCGCAGTGACAATCATGCCGGCTATTGGAGTAAATCCAGGTGCGCCTGAAACCAAACCATAGTAGGTAGCAGGTGGTGTAGGCGGGCCGGTATATGTGATTGCGCGAACGGAGAGCCGGCCCTGATCAGCCCTCAACAGGAGGACCAGCAGATAGCTGGAAACCAGAAAAGTTTGTACGAGAAAGATGCTGATAGTTCGATTGAGATGCATGCGAGTAGGCTATTTGAAAGTTAGTGGAAGGTATAGGTACACTGCTGTATCAACACTTAAGGGCACCTCCCAGAGCCTTGTGTCGTCCCACATTGCTGTAGTCAGCATCGGTATGCTGCCGACCCGAAAGGCTATCTCATTGCCTGGCAAGCCACAATCTTGAGCGCCGTTCTCACCAAAAGCTAAGACATTGATGCTGTAAACTACCTGTTCATTCCACACCACCGTTTTCGCTTTTCCACAGAGATTTCCCTTTACCCAAGCCGTCACCTCTGTACCAATAGCCGGTTCGAATCCAGGTTCCGTTACGATCGTACCATAGTACGTTGCTGGCGGCCGGAGGATGCTATCTATTGCCGATGCGTTTGCAACAGCCGTACCCCGTAACTTCAGATCAACAGATTCGGTCAAATAAATCCAGTAGCTGCGACCATATTCAAGCACCTTCAGATCATTCACGTGGTCAGGCGCGTCTGGACCATAGACTTTCCATTCATCATCGTCTTCGGGGTCACGTCCGTAAACCATGGTGTAGGAACCGTTGATCGAACTGAGGGCCACTGAAACGAGTCGAGTTTCCTGTATCGGGTAACCAAAGGAATCCCATCCGGGACCATAGAGCGGTAATTCTATGCCGGACATGAGCACATACAATCCTTCGCCCTGCACCGCGGCTGAAGCGAAATTATGGTAGGTGTCCAAAGTGGTTTGCAGTGGCTGCCATGTTGTGCCGTTCCAGAAGTACAGCTTCAACCACATCTCTTCATCCGCTGGAACTTCTCGTTCCAAATAGCTGACACTCAAAGATGATCCCGTCAAGTCTGGTGCTGCGTCCGACATGACGAGGCGATAAGCGTCACCGGCTACCGTCGCCCAGGCGGGGACATTTGGCAGCACCGTAGCTGTCTGCAATGCCACGAACTCACCTTCGTCGAAGACCAACCCTTCGCCAAACAGGATCGCCTGTCCATCTGTGGAAACGGCTGGAGCACCCCCACCCCTCTGATAACCTCCACCTCCTCGCTGATAGCCCCCACCCCCTCGTTGGTAGCCGGGTGCGCCTCCGATCGTATAGTCGGTGACGCTCTCTTGTCTCGGCTCACTTTCATCCACCCATACCTGGATGTAGCCGTTCAGTGCCGGCTCGGTCGTGTTGAAAGTGCCGGTATAGGAAGATGTTGTTTCGGTCAGAACGATAACATCTGGCGCCGGGTCATTGATGGGATATAGCTTTGCATGTAGCGGCAGGCCAGATGGCACATTTGCTACGCTGATATCAATTGTGCGTGATGTTACCGGTGATACGGTGATCTCTGGTTGCCAGTCAGGATAGCTCCACAGTGTCAATTGCTCATCATAGGGTGTAACCAGCTTGCATCCGAGCTGACCGACGTCGAGATCGTACAGACAGAGACGATCTCCAACCGCTGCTCCCCGTGCCAATATCCGATCCTGTGTGGGACGTCCCAGGTCGATCAGTTTGTCTCCCTGGTATAGTATGGAACGCGCTCCGTTGCCAGGCTGCACACGACTTCCATATTCATCCACAAGATAGAAATAGGGCGCGGATAAAACGCCGGAGCTGGCGTGGGGCTCGTGAACCTGGATATGGGTCAGGGCTAAGGGTAAACTGCTGGGACCTGGATTCACCTCAGTGATATCGCCTGTTGGAACCTGCAATTGAGGATAGAAGGTTTCGATAGTCGCCCAATCGGAACGGCCGCTGCTGCGATGGGAAAGTGTATCCTGGCATTCGGGCAACCACCCGGTGTCAGGATGAAATTCGCTATTCCCTGAGAGATAAGGATCACTCATGGCCCCAACACAGCCATCGATGGGTACAAGTAAGCCGTTTTCATCCAGCCCCAGGTAGTTGTCGTCGAGGAAGAAGAGGTAGTGGCCCAGTTCGTGCGCCAGAGTGCGAGGCCAATCTTCGCCAAAGTCATCCTGCGTGGTACCATAACGGTTCCATACCGAGCCCATTGCGATTTGACCCGGAAGATACCGTATCTCAGCCAAGTCAGGATCTTGCTGTTCTGCTGAGACAATACCACCTTGAGCTGCCCAAGGGCGCAAGCGGTTGGAGGCGTAGATGCGGACATGTGCGTCCAGCCACTGCTCGCGATTATGATAGACGTTCACATCACCTAACGTAGTCTGCCCATTCGTCCAGTCATATAGCAGTTCGGACACACGCTGCAAATCAAACTGCAACTGATCCATAAAGGCGTTATCCTCGGTGGCATCCCATTCTAGAGAGATATCGAGGTTAAAAGCCAGCAGCGTATTGTCGGCAGATACGAAAAGAGGTTGCACGCCGGGTACTGTGACAGTGTACATATCAAGGCCAGACATGATTGGAGCAGCGCTTGTGTTGTAGGCAACAAAGCTATCGGTGACGGTCACTGGATAGAGAGCGGCCAACCGATCGCCTATGGCCAGGGTACCGCTTCCAATCAAATCGCCTTGGGTGTTCGTTTCTGTGCCTATTTTCGCGCCGCTCGACACCGCTGTAGCCGGCAAGCGATACACTTGTGCCCCTGCCAACTCATTGCCGGCGGCCACGGTGTCGGTATACACTCTAACCTGTGTTCCCTGTACCCTAAAGGGAAAGGTCGATGCGGTAACCAGTGACCACTGTTTCGGCGAAGGCGCCAGGTACGACTGAGGGCGCTTGCTAGGGGTGGCGTCGATTCGAAAAATGACGTTGTCAGACTGGCCGAAAAATGCCGAAGCGAAGGTGTTCCAGATGAACAAATGCTCTTGGTTGGTTGCCAGCTCCTCGGTTTCCGTGTCAGCGGATGGGATAGCCGGTAACCACAGTCCGCCTCCGTCAAGTGAGTAGTAGGCCTTGATCCGGCCAATAGGGTCTCCTTCGATATCGCTCAGGTGATAGATGATTGGTATTGAAGAGGTATGCAAAATAGTTGGAGAAGAGTAGTAGTCGGCGTTAGCTGTGTCGACAGGTCGTGAGATCGAGATCTGCGGCATCGAGTTCACCAGCCGATGCTGCCGGCGGAAACCATTCAAAACCAGCTTGTTTTGACCATTATTTGCGGCGACGAGATCGGGTGTACCATCGCCATTCAGATCGCCTATTGCGATATCGTAAGTATTCGCGTCTTCTGAATCAAAGACGCGACCGGCGCCAAACCAATCAAAATTGCCCTGACCGTCGTTCATGTAGATGATGTTAGGTTCAGATTTATTGGCAGAAATAATGTCGGTATATCCGTCGCCGTTCAGGTCTCTGATACGAATCTGGCCGGTATTGTCGGAAAAGGTTCCAAAGTATCGTGAATCAGATTGCCCCGGGAAGTTGCCGTTGCCGTCATTCAGATAGACCAGATTGGCGTGTGCTAGTCGTTCTTCGCCTGTACCCCAATTGCCCACGGCGATGTCGAGGGCGCCATCTCCATTTACATCGCCTAACGAGATGCTGTGAGATCTATCCTGGTATTCTCCAAAGTGTCGCTGGGAACCCGGCCAGTCGAAATTCCCCAGGCCGTCATTGATGAACACCATATTCTGACCCCCATCATCGCCGATGACGATATCAAGCGAGTAGTCATTGTTCAAGTCGCCCACAGCAACAGCATGGGTATCGTTGGCGCCACCGCCAAAGCATTGCACGAAAGCGGGCGGGTTGTCACATTTCACTGTATCTGCAGCGAACTGGGCAGCGCCATCGTTATAGAAAACCATATTCATTGCGCCATCGTCATTGACGACAACGATGTCTATTGGTCCATCACCGTTCATATCTCCCAAAACGACATCTCTCGTACCATCTTTACTGGTTCCGAAAAGCTGGGGGTCGTTGAGCCAGGTGAAGGCAGATCCACCAGTATTGAGATAGATGATATTGGCTTCGCCCTCGTTGGCTGCGACGATGTCCAACGCACCGTCGCCGTCGAGATCTCCTACGGCGATAGCTTGTGTTTGGCCTTGTACATCTCCAAAGCAGAACACATCATGCGGTGGACTGCTACAAGAAATCTGTCCCCCATAAAATGTGCCATTTCCGTCGTTGAGCAGGACCACGTTTTCTGTCTTCCAATTACCTACCACCAGATCCAAAGCCTCATCGCCATTCAGGTCAGCGACCGCTACCGCTCTTGAGTCACGGTTCGCATCGCCAAAGGACTGCTCGCCAAGAAGGGCAAAGGTGCCAAAGCCATCTGTGTTCAGGTAGATGATATTGGATTGCCGGTCGTTGCCGGCGATGATATCAAGCAGGCCGTTGCTATCGAGGTCAGCAAGCACCACTACCTGGGTATCAAATGTCTTGGCGCTAAAACAACGCGCATTCTGCGGTGATTGGCCGCAATCTACAGTTTCCTCAGTGTCGTAGAAGAAACCATTGCCGTCATTTAAATAGACGACACTTGCTTCTGCTTCCCATCGGTCTGGAGAGGGGATTCTGCCATTGCCGACGGCGATATCCAGCGCTCCATCGCCATTCAGATCGCCGATGGCAATGCTGTTGGTTTCATCATTGGCCGGACCTATGATCCTGCTCTGAGCAAACCCACCGGCGCCGTCGTTCAGATACAGAACGTTGTCGTCGGTCGAGTGAGTGTTGCCGACGACGATATCGAAGTCGCCATCGCCATCCATGTCGCCAAGCCCAATGCTGGTCGTCTCCTCATCTCCGCTTCCAAAACCTACCCGCGCAGCCGGTTCGCTGAAATCGCCATTTCCGTCATTGAAGTAGATCCAATTCTGTTCGCCGTAGTTGCCGACTACGATGTCGAGTGTGTTGTCTGAATTCACATAAGCCAGAGCCACGGCTGTGGTATGTTCATTCTGGCCAAGACATTGGACGAGGGGATCGGGGTTGGCGCAGTTTGGCTCGCCTTGAAAGAAGTGGCCGCTGCCGTCGTTGAGAAACAGGTAGTTTATGCGGCTATCTTTGGCGCCGCCATTGCCGATGACGATATCGTACATGCCGTCGCCATTGACATCTCCCACGGCCAGGCTTACTGTTTCATCGTTGCTGCCAAATGGTTGTTCGCTCCCTGACCAGTCGAACCGGCCAAAGCCGTCGTTGAGATAGACAACGTTATTTTCTTCTTTGCGTCCGGCGATGATGTCGAGGGCCCCATCATTGTTGATATCGGCAGCGACAAGGGCTTTTGTCTGTGTTTCACTATCGCCGAACAGGCGTTCACTGCTCTCCCAGTCAAAGTATCCAAAACCATCGTTTAGATATACCAGGTCCTGGCTGTCCCGATTACCAACGACCAGATCGAGAGCCCCGTCATTGTTCATATCTCCCACAGTAAGGCCTTGCGTCGGATCTGCGCCTGTGCCCAGGACGCGACGATCGAAAAAAGCGTCGTCAGTTGTATCTTCACCGTGCACGACTACGCCCACCACGCCTAAAAGCGCCACGGCAACCAGAACAGCAGCTATTAGCAACAACAGGCTCCGGCGTAAGAAAGAAGAGGGATTGTTGACCAAACTACTTGGACTGCGTGATGGCTCTACTGTGTACATCTTTCACTATCTCCTGAAAACCAATGGGTCTTTGTAGGATGATGTGTAGGCATAAGATGGTGTTGTGTTTGCGTTCGTTGTACTAAAATACTCCTGATGATCAGACAAGCGGCATTATGAACACATCGTACACCCGAGGATGCAACACAATACAAGCAGGTGGCAGAGGACATGACGTGACATTGTGTGGCATTTTGGTTCATTGTTTCGTTTTGGTGAGCTATCGATGATTTGCAGAATCTATTGGCGGACGCCCAGTTTTTCAAAGGTGGCCATGGCAGCCGCCATCAATGATTGGCCTGTCTTAGGATCTATGCCTGCTAACAGCATGCTACCCCATGCGGCTTGGGTCTGTGCAGCTTCGTAGGGGAAGTGATCTCGCAATTGCTCTAAGCTTTTGGCGAATGTCTCCTGAGCGGCGTCTGCCTGACCACCAGCAATCAGTGCTTCGGCCAATACACGCAGACTGATGCCTTCTTCGGGCTGAAGAGCCAACTCACGCGCCAGGTCTACCGCGTGCCCGGCATGAGCGAGCGCTTGTTCCGTATCGCCAGTTGCCAGTGCCAATTGTGCTTTAACCCTGAATAGCTCTGATTCCTGGTTATTTGTCCCGATGGCCGAGATCTGATCTTGTACTTCAGCAAGCTGAGACAAGGCTGAGTCAATATCTCCCTTTTCGAGGTGGACGACTATCAAACCTAATCCGATATCGACGAGATAGGCGCTGTATCCATGCTCGTTCGACAATGTCAGTGCTCGTTTGAAAAGTGCCAATGCCCCGTTGTGATCGCCACGCTTTAGCGCCAAGTTTCCCATGGCAAGAGCGATTGCTGCGATCTGTTTGACACTACCCAGGCGTTCAGCTTCTTCCAAAGCCGTTTGATACTGAGACCAAGCTTTATCCCAATCGCCGGCAAGGTCCTCTTCAATGCCCAAATTCATATAGATGTCGACGATCCGCCAGCTGTCATTCAGTCGTTCGCTGATCTCAAGCG
>JAAENG010000261.1 GCA_024224665.1 Chloroflexota bacterium | reverse complement strand
TGTTCTGATACAATGATGTTCGGAACTGCTTCAGATTGGTAGTGTGTAGAGTGATATTCATGCACTACTTCTGACGCAGTTCCTCCTTTTCGTCAACTTTCTGCTCAGCTCATACGATTCAAATTGTCAAAAGTCCAATGATCCATGAGCCGCAGAGAGTTTTCCTCTACCGCTTGGATCGAGGAACCGGGCAGGATGTCGTGAAATTCTGCAAAGAGTAGATCTTTCTGGGCCTCGTGCAATGCTTCCTGCGGATAGGCCAGGTATCCTTGCAGGGCAGCCGCACTCAACATCTTTTCGGTTATGTAAAGTTCGTTTTCAAGTTGGCGATGTTTTTGTTTGATGCGCACCTGCGAAGTGTAACAGCCCACAGCAAAGGGATTGAGGTCTCCTTTGTGCTCCGGCAGCGCCTCCCGAGATGATTGCATATCCTGAAAATAGGCTTCTGGAATGCTGTGAAGGATCTCGTGCCCTGGCGTCGAGGAGATCAACCCGGCCAGTTCGTTTAGGTCGATCCGGGATGCACCCCCACCGTGGTTTCCGACACCCCACAACACCATGCCTACCTCTCGGTTTTCATGATTCTCGATCCATTTGCTCACTTTTTCGGCCGCTTTACCATAGGCTGAAAGATAGTGATCCGAGGCTCTGTGTGCGATCAGCGAAGAGCCATCATAGCCCTGCCAGATGAAATCATCGGCCGGCAGGGGACAATCACTCTGGACGGGCCGGCAGAACAGGTAGGAATCGTACCCTGCTTTCGTCAAGATCTGAACGAGACCCCGTGTATGGCCAAAGGGATCGAAATTGATCGCCGTTGTCGGCCGCACGCCAAACTTCTCGTCAAAGTAAGTACGGCCGGCCAGGATCTGCCTGACAAAGGACTCGCCCGAGGGCATGTTGCAATCGGGTTGCAAGTACCATCCGCCCATGATGTGCCAGCGGCCCTCGGTAACGAGGTGTTGGATTCGAGTGAACAGATCCGGTTCATATTCTTCGATCCATTGGTAGAGGATCGCTTCGTTGTGGTTGAAAACGAAACCGTCGAAGGATTCACAGAACTCTGCGGCGGTACGGAATGTCGAAAGCGTTTCCGCTGCACCTTCCTCCCACTCCCAGAGCCAGACCGGATCCAGGTGGGCGTTACAAACGAGGTGTAGTTTTTTCATGGTTTTTATCCTTGCTGGCGATTTGAGATCGGTAGAGCGGTAGAGCGGTAGACCTGTAAACCGGTAGACCGGGGTCTGTTGTCGAAGCGAGTTGTGAGACGCAGTCTGCCTGGTTGCACGGTATTCTGGTTGAACTGGTTTATGGCATGGGATATCGATCTATTGGATCGAGAACAATTCGCTGTTGTCGCTCACTTGAGAGATACATTGCCTGGATCAGTCGATCTACCTTGTAGCCGGCATCTACGGTGATTGAAGGGTCTCTGTTTTGCTCCACTCGCTCAACGAAATCGGCGATCTCTGCGGCGAAGTAGTCGAAGGGACCTTCGGCGAATCTCTGTGTGCTATGGGTCGCCTCAGTGTAGAGTTCGGCGGTCGGAACCAGCGTGGTCGGGCGGTCCCAAAATGAGGGGTAGAGTGTAGCCACACCCTCGGGTCCTCTCAGTTGATAAAGCTCATCCCAACCATCTTGCTTGGGGCCATGATTGCTGTGCTCGAACCAACCGCACTCGAAGAGGATGGTGCTGCCGTTGGCCATTTCCAACATGGCGCCGGTATGCCAATCGACATCAGTGTCCGCTTTCATATGCACGCGCGCCGATACAGCGACTACATCGCCGAGACACCAGTGCAGTAGGTCCAACATGTGGCTGCCACCATGAACAAGTGGGCCACCGCCCGACAATCGTTTCTGTGTAAACCATGAGGTCGGGTCGGTCCATAACCAATTGGGAAAAGGTTGATAGCAGCGCAACAATCCCATCTCAATCGAACCGAGCTGTGGCAACCATTCACAAAAACGTTGCATGGCGGGATGATAACGTTTCATGTAACCGACTTGAAAAAATGTGTTGTGCTCGTACACCATCTGGCGCAGCGCCTCTGCTTGCTCTAGCGAGATGCTCATCGGTTTCTCGCACAGCACGGCCTTGCCCGCCTGGATGGCGGCAGCGGCAACCTCGTAATGCAGCCAGTTCGGTACACAGACCGAAACGGCTTGGATGTCAGGGTTTTCCAGCAGTTCGCCGTACTCGGCCGTCCATCGGCACTGCAGTTCGGCAGCAAGAGATCTGGCGATAGCTTCGTCTGCATCCGCTATCATCACAACCCTCGCCTCAGCTTGCCGATAACCGCGGATGTGGTGTGTGGCGATGCTGCCACCACCGATGATACCTACGTTGATAGACATGGAAACACTCCTGTTCAGGAACCGTGTGTTATCTCTGATAGCCAGATGTGAGTGCTGCTTCGTACAGTGCCACGATGTTCTCTGTCGGTGTCACCGGCTGAATATTATGGCAGGGGCCAATGATAAATCCAGTACCATCACTGCCCAAGGTCTTCATCAGATGTTTGACCTCGGCTCGCACATCGTCAGGCGTGCCAAAAGCCAGCGTCTGCTGATTATCGACAGCGCTGTGAAAACAGATGTGGTCGCCATAGTCGGCTTTGAGGGCTGTCAGATCCCAATCGCCGCAGCGCCATTGGATGGGATTGAGTACGTCGATGCCCATATCGACAAAGGCGGGCAAGAGCTTGCGCATGTCTCCATCGTCGTGATGGAGGACGAGCATGTCGAAGGATTTGGCCAGATCGATGGCGCGCTGGTGGGGGGCACGGTAGAAGGTCTCGAAAGCCTGGGGACTGATCATAAGTCCGGCTTGAGAGCCGAAATCGTCGGTCACCTGGGTGATGTCTGCCAGGCCATGGCAGGCTTCGTAGCAGCGCCGGTGGTATTCAGTAAAAAAGTCTGAGATACGCCCGATCAGATGGTGTGTAAACTGGGGACGCAGCAAGATATCCAGCAGCGATAATTCGAGACCACGTAAGAGATTGTGGTAGTAAAAAGGCGCAGTGTAGCCCAGGCTGATGGCGCGTCCCGCACAGCGTTCTGCCAGTTGCGGCAGGGCGCTGTAATCATACCAGTCGGGGTCGGGCCAACGATAGGATTCGAGATCGGTAATGGATTCGGCTTCGGCCAGGGGGTAATACACCTGCTCGCCGTACGAGCCCGTGTCGTAGGTCTGAGGCCTGGATCCCATGCCCCATTCGTTTTCGCTGTAGTCGCCCTCCTCAAGTAACTCAGGTCCGATATAGGGGGGTGAGATATGTAGAATGCCGTCGATGCCAAGGCGCTCCCAAAGCTCCAACATGGCTTCGACAGCGCGCGTGAGCGCGCCGCCATTGAGGCCGATACCGACGGATTCGCTGCCCTTTGCCGTTTCGATGCCAAAATGATCGAAAAGTCTCTCTTGCACTTCAGGGGTCGCCCACATGTCGCTGGGGATTTTGTCGACGGGTTGGTGGTGGATTGCTGCCAGGATGCGTTCTTTATGGTCCATTGTTTGGTCGCGTGGTCGTTTGGTCGTGTGGTCGGGTGGTCGTTTGGTCGGGTGGTCGTTTGGTCGGGTGGTCGGGTGGTCGGGTGGTCGTTTGGTCGTTTGGTCGGGTGGTCGTTTGGTCGGGTGGTCGTTTGGTCGGGTGGTCGCTTGGAGTGCGGTGGTTCTGCTGATTACGAGATCGAGCGCAGGTAGTTTGCGGCCTGGTCGGGTTGCATCTCCTTTTGGATATAGAAGGCAAAACCTTGGCCGCCCAACTCTTGCACGATACGTTTAGCTCCCTCAGGGCTGGTATAGAGCTGGCAGAGCTTGCCCGCATCTCTGATGCGTTTGAGCAAACCCATCCACTGCTCGGGTGGCGGCGCTCCATCCCCGGGGATCCACTGGATACCACGCAACCGTTCTAGTGAAAGTAACATATCCAGATGCGGGATCTGCCCCTTGCCGTCCAAATGGTAGAAGGCGTGGTCCAGGTGGTCGCAGCAGGCAGCCAGGTCGGGCAAGACAAAGCGTTCGAACATCTGCGGCGAAATCATGTAGGAGAAATCGCATTGCAGCATGTAGCATGTCTTGGGAGACCAGATGCCCGCCCAGGGTGTGGTGCCGCCCCGCCCTTGAGTGATGATCCCGGCCAGTTCGTCATAATACCTGACCCACAATGTCGTGATCTCCCCAACCAGACGTACTACCTCATCCCCATCGTCACAGAGATCGAATAGAAGTTGCTGTGTGTCACGCAGGCTGGCCAGAATATCCAGGTTACCGCCGAGATCGGTATGAGCGATGGCAACCCTATCTCCCCAGCGCTGCACGGCCAATTGCGTCAGTTCTTGCACACGCAGCCACCAGGGATTTCCAGCATCGTACACGATGTCGATCTCAGCGATGGCCGCTTCTTTCGCAGGCGTAAACCAGACCGTATCCGGCACGCAATGCACTTCAGCCCCCAGGAAACCGGCCATGATCCCCGGCCCGAAATTCAACCACCACTTAGGAAAGGCGTCGCCATACCAGTGCGTGGCTTGCAGGCGAGCCTGATAACAGTCGAGAACGTGGTCGGCGGGAACATCCAATCCAAAATTGCTGGTGAAGTCGGGTGCAGCATGCTTAACGTGTTCGGAGTCGGGATCCATGCCTTCGATCATTACCAGGGGTCGGGTGAGTTCCCCCGCCCACCAACTCGTCCATGCTTGTTGTACACGTTGCCAATCAGCTTCATCGAAATGCAGATCGATTGTCATGTGAGGGGATATCTACCATATTTGAGGATCGCCATTTGCATGGCGCGCACGTTTTCGGGCTTGCAATAGTAAGCGACGCTGTTGGCGCTGCCCGCAATATAACCGCCGCCAGGACCCGCCGTGCGGATCGATGTCCGCACCAGAGCGTCGATCTGCTCAGGCGTGCCCTGGCTCAGAGCATCGACACTGATGTTTCCCACTAGGCAAAGATTGTCGCCATAGCGCTGTTTGAGTTCAGCCAGATCCATGGCCTCGGGTTCGATGGGATGCAGGCCGCTCATGCCCAGACTGAGCAGATCATCAAGGATGGGGAGCAGATTGCCGTCAGAGTGGAAGATCCAGGGCTTGCCGATCTGATCGGCCACACGCCGGTAATAGGGCATGAACAGATCACGAAAGGTCTGGGGAGAGACATAGGGGGCGGTCTTGAAAGCGATGTCATCGGCACACCACAGAAAGTCGAAATCCAGTTCGCTGAGATGTTTGGCGACACGAGCATACCAATGGCTGTAGTAGTCGAACAGGGATTCGACCAGTCTGGGCTCGTCATACAAGGCCATGGCGAATGTCTCGAGTCCCATACCCAGGATCACCGGATCGGAGCAGAGATTCAAGAAGCAATAACGCGCCAGCCCGGTGTCGTCCGTTTCATGTAAGAAGTGGCGAAAGGGTTCGTAGAGTGTTGGGTCGTCGGGATCGGGGAGATGGAGATCTCCCTGTGGGGAGAGGATGCGGTTACGGACGTCGGCCCGAGCCTTGATACTGCCAGCGGCGACCATGTAGTGGCCGCCAACTTTGACCTGAATACCACCGTGGCGGGCGAAACAGTACATGCCGAGGCCATCCAGCCCCATGTTCTCGACCAGTTCCATGGCATCGTAGTGGGGGCTGTCTTGGATGTGGCCGATAAAGACAGGTTCATTTCCCGTACCCAATTCACCCCCGACAAGATCGTCAGGTAGGGGCTTGTCCAGCAGAGCAAGAGCCACCGGTTCGTCGATCAACGACTCAAGAAAAGGTATCCGATCAGGTTCCCGGCAGTTTAGGGCGGTTAATACACGTTCTTTTGAGTTCATGTTGTAGTCAGTTGGCGGTCATCAAATTGGTTCGTTGCGTGTTGCGTGTTGCGTGGCTGTTCAGTTCTGCGGTTATGTCATTGCGAGGCGTATTTTGCCGAAGCAATCCCCCCATTGCAGGCGGAAGATTGCTTCGTCGTAAGACCGTAGGTCGTCCCTCACAATGACATACGCAGGATATTTAGAACTGAACAGCCATGTTACGTGATGTTTGTGCTAATGAAATACGCCTTTCTAGTAGGAGCCACGCAAATTCCGAAAGAGTCATCAAATTAGGAAGCCAGTGATTGTTAGTTGGCCACGCTGGAGCCATGAGAACTCGTTGGGGCAAGTCGCAAGTCGCAGGTCGCAAGTCGCAGGTCGCAGGTCGCAGGTCGCAAGTCGCAGGTCGCAAGTCGCAGGTCGCAGGTCGCAGGTCGCAAGTCGCAAG
>JAAENG010000260.1 GCA_024224665.1 Chloroflexota bacterium | reverse complement strand
TTATATGCCAATTCTTTACGAAAACCTACCCTGCTCATGCGCCTTTATCTTAATGTTTCACACTCCGGGAATTGCTGCACATACATCGACAAAAGTTGTCGATGTCGACGCTGTAAGCGCCTATTCTATGCTCGTTGAACTGCATTGAACTTTAGCACTGGAAGGACACAACGTCAAGACGGACATGTCTGGGGAATGCGAGAGATGTTCCGCTTGCCCTGATGCCACAACATAAATGTTGCGATACGAAGTCAGAGGATGCTATGATTAGATTTTCCCAACACTCAAGAAAGCCGAAATAACTTTAGAATACAGGTTCATTCGGTCCTACGCCTGTTGTCGAGTAAGCAAAACTTATGACTCAGTTAATCATCGCTGCAATTCTTTTCGTCATCGGTATTGGTCTTCTTGGCGGGGCCCTATTTGGGCGCTTACGCCAACGTCGAATTCTCCTAGTGATCCTCGCCATAGTGCTTTGGGCCGGAGCAGCATACATCGTTATTAACGATTCGAATAGCGGCGAAGATGCCCAACAAACTGCAGCGATCGAAACGCCAGTTGTGGTGGCAACGGAAGTTGAAGCGGCAACTGAGGTTGCTGAAGTTTCAACCAGCACCCCTGTACCCACTGCAACTTCGCTTCCGCAACCAACTGCGACTGCGACGTCTGAGCCGGCGTTAGGGCAACTGGTTTTTCCCAGTTCACGGGGAGGCAGTCTCGATATATGGCTTATGGATCTGAACGATATCGAGAATCCCTCGCAACTCACTTCGGCGCCCGGCCCCGATGTAGAGCCAGTGATCTCTCCTGATGGGACCAAAATACTCTTCTTAAGTGGGCGTGACGTACCGGCCAACAGACATGAATTATGGGTGATGAATATCGACGGTAGCGAACAGCAGCGCCTGCTGGAATGGCCTGAAAGCTATGAATGGGGCGCCACCTGGTCACCCGATGGCGAGCAAATCGCCTTTACCTCCACCCGCGATTACGATTATGAGATATTTATCATGAACGCCGATGGCAGCAATGAGCCCATCAATGTGACCGCGAACACAGCGCTCGACACTTATCCCCATTGGTCTCCTGATGGCAAGTGGCTGGTTTTTGTCAGTGATCGCGGTGGAAATTGGGAAATCTGGAAGATGAATATCGAGGCTTGTTTAGAGGCGTTTGCAGAGGATGGCGATACCACAGCGGGCTGCGAAGCAACCCAACTAACGGATAATTTGGAGGATGATTTTTATCCGCGCTGGTCGCCCGATGGTAACCTGATTGCGTTTGAAAGCAGGCGTAACACGAACCGTGATATTTATATCATGGATGCTGATGGCGGCAACCTCACACGACTGACCCGCGATGAGAATCGTGTGCATGACAGCAACCCTATCTGGGCATTGGACGGCAAGGCCATTATTTTTAGTTCTGAACGAGATTTTGATTGGGACATCTATATCATCAACATCGACGGTACAGGTGAGAGGCGTCTGACATTTACAAATGGTGAAGATCGGTTTGGCGATTGGACGCCCTAATTCGTCGTGGCGTAAGTAGATGTGAGGTTCGTAGTAGGCGATTCATCGCTGTGACAGGTGCACAACAGCGCTAACGCGCTTGCTACGAACTGATGTCTTAGGTGTGCCGTTTTGTACTAGCTTTTCTGACCGCGTCTCAACCAGCTCGAAATACGCAAACGCCAGAGTTCAGCACGTAACCGTCGCCAGTGTTGTTTCGCCTGAGCATCATCTGGTTGGAGGAGCGGTGGTGCATAGGCGCGCTTTTCGATAGCTTCACCAAGTTCATTGATGCTATCCGCGATGGCTAATGCAGCCGCTCGATGCGGCTGTGTACGGCTGATGAACGCGCGCCAAAGCGAAACATATTCGCCTGGGGTGTACCACACCGCTGGAGTCACGCCAAAGGTGTTGCCCCAGGCTTCCAGGCGGAGATAGGCTAGTTGCCAGGGATTGGCTGCCCGGCGGCGCAAACGCCATTCTCGGGCGACAAAACGAATTAGCAACATCGTGAGAGCCAGACCAAACAGAGCAACCCCCCAGCGCCAGGCGCCACGATACAGCCAGGCCTGGCGACGCAAATTATCTATCTCGGCCCTGAAATCAAGTTGAGCAGCGGCGGTGTCCACACTATCCAGACCGCTATCGGGCTCACGCACGTAGATCGGTTGGGCGGCAGTGGGTTCGAAAGGTATCCAGCCATAAGTAGGAAAATAGATCTCAGGCCAAGAGTGAGCATCTGCTTCTGTGACCGCAAAGCGATTACGCTGGTTGTCGTAAAAACCGGCAGCATAGCCGATGGCTAGACGTGCTGGTAACCCCAGGCTGCGCGCCATTACCACCATCGTTGTGGCGTAGTAGTCACAATAACCTTGCTGTAAATCAAAGAGGAAGTAGTCGGCTATATCGGCCACATGTTCGGGCAAGTCTGGGATATCTAGATTATAAGGATAGCCGCGGAGATATGCCTCTAACGCTTTGGCCTGATCATAAGGTGTTTCAGCCCCGGCGGTTACTTCTCTAGCAAGAGCTTTCACGCGATCAGGCGTCGTGTCTGGTAGTGTGAGATAGCCAGCCAGAGAATCAGACACGGGGGCGGGGAGCGCGCGTAATTTCGCTTCTGACACCGCCGGTATTTGTGATATGACCGTGTAGTCAGGCGCTCGCACCTCTAAGCCTATGATGTCGTCAGGCTGACGATAATGGGCAGTGTAAGAACGATCGGCTGCAATCGGTTCGCCCAGGGCAAAAAGCCAGGTCGGCCTATCACCCACGAAATCAAAACTCTGGCGGATGGATCGACGCCCCTGCTCGGAAGTGGCCAACCAGGATTCGCCAGGCGTGTAGCGCACTGTCTCGATCGGGTGTGGATTCTCCCAGCCACGTCCCAAATAGTCGGAGAATGTGATCCCCCGCCAGCGGTAATTCGCCTGAGTCTCGGAACTGGCATCAGGGTCGCTGGCGCGCACGAACATAACCAATTTGCGCTCAAGCTCCGGAGCCGCTCCTATCAAATGGGAACGGGGCAATCCCCCCTGTTCGATGGGGCCGCCTAAATCCAGGCTACGAGGCATTCGATTCAGTTCAGGGATCACGCGTTCGGCCTGAGCTTCCACCGCCTGGTAGGATTCACGGAATAGGCTCCAAAAAGCTTTGGTTACAGCACTAAGCCGGAAGCTGGGCGTCAACAGCATGGCGGCTGTCACCGTAGCGGCCACAAAGAATCCCATAAGATAGAACTCAAGTCGAAATTCGGGAGAGTAATCGACCTTATCCCGTGCCCACCTACTTGTGAGCGAATAGTCTTTTAGAGCCATGCCCAACACGATCATACCTGCCACAAAAAAGGATAACGAAACCAGGCCGGTCTCAGAAAAGAAAACATTCATCGCCAAAAAAATACCGGATGGCGCCAAGGCTGCCAGTGCCCGATGGTAGCGAATGGCTGCCCATCCCGCCCAAAAGGCAACCCCCCACAACATAAGCAGGAGGGTGATAGTGAGCGCAGGACCAATCGAGAGGGGATTGCCGCCGGCGATGCTCTGGCCCCACAACACCAACGATCTCACAAAGACCAGGACATGGTCCAACACCCACAAATGAACCGGTACAACCTCCACCCCTGGTTCTTCCGAAAACCGCAGCAAGTCGACAAGGTATCTGACATTGGCCCGTAACAGAACCATAGACGGCCACGCTCGAGCCGCGGTCATCGTGGTGACGATCAGTCCCACCAAGATCGCTGATACCACTGCCCATCGAGCACGCCCCACTCGTTTCGCCATCACCATGCCAAGGACAAACGCTATCACGGTGGACGCATACATAGCAGGGGCGTCGCGCACCCAGGCTGCCTCTTCGACCGCTTGCACGACGATGAGAATACTTACCACCAATGCAGCGACAACGAGCCAGCCTTCCGCCGGGCGCAATTTCCTTTCGGCATAGAGGAAGAGCCGAACAAACCCAGGCGGCATCAGATCTCCTCCTCGATCTCAACCACAATAACGCGGCCGGTGCCACTTAACGTTTTGAGCACTTTTCGCTTCCGTTTGATCATGACCACAGGGCGGAAGGGATAACCTTTGGCAATGACATGATTGGGCACGCCATGATCGGAGAGTATGTGTTGCAAGGATTCTAATTGCCCGTTACGAGCCGTGTCGAATGAAGCAGCATCAACGAGCAGAGCGGACGAAGCCACATCGCGCCGCCCTAACTGTAGTAATTCACCCAACCAATCGCTCTCAGTCGAGGGTGTAATCACGATCACGGTGCGACCTCGCCCAATATCAGGGCCAATCTGTTTGAGCACCCTGGCCAGGGGCCAGTCGTGCGAGGGTTCGGCGTTGGCCAGGCCATGCAAGAGTTGCCAGAGATGCCCTCTATCCGCTTGTGGCGGCACGCGTAAAGCCTGCTCTCCGTAAGCGACCAGACCCACGCCGCGATTTTCGTTCAAGTGGCTGGCAGCAAGCGAGGCCGTTAGGATGATGCCATATTCGAGGGTGCTTTCCTGATCTACGCCGGCTTGCACCGATGCATCCAGATCCAGCACCAGCCACAGATCGCCGGCTGGTTCCAGATCAAACTCCTTGATCATGAGATCTTGCTGCTGTGCGCTCTTGCGCCAATGCACAAGACGCAGGCTGTCGCCGGGGATATAAGGTCGCACAGTGCGGGGGAGCACCGACTGCACAGGCGCAGCGGTCGATCGCCGTGATCGTCCCCCAGCGCGACCTCTGGGCAGGTCCAGATCGGGTAAACGCATCACGCGTGGATACACCAGTAGTTGCCTGACTTCCGGATACGTTATCTCCACCTGAAACAGGCCGATGGGATCACCCATCGATACAGACCAGGGTCCGAGGGTAAATACCCCCCTTTTGCTACATGCGCCCTGGGAGCGCCAGGAGTTGCTGGAACGAGCATCGACCGAGACGGCACGATCGATCTCGTAGCCGGGCACATCGGAGCGATCACTTACCGTGGCCCAAAGCACCGGGAAGGTGCTGCGATTATGGAGTTGGAAGCGCTCTTCGAGCGTGTCTCCCACGACTATCCAATTGCCTCTGGAGCTGCGTTCTACCTGTATTTTTTCCCTCATCTCCCTCGCCCATAGATACGAGATCCCGAGCAGCGCACTTAAACCCACCAGGAGTGCCATCCAGGTTCGGTCCGGCTCCACTAATTGTAAAAACACCAAGACGCCAAGCAGATACAAAGGCAACCTGGTGCGAAGCGTGAGGGTACGCTCGACATGAGGCGACATAACGCCATTTTAGTCTGCCCCACGTTAGCGAGCAAGTGAGAGGGTCTAACCGAGACTGTCCCAGATTTCAAACAGATACCATTTCATCCACCATGAGTGCATGGACGGCGCTGACGATACGTTCGACATTCGGGCATGGTTCATTACGCTAGAAATCGATCTTTACAATTATGGCATCCTATACCAAGAATCCCTGGCTCAAAGCACAAAGCGCCTCTGGTTGGGCGCTCTCGCCCTCAGGCGCTCGCCTGCTGGCAAACCAGGTCTTGAGGGGCCGGGCCCTAATGGAAGTTCAGAAAATAGACCGGTAATACCACAAGTCGTCTTGCGAGCCTCACACCGGGATAAAGTCCCGGTGCTACATGACAGCGCCTCATGAATGAGGCTAGTTCGGCAAGAAAAACGATACGAAATAGGTAAATAGCCGGATTATGAAGGTTAATTATTTATTTCGGTAATGTTTT
>JAAENG010000259.1 GCA_024224665.1 Chloroflexota bacterium | reverse complement strand
GATTACGGCGGAGGCGACGTGGTCAATGACGGGATCCACCAGATCGATGTGGCCGTCTGGGCCATGGGCGATCGATACCCCAATCGCGTGGTGTCCACGGGCGGCATGTTCTACTATGACGACGACCACGAGACACCGGACACGCTCATGGCCCTATTCGATTACGATGACGGCCAGATCATCTTTGAGCAGCGTCTGTACACGGACTACAAGCTCGAGGGGCACGACAACGGCAATGTCTCGTACGGGACCAAGGGACGCATGGAATTCGGGCGATCCGGCGTGATCGTGTATCCCAACAAGGGCGACAGCTACAAGGTCGAATCGCCGAAACCCGTGGAGAACATCACGCAGAACTTCATCACAGCCGTGCGTGCCAATGATCCATCCCTGCTGAATGCCCCAATCGAACGCGGCGTGGTCGGGTCCGATCTCTGCAACCTGGCCAACATTGGATACCGAACCGGTGTGGCGGATCTGAGATTCGATCCCAAGGCCGTCAAGATCACCAACAGTGCCAAGGCCAATGCCTTGGTCAAGCGTTCGTACCGCAAGGGATATGAACTGCCGTACACAGGATAAACAGGATCACGCAAGCAAGGAGACAGACAATGACAGTACGGAATATCACGCGAGCAATTATGGTATGTGCCGTGGTGAGCCTGTTGATGAGTTCGATGGGTATGGCAGGGCAGGATGCGATGGTCGCATTCAAACAGAAACCCGACCATCTGCTCATCACCATTGGCGGCGAGCCCTTTGCCACCTACTATCTCGACTATGAAGATTCGGACAAGGACCTCAAGATCACCCGCCCGTTCTTCGCGCACGTCAAGACACCCAGCGGCAGCCAGGCCACGCGCAACCATCCGCCCATCAAGGGCCAGGACAAGACTGATCATGCCGATTACCATCCGGGCATCTTCATGGCGTT
>JAAENG010000258.1 GCA_024224665.1 Chloroflexota bacterium | reverse complement strand
CGATTATTTACACCGCCGCTTCAACCACTGTCTTCGTCGTGACCGGCATTTTCGTCGCTTTTCCAATAGCCCGCGGCTATGTTAAACACGCCGGTCTGTTGTTGACCCTATACGTGATTGCGCTGTTCCTACCGCCAGCACTTATTCCGCAATTTCAGCTCATGTTGAACCTGGGGTTATACAACACCCAGGGAGGTTATGTTCTGCTGTTCGTTGTCAATGCGGTAGGAATCGTCATTTTGGTGAACTCCGTCAAATCTGTCCCAAAAGAGCTGGATGAAGCGGCAGCCATAGATGGCTGCGGGTATTTTCGATTTGTGTGGTCAATTGTCTTACCGTTGCTACGACCGGCAATTGCCACGGTCATTGTTCTGCACTCCATCGGGGTCTGGAATGACATCATCACGCCGACCATCTACCTGACCAACGAAAAGTACTACCCGATCACGCGTGGTCTGATTGTTTTCCAGGGCGTTTATGGCAGCCAATGGCCTACCCTGGCGGCGGCAGTGCTCATGCTAACCTTCCCAATGCTGGTCATGTTCCTGTTCTTACAACGTTACATCATCTCGGGTCTGACGGCCGGTTCGGTCAAAGGATAAAGCGAGTCGAACACTGACCCGATTCTGCAGACGATGCCTGATGCGTTTCGGCGTTTCGGGCATCACGGTATGTGATATGAGGGTTGCGGCGGATTCCCTCATCTCTCTTGATACGAGCCACATCACTGTCTAAGTGTTTAATGTGGACGGCGGCATCACCGCCCAACTGAGCCCGTTGGGACACCTATTGTGATGTCCACCAGAACTTAACGAGTCCTTACAATACCTCTATGGATGCTTTGAAGATGAGACTACGGTCTATATTTTTTTTGTTGGCCCTTGTTATCTTGTTTGCTGGTTGCCAGTCCGCAGAACCGGCGGAGCAAAGCTCAAGGGAAACGCCAACTGATATACCGGTCGCAACGTCTGTGCCCACATCTGCTCCAATTCCCACTCCAATGCCAATTCCGATTGCATCGAAGGAAGGATGGGAATTGGTCTGGCATGATGAATTTGATAACGCCACAATAAACCCGTCCGATTGGACGTTCGATCTGGGCGGCGGCGGCTGGGGCAATGGCGAAGCGCAGACTTATACCGATCGCCCGGAGAATGTCCGGCTAGAAAATGGCTTGCTTGTGATCGAAGCCAGAAAAGAACAAAATGAAAATGGAGGTTTCGATTTCACGTCAGCTCGGTTGAAAACACAGGGGCTGAAAGACTTCCGCTATGGCCGCATAGAGGCGCGTCTTAAGGTGCCCGCCGGTGCGGGCGTGTGGCCGGCATTCTGGATGCTTGGTTCCAATATCGATGAGATCGGATGGCCTGATTGTGGGGAGATCGACATTATGGAATATGTCGGCAAAGAGCCGAATCTGATTATGGGGACCCTGCACGGACCTGGCTATTCCGGGGCGCTGGGGCTGACTAGCCGGAGCTTGCAAGAGTACGACATCGCTGATGATTTCCACACCTATGCTATCGAGTGGGACAAAGACCAGATCAGTTGGTTCTTTGACGGGGTCAGGTACCACACATTGACCCGCGAGGACGTTGGGGATGAAAGGTGGGTGTTCGACCAGCCGTTTTTCATGATTCTCAATCTGGCTTTAGGGGGCACACTAGGCGGCTTCATCAGCCTCGATACCGCCTTCCCGGCCTATGTCTATGCCGACTATGTACGCGTTTATCAGGAAATTCCTCAAACTTGAAACTGAGATGGTATATCCGCACAGACAATCGGCCATGTTCTAGCGGTGAAATTTATGTCAAACGAATTAGTTCAAAATCACGCCAATTCCGAAGTACTATTTTTCGATGACTTCACTCTGGGTGAGCTTGATCGCTCCAAGTGGAACGTGCGTATCACCGGCGCAGTGTACAATCAAGAACAGCAAGCTTACGTAGATTCCTCTGAAACGCTCTATGTCTCGGCCAGTGATCAGACGCGAGGCGTACACAATGGCGCTCTCATTATTCAGCCACGTTATTGCCCCGGTTTTGCCACCCCTGAGGGCAATCGTTTTGATTTTATTTCCGGCCGGATCGATACCAGAGGGAAATTCGATTTCACTTACGGAACAGCCGCCGCCCGAATCATGCTTCCGGCCGGCGCCGGGTTTTGGCCCGCTTTCTGGATGCTTGGGAATGGCCAGTGGCCTGAAAGCGGAGAGATCGATGTCCTGGAATACGTAGGCGAACCCGATTGGGTCAGCGCTGCAGCGCATGGGCCGGGTTACTTCGGAGAAGCCGGGCTGGTGAACAACATGTACTTCCCAACAGCAGACGATGCTACGGCCTGGCACGTTTATGCGGTCGACTGGAGTCCTGACCAGCTACATTTCAAGGTTGATGGCGTCACCATATTTCGTATCACTCGTTCCATGACCGATTTCTTCGGTCCCTGGGTGTTTGATGACAACAAGTATCTCATTTTGAATTTTGCACTTGGAGGCATTTATCCATTCAAGACCAACGGCATTCGGAATCCCTATTACGGGTTGCCAGAGCCTACAGTGCAGATAATCAGGGAAGACAAAGTCAGGGTAGTGGTGGATTGGGTTCAGGTATCCAGAAACCGATCCCACAAGGATGTTGCAGACCGGGTTTGAAACGCTTATACGATGCCGGCGTGATTTTGCAGGGACATAGCGCAACGCTCTCTTCACTGCACAGAGGCAAAGAATAAGATCCGTGGCACTTGAGATTTCCATAACACCAAGAATTTGATGACGATGAGGGCTTTATCCTGATGACCCATACAAAGACCGATATTTGGATTGGCGATACGCCGATGTTCAACGAAACTAAACCAATAGCAGAGGATTACATTCATCTTCTAGGCGAGGATTACTACCGTATCTCCCACTACGATCAAATGCCCCCTTTCTTCATGAGCCTGGTGAGCAGCGCTGACAACTGGCTGTTCATTTCCAGCACAGGAGGATTGACGGCGGGGCGCGCCAATGCCGATTCTGCCCTCTTCCCCTACGAAACGGTAGACAAAATAGCAACTCACAGCGAACAGACCGGAAGCAAAACCATTTTCCGGGTAACTCGCAATGGGCGAACGCAACTCTGGGAACCCTTCTCAGATCGCTACGCCGGCGTCTATCGCTGCGAACGCCACTTGTATAAAAACATCTACGGCAACAAGCTGATTTTCGAGGAAATCAATCATGATCTAGAACTCACAATACGTACCGCCTGGCGTACTGGCGACCGCTTCGGCTTCATCAGAAGTTGTTGGCTACACAACCATGGTGATGGCGATAGCCAGGTCGATCTGCTCGATGGTTTACTGAATATCCTGCCTTTTGGTGCAACCAATATTCTGCAAAACACCTTAAGCAACCTGCTTAATGCATACAAACGCAATGAGTTGGAACTCACAACCGGACTGGGCATCTTTGCACTAAGCGCTGCGCTTACAGACCGTTCAGAGCCAAGCGAGTCGCTCAAGGCCACGGTTGTTTGGCAATTGGGTTTGGATGATGCCAGCCATCTGCTATGCCCTGACCAGCTTGATGCTTTCCGTTATGGCTATGCCCTCATGGCAGAGCAAGATGTGTGCGGCAAAGCTGGCGCCTACTTGGTCAATACCACAATCGAGTTATCACCAAATCAAAGCTACCGCTGGCATATTATCGCCGATGTGAACCAAGATAGCGCTGCCATTGAGGGACTACAGCAGTTTCTCTGCCAGGAAAAAGCTGCCATTGAACCGCAAATCGAGGCGGATATCGCCCAGGGTACAGACGACCTAATCCGCTTTGTGGCTGCAGCAGATGGTTTACAGCTGACAAATCAAGAAACGACAACCACCCATCATTTTGCCAATGTACTCTTCAACATCATGAGGGGCGGCATCTTCGTCGATAATTACCAGGTGGAGCGAGATGATCTGCTCGATTTTGTGCGCGTACGCAATCGTGATGTGTTGACCAGCTATGCGGACTGGTTCGCGGAATTACCGACGCAAATTGCTATTCAGGAGTTGTCTATGCGCGCCGGAAACTCCGGTGTGCCGGACCTGATGCGGCTGTGCTATGAATACCTGCCCCTGACCTTCAGCCGGCGCCACGGCGATCCCAGCCGCCCCTGGAATAGTTTTTCCATCAACTTGAACAAACCTGATGGCTCTGCTCGCCTCGATTACCAGGGCAATTGGCGTGATATCTTTCAAAACTGGGAGCCGTTGGCGCTCAGCTTTCCCGGTTTTGCAGAGGGGATGCTTGTCAAGTTCCTGAATGCCACCACCCTAGATGGCTATAATCCCTATCGAATGACACGCGATGGAATCGAGTGGGAAGTGCCAGAGCCGGGTAACCCCTGGGCCAACATCGGCTACTGGAGCGATCATCAGATTATTTATCTGCAAAAACTATTGGAAATCGCAGAGCAAGTCTATCCTAGAACCTTGTCCACGTTGTGGAACCGCTCTATCTTTGCCTATGCCAACATACCTTACCGTCTACGCCCGTATCCAGAGATGTTGGCGGATTGGCATGACACCATTGAGTTTGATTGGGAGAAAGAAAAGGAAGTCGCCGCGTCCGTGGTCAATCTGGGCACGGACGGTCGGTTGTTGCGAGACACCGAAGGTGCGGTGATTCATGTTACTCTGACGGAGAAGCTGCTTTCGCTGTTATTAGCCAAGCTCACCAACCTGGCGCCGGAAGGTGGTATCTGGATGAACACGCAGCGCCCCGAATGGAACGACGCCAACAACGCGCTTGTGGGAAAGGGACTTTCAGTTGTCACTGCAGCTTACTTGCGCCGCTTCATCGCCTTCTGGCAGGTGCAGATAGCGGAAACTGAGGCGGAGGCATTTACGGTGAACTCAGCAGTGGCCGATCTCTTTAGCGAAGTGCATACCATCCTCAGTGCATACCAACACTATCTGAAGACCGGTTTCAGCGATAAGGCGCGCCGGGCGATTATGGATGAACTTGGGCTGGCAGCCACGGTCTATCGTGCAAGCGTGTACAGGGATGGCTTGCCTCCCTCACATGTCGAACTCAATTCCCAAACCCTCAACGATTTCCTGACGTTGGCGCAAACCTATATCGAACATACGTTGCGTGCTAACCGGCGACCGGATGGCCTTGCCCATAGCTACAATATCCTGCGTCTGAAAGAGCAGGAAGTTGTTGTAGAAAACCTATATCTGATGTTAGAAGGGCAGGTCGCGTTCCTGTCGTCGGGTATGCTGGCGCCAGATGAATCGTTGACATTGCTGCAAAGCCTACGCCAGAGTGCTCTTTATCGTGCAGATCAGAACTCGTACATGCTCTATCCCCATCGCCTGCTTCCCGGTTTTCAACAGAAAAACAATGTTTCTGCTGCCGAGGTTGCCAACTCGGAACTCGTGGCGGCACTGACTGCCGCCAACGATCACCGCCTACTCTTGCGTGATGATATGGGACAATATCATTTCAACGGCAACTTTCGCAATGCGGGCGATGTTGGGCGCGTACTGGATGATCTGGCAGGGGAACCTGCGTTCGCGGAGCTGGCGCTAGCTGAACGCACCTTCATGCTCGATCTATTTGAAAGCACATTCAACCATCGTGCTTTCACCGGCCGTTCCGGCACGTTCTTCGCCTATGAAGGGCTGGGCAGCATCTACTGGCACATGGTGTCGAAATTGCTATTGGCCACACAGGAATGTCATAAGCATGCAGTGGGTGCAGGTGCAGACACTTCTGTCACATCCGCTTTGGCTACAGCCTATTACGATATTCGGCAAGGACTGGGTTTCAACAAATCTCCTGCACAATACGGCGCTTTTCCCACCGATCCCTATTCGCACACGCCCATGGGCGGCGGTGCACGCCAACCGGGCATGACCGGCCAAGTGAAAGAAGAAATCCTGACAAGATTTGGTGAATTGGGGGTGTCAGTGCAGCGGGGGGCGTTATGCTTTGCCCCGAAGTTGTTGAGAAAGGATGAGTTCTTGCCTTTGGGCGGAAAATTTACATATGTCGATGTAGCTCAAACGCGAAGAGCCTTGTCACTTCCACCTGATTCTCTGGTATTTACCCTCTGTCAGACGCCTGTTATCTATGTTCGTGGCAACAAGGCAAAGATTGAAGTAACGCTCGCAGAAGGCCGCATTATTACGCTGCCGGGAAACTGCTTGGATGTAGCGACATCTCAGAACATTTTCGCTCGCGATGGCCGGATAGTGATGCTGCAAGTTACCGAAGCCTGAAATCGACGTCATGTTGCGAGGCGCCAAATTTCATGTCATCGATATTTGATCTCGCATCTTATCACAGTTGACGTTTCAAATCGCCGGCCTGATCACACCCTTCATCGTTTCCTCGATTAGGTAGTCCACTACGGCTTTCATATCGTCACCCGATTCTTCGTAAACTTTGAGCTGGCGGTCTGCGCTCGATCCATGTTCCAGGATAGTATGAATCGTTTCAATGTATTCGCGGCTGCCAAGCTGTTCGACATAAGGATCGACCAGGCGCAGTAATTCTCGGACCAGCCAGCGCGCCGGCACCTCTTCTTTTTTCCCCCAATCGATCATTTTTCCATCCAAACCCCAGCGGATAGCACGCCAACGATTTTCTTCAACCAGGTCGCGGCGATACATGCGGAAGGTCATGTTCTTTTGCCGTAGATCCCACAACCAGGCGACGATGGCCTGCAACAGGGCGGCAATAGCAATCGCTTCATCGACGGTAGTGCAGGCATCGCACATGCGGAATTCGAGCGTCGGGAACTGCCAGTGCGGGCGCACATCCCACCAGATCTTGCTGCCGTCGGGGATACAACCTGTGTTGACCAATGAATTGATAAGTCGTTCAAAGGATGCCCAGTCGGGGAAGTAGTCAGGAAGGCCGGTGCGAGGGAGGTCGGAAAACAGCACCGATCGGTATGATTTCAACCCTGAATTCCTGCCGCTCCAGAAGGGCGATGAGGTGGCCAGGACCGAGATGTGCGGCACCATGTAGCGCATCACATTCATGCAATCGATGGCGAAGTCCCGATCCTCGATGCCGATGTGTACATGCATGCCGAAGATCAGCAGACGTTTGGCCACCATTTGCATCTCCTCAAGCAAACCAAAATAGCGATCTTTGGGCGTGATGTCCTGATCCACCCAATGCGAGAAAGGATGTGTTCCCGCCGAGACAATGGCCAATCCCCGCTTTTCGGCCAATTGGCAGATCGTACCCCGTTGTTTGGCCAGTTCTTCGTGCAAGTCAGAGATATTCTTGCAGACCTCGGTTCCTAGCTCGACCTGTGATTGTAGAAACTCCGGCTTGAGTTCTCGCTCTACAATCACGGGGCCTTCATTGAGCAACTGCGTGATGTAGGAGGTTAACTCTCGAGTTTCTGGGTCGATGATCTGGTATTCTTCTTCGATGCCGACGGTTAGCGAAGGTACCTGTTTGGGCATGGGACACCACCTAAGTTGAAGATTGAGGATTGCGGTTTGAAAATGCTGAGGGGCAGGTAGCAAGTAGCAGGTCGCAGGTGCGAGTTCAGTTGCAAACAAGGTTGAACTTGCCACTTGCAACGTGCCACCCACATCGACCACTTTTTGCCGATCGTTTTGCGTAAGCGCTTAATTATTTGTCAACTATTCTAATAAGTTGCAGCTGTTCTGCTGATCATGCTCTTCATTGGATTGTGCCGAAAAACTTGACGCACACGCGAGGTTACCCAGTCGGGGCAGCCTCTTCGGGCTCTTCAAAAACCAGTTGAAAAGGATATTCTTGGCCGTCCAGCAATTGTTCATCTCGAGCGATCTCGGCCAGTAGAGTGTACTGAGCCTCGGGCACGCCCTGGCGCAGGTGCAGAGTCAGCGAAATATAGGGATCACGCCATTCTACTAATAACATCTCGGCGACTTCATTCCCCGCACTGTCCAGACAACTGAGGCGTACATTGGGCGGTTGCTCGAAAGCCGAAAACTGCACGCGTACCCAGATTCGTTTGAGATCAGGATAGGGATGCACCGCCATACGCTCGATGTGCAAGGGACCCGCCTCATAATTAAGATTGATATCTTGTGTCGTCATCATCTGGGGTTCTCGGCCAGACATTTCTTGGTAGAAACACGAGCCTTATTGGCAATACGATCAGCGATACGCCAATCTCATCGAAGAATCTAGCGAGCTAATTCTGCTGAAAAAGCCTTAGCACAGCAGCAAGGGGGGCGGGGATGGATGGGAGTCGAACCCACCGCGGACACCTACGCGGCGCCCGCCACCGATTTTGAAGACCGGGGCGCCCACCGGGACACATCCACCCCCGTATACGATTGGCTAGATGGTAAACGCCTTATCCGTGATTGGTCAAATCGCTTGACTAACGGGGATACCTGTCATTTTGCTAACATCGACAGAGTGGGTACACTGGATGCAGCGATGCCAGGTTCAGAGTCGACTCATACAGATCGGCATAAGCAAGGCGGCAGCTTGTAGTAAGCGCTTTAGCGCTTTAGCGCATATGCGAACTGGTTACGGCAATAACTCGCTCACTACGAACCGCAATGTAACTTGCACCTCAATGTACCAGGCAAATTGACGCTTTCGTTGCGATTCGATACGCAGAGAAGGTCCATCTATGAGTGAGAGAACATTCGATATAATAATAGCAGGCGGCGGGGTGATGGGCTGTGCCGTCGCTTACAACCTGCTCAAAAGGGAGAGCCACCTAAAGGTCGCTGTCGTCGAGAGGGATATGACCCACGCCCGATCTTCTACGACCCTTTCGGATGGCAACACACGTATCCAGTTCAACGTCAAGGAGAACATCTTGATGTCGCTGCATGCACTGCAGGTATTGCAGTCCTTTGCAGAGGAAATGGCGGTCGACGGTGACATGCCAGATATCGCCTTTCGCCAGCAGGGCAATATGTTTATCGTGGATGAGGTGGGCGTGGCATTGGCCAGACAAGGATTTGAGCTACAAAAAAGCCTGGGCTGCGAGATAGAGTGGCTGACGCCAAACCAGGTGGGGGTACGCATGCCTTTGTACAATCTAGCGGGATGCGTTGCCGGAACCTTTGGCCCTAGAGATGGCTCGATGTCGCCCCTGGCCGTGCTGATGGCCTACAAGAAGAAAGCCGCGTCACTCGGCGCCACTTTTATCGAAGCCGAGATCGCATCTTTCATCAAAGGCGCCACTGCGGTTGCCGGGGTGAAATTGGCGTCCGGTGAGACACTGAAAAGCGGGGTTATCGCCAACTGCGCGGGGGCGTGGGCTGCTGGGTTGGCGCGCACGGTTGGGGTCGATTTACCGGTGGAACCGGTCATGAGACAGGTCTACATCGTCGAAACAGAAGCGAAGCACGAGGGCATCATCCCATCTCTGTTCTTCCCCTCAGGTTTGTACGTCTTCCATGAAGGTGGCGGCCATTTCATGTGCGGCAAATCTTATCCCGATGATCCGATAACGGTCACGGATTTTAGCTGGAGCCGTAAACGTTTCGAGACTTTGATGTGGCCGGAATTAGTCGAATATCTACCCACGTTCGAACGCCTGAGATTACGCAGCGGTTGGGCCGGGCTTTACGCCATGAACACCTTCGATGGCAATGCCCTGTTGGGCGAGTGGCCGGAACTCTCGGGCTTTTATCTGGCCAATGGCTTTTCCGGGCACGGCTTTCAGCAATGCCATGCTGTCGGAAGTTATCTGGCCGATCTGATCCTGGGCCGAGTACCTACCCTGGCCCTGGCGGTTTTTTCACCGCAACGGATTTTGGAGGGCAAGCCTGTTTACGAACATCCGTACAAGCTCATCTAGCAAGTGGCGGGTTGCTCAGCTCCCTTGTTCGTAAACATCACTGTTGGGATGGAATTCACTCCAGCCAAGCCACCATTGGCGCTGCACTCGCAGACGCCGTAATGCAGACGTCTCTGCGCTGAGCGGGATACCGAAACGTGTCCAGCGCATGTCCCCATCCGCGGCGATAAGATCGCCATGCTCATACCTGACGGTAACATCTGTGTCGTCAACCTGTCTGCACAGCGCAGTGACTTCGTCGGCATCTGCATCATAGAGCAGGGAAATAGCCTGTTGCCCGAGCGTGTCGTTGGCAATTCCCCGAGTCCGCAGTGTGTCAAGGGGATACGCTTTGGCGAAACCGTCGAGATCCACCCCGATCACTTCCTCATGCATATCTAAACGGCGGTCGTTGCTCTGCCCTGGTAGGGCCATAGAAGGTGGTAGGGTTTCCAGCAGATGGATGAGTCGAGGACGGGGGATGACTCCGGGATGGCGTCCACGCTTGGGGGGTGGCTCGATGGCAAGCGTTGTCTGCGGATGCATACCGCGCCAACTAGACCAACTGCTTTGTTCTCCGCCCACTGCAATTAAGCGGAGGCCCTGAAGTGGCCCCATGAGCGCCTCGCCTGTCGCATGCTGCCAAAGCGATCGGGTCTGGCGGTCTCGAATAATCATGTTGCGGCGATAGACACCGGCCACCTCGAAAGTGAGATGCTGTCCACCAACTTCGGCGGCATACACGATGCCACTACGGCAGGCCGCTCAGTAGCCGGCAAGCAGCGGTTTGTCCCCCAAGCTGTCGTTGACGATATGTCTGGGGATCAATGTATCGAAGAGCCAGGCCCGCGCCAGCCCACTATCCTCGTATCCCAAGACCACCACATCATCCGAGATGAGCGCTTGCTCGGCGGGGAGATGACCAGGGGCGTCGAGGGCGACAAACACTCGTTGCGGCTCAATGGTCGTGGCTGCGAGCGTAAAGAATAAGAGGGCGCCGAACAGGAGGTTGCTCAACGCGCCCGGCGTTGCATTCCACGTAACAATTGCTAATAGCCAGGCTATTGACAACACGATTCCGCGCAGCAGGCGCATACGATAGAGTGGTAACAAGCCAAGCCTGGGGATAAACGCGGGCAGCATCGGCAAAGGAACGGCTAATGCACCAAGCAGAAAGGAGAGGATCGAAAGAACTATTGACATAATGTTGATGGTCTGGGCGCCTGATCTGACACAATCAGCCGAAGCGCGGTATCAAGAAGGGTGTTGATTTTCTGTAGGCGATGTACTCGTCGCCAAAGCGCATGGCCATCTCTTCTTCCTCATACTTCTTGATGTAGGCGAGAAGAATGGCCGAGAACAGTATAACGAGCCCCACGGCCGCCAGCGATTCTGAGCAAATGGCGATGCCCAAATAGCCGAGGATCGTACCCAAGGCCATTGGATTACGACAGTAGTTAAATGGTTTGGTGATGATCAGCTTCTGTGTCGCCATCATTGGCAGCGGCGTACCGTGTCCGATGCTCAGTTGTGATTGAATCGACCATAATGCAAGCCCGAATCCACCTGGTATCAATAGCATAACCAGCAAGGCATTGAAATCACCCATATCCAATGCTGGGAGAGCAAGCCAGCGGTCGAGATAGCCTGACAGAATGATCAGGCCGCCGGGCAGCAAGATGACGAAAAGGAGGCCGGCCGGTATCAATGCCAGCAATCGCTGCTTAAGACTATACTCTTTCTGCGACCACTTCAGGTATCTGTTTATCATGACTCTCACTCCCGTCAAGCATGTGAACTTCACCGCTCGATCCGTTCACGCGTACACGTTGGCCCGTCTGCAAACGAGTTGTAGCCTGATGCACACCCACCACAGCTGGGATCCCGTACTCTCGTGCAACCACCGAGCCATGGGTCATCATCCCGCCCACTTCCATGACCAAGCCGCCGGCTGCCAGAAACAGGGGGGTCCACGAGGGGTCGGTGCCGGGGCAAACGAGGATTTCGCCAGGTTTGAGCTGAACGTGGGTGGGATCGAAAACGACATGCACAGTCCCTTCGACCACGCCAGGTGACACCGGACTGCCTGTCACGATACCCTCCCCGTCATTCGCGGAAGTATGTAATCCCTCGTAGAAGGCGCGCCCATCGCTGAGCAGCAGCCGTGGGATCTGGCGACGGCGTTTTTCTTGCGCGTACCGGGCCCGGCGCTCCTCCACAAGCGCCTGCCAATCTCGCCGATCACCCTCTGCCAGGACTCGAAGCTCCGTGAGGTGGAGATAGAACAGATCGGTAGGGTCCTGTATGACGTTGTCTGCGGCCAATACTTCTCCCTGCTTCAACAGGGCGGTTCGGATGATACCCATGATGCGGATGATCAGGAATTTAGGCGCCTCTCTTAGTCCGTTCAGCGCACGGACGCGACGGGCGGCAAAACGAACCATTTTTGATTTGATTCGCCCACGTGGTGTGCGGCGTAGCTCCCCTGCCAGACGTTCGATAGCTTGTTCGGCAGCTACTGCGCCACGCCGGAATACTTCATCCGGTGCTTGATCATGGCGTTCGATATGTAGATAACTCTGCAGCGATTGCATCACGGGTGTAGGATCTTCTCGCCAGCGCGGCCGCCCCATATCGATCTCGCCGAGACCGCGCATGCCATAACGAGCCAGGAAATCGGCCACCGCCTGCTGCGCGATAGGGGGAAGTGTGGTATGCAAGTAACTTTTCGCCAACGTCGCCGCATGGTCTTGCTGAAAAACCGCCAAGGCAGCACTGCCATTGCGGATGGTTTTGGCGGTCTCCCACAATGCCAGGTTCATCTCTGTTGTGACATTATGCGGCAGGCCACGGGTGATCTCCAGCACCAGGCTTTCGCCATCAGGTAAGGGGCGAGCGAGTTTGAGCAAGAGATTGAACATCGCCATTCCCCCGGCGATCCTGGGTAGGATGCTAGAGAAAAGTTGCTGAGTTGTCGTTAAAAAGAAATGCTCGAGGGTATCAAGTTGTTGTGTGAAACTTGTGGCGGGCTGAAATAAGTCTTCGACCTGATCTTCCAGGGCCAGGAAGTACTTTTGTACGGCCCGTCGCCCTGCATCAGGGCGAGCCACCGTGTAGAGCATGCGAGCGATCATCCCTGCCATAAAGCGCAGCAGTCGCAGCCAACTGATCAGACGAATGTGCCTCGGTACCAGCGACAGGCCGGGTTCATCGAGGAGTGTCTCTGTAGCCTGGCGAACACTCGGTTCGATCCAGCTCATCGCAGCCAGCATGAGCTTCCTGCCCTTGGCGTGGCGTAACGCACCGGTAAAATTCAGATAGAGACGTTCAGCAGCCACCAATGCCACACCCTGAGACTCTGGGGTTGTGTGGGGTTGGAACAGGCGCGACAGCCCCGAAAAAAAATAGATCATGATATCCTGCCCCAGCGGCGTAATCGGATCCATGATCCCTTGCACGGCTGCGAACGAGAACATGACCTGTAGTGGGTCGGATGGCACACCGGGTGGAAGAGGATAGAGTGAGGTGACGGGGCGAGATTGCAGAAGGAAGAGCTTACCTTCAGCCCAGCCCCACTCGATATCCTGGGGCTCGCCCTGATAGTGTGCGGCAACACCTTGCCCCAAATCAACCAGATCTTTGATGACACTGTCCGGGATGGCCTGGGATGTGGTAGCTTGCCCGACCGCCGTATGGGTTCCACCATCTTTCTCAGATGTGATGACCAATGCCTTGGCCCCAACCTTCTTTTCGATGATCTCACCCGAAGCGCGGTCTACCACATAGTGATCCGGCTCGACCTGGCCCGACACCAGGGCTTCGCCCAGACCCAGCGTGGCATCGATCACGGTCTCGCTACGTTTGCCGCTCAGGGGATTGGCTGTGAACAGGACGCCAGAAGCCTCACTTTCGACCATCTCCTGCACGACCACGGCCAGAGCAACATCTTGGCTGGAGATATGATTGCGTGCGCGATAACCAATCGCTCTCGCTGTCCACAGGCTGCTCCAACAGTGCACAATAGCATCCAGCAGATTCTGGGCGCCGAGGATGTTTAAAAAGGTATCTTGCTGCCCGGCGAACGACATATCCGGCAGATCTTCGGCGGTGGCAGAGGAGCGTACGGCCACCGGATGGTTTTCTAAGCGGCCATAGGTTTCTGTGAATGCAGCGACAAGCGCGTCCGCCATCACTCCTTCATCGAAGCGGGCGCGAATCGCTGCTGAGGCCTCTTGCAGCGCTTGGGGGTCGTCCTGCCTTATGCCGGCAAGCGCCTGTTCGATGAAGGGTTGTAAGTTGTTGGTTTGCACGAACGATCGATAGGCGGCGGTCGTGATCAGAAAACCGCCGGGAACCGAAAATCCAGCCCGAACCAGGCGGGCGAGGTTGAGGCCCTTGCCACCTACCGATGCCAGGCTAGCCTCTGACGAATCCAGCGGCAGCGTCCAAGTATTGTTGGTCATTTCTGCTCCTCCGCGCGCACTAAAATCCCGTGCAGGTAGATATCCAGGAAGTCGCTTACATCCCCTATTTCTGTCGGGAACCGTGCGCCCGTGAGAAACTGTTCTGTGATGTAATAAGCGAACAGCATCGATAAAAAGGTTCGCACTATCACGAACGGTTGCTGCGTCCGCGAAAGGTCGGGCGCTGCCTGCAGTTTTTCGGTAAAGGCCATGACCGCCGGCGCAAAGGCTGTAGCCAACTCAGGCAGATGTCGCCCTTCGCATTCTACCAACTCGATAAAGAGCAGGTTCAAAATGCCCGGACTGTCCTCGAAAGCTTGTTCAAATCGTTGTATGGCGTCGCTCAGAAAGTCACTGAGCGTCTCCCCCTCGGCGTTGGCCAGGGTGGGCAGGGCCGAGGAAAAAGGATGATAGGCCAGCACCACTGCTCGGAAGATATCCTCTTTGCCGGCATAATGGTTATAGATGGCGCCCGCAGTGATGCCGGCGGCTTCGGCGATACTGCGCATGGAGGCGCCATGATAGCCTTTTGTTACAAACTGTTGGTATGCGGCTGCGAGGAGCGTGGCGCGAGTGCGTTCGCCTTTAGTGGCCGGACTGGGTTCCGAGGTCATGATTGAAAGCTGTCAAATAAATGAACGTTTGTTTATTTTATTATATCGAATTCTGTAATCATCGT
>JAAENG010000257.1 GCA_024224665.1 Chloroflexota bacterium | reverse complement strand
GCTGAAAATCGTCGTAAAAAGTGAACTCCCAGTTCAAGTGCGGTGCTACCGAGGGATTGCCTTAGACTTTTTCAGCATAATAATGATCCAGCTCAACCTGAAAAAACCTAAAGCAACTGTTTGAGGAACTTCAATCCATCCACTGCCAGTGCGTCCTGCGTTGGCGCCAGGGGTCGCCAGATGGCTGCGGCTTTGGCAATGCTCTTGACCTTGGTAGTAAAGGATTCGATCACTACCGGGCCATCGTAGTTTACATCTCGTAATGCAGTGGCAACCTCATCCCAGTCGATGGTGCCAGAACCGGGTGAGCCGCGATCGCTGCCACAGGAATGAACATGCTTGAGACGTGGTCCCGCGGCGCGGATGGCATCACCAATCGATTTCTCCTCGATGTTCATGTGGAAGGTATCAAGCAGAATCTGGCAGGCCGGGTGATCCACACGATCTACCACCTCGATGGCTTGACTGGCCAGATTGATGAAGCTGGTCTCGAAACGATTCAAGGGTTCGACACACAGTGTAACGCCATGGTCAGCGGCATACGCCGATAAATCGGTAAGCGTTGCCACCAGAAGATCGGTATCTCTGGCCCGCTCTTCAGCGGTCATCTGCCAGGTGCGTCCCACAGCAGAATAAATGGGTCCAACCAGATTCGTGCCCCCCAGCGTTTGCGTGGCGACGATCGCTTGGCGCATATAATCGTTACCATTGGCCCGGATGGCAGGATCGGGATGAATCAGATCCCGGTCTTCGCCAACTGCAGCGCAGGTGCTAACACCCAGCCCATAATCAGCGATGATCGCTGCCCCTTCATCGTGGTCGAGATCATCTATAGATTCCAGGCCGATCTCGATATATTCAAAGCCCATATCAGCGACTTTGGGTGCTAGTTTTTTTAGTTCATCGGTTGTAATGGGTGCAGTCCACACCCAGACATTGACACCAAATTTCATGGTCGGTTCCTCTCCTTAGGGGTGCTAGTTTACGACGGCTTAAATAGATAGAGAGTTAGCTACGCTAATGAAGGTCAATTAATTATTTCGGTAATGTTTTCTTGCCAGGTCAGCCGGGGGATGAATCTCCCGGCTAGCAAACAGCGCCGGATCAATCCGGCTATCGGCTCGTTTTGTGACACTT
>JAAENG010000256.1 GCA_024224665.1 Chloroflexota bacterium | reverse complement strand
ATGACCACACCTTTGCCCAACACCTCCTCGGCAAAGGTTGAGATAAATACCTTTATCTCGGGATCAGTATGAGGCGTGGGGATCACCTCCAACAACTTCATGTACCGTGGGGGGTTGAAGAAATGAGTGCCCAGAAAATGCGATTGGAAATCGATGCTTCGTTCCCCTGCAATGGCATGGATGGGCAGACCTGACGTGTTGGTGCTGATGATACTGCCCGGTTTGCGCACTGCCTCGATGCGTTCCATCAGGGCCTGTTTGATATGCAAACGTTCTATCACGGCTTCGATGATCCAATCTGCGTTCCCAATCCAATCAAAGTTATCCTCTGTGTTACCCAGGGTGATCAAATTCGCCACATCGGCCGAAAACAGGGCTGCAGGTTTGGCTTTTCGCATGCTGGCAAAGCCATGTTGCACGATGCGGTTGCGCACCTGCGGTTGATCCAGCGACAATCCCTTTGCTTCCTCCTTAGCAGTCAGTGAATTTGGTGCGATGTCAAGGAGATAGGTCGGTATCCCGGCATTTGCCAGATGAGCGGCTATCGCTGCCCCCATCGTTCCTGCTCCTATCACTGCTGCTCGGCGTATCGTTCGTTGCATGTGGCTGTCTCCCTTGACCATGCCTGTTGAATGCGTGCGAAATTGACAAATGGGATGTTGGGCGATGTTCTTTGGCGTTTTAGTGCCGGTTTACAGATACCATAATCGACCCCATCTGGCAAATCTATGACGCAGTGCGTAATGGATTATGGCGCTACGCGTTACGGCTCATTACCGTATAGATCATGTATTGGTCATCAACACGCTAAACACTGATTCGCACCCTTCGATAAAACGACCTGCGGTCGTCACTCAGGATACTGGACAATACTGCCGAGAGACTTATGCCATCGTGTACTAATTGTCCCTAATGCACCAAGAAATACGATATCACCATTGGCAAAGTAAGTCCAAGAGTTCGGCAGAATGTAGGAAGTCGGTCACGATCAAATCGGCGCCAGCGGTGAGAAGGCGCCGCCGTTTGCGGGGATCGAGGTCCTGACGCCGTTCTTCGTCAGCAGAAACGCCCAGGGCAAGGGCGTTGCGAGCCTTAGCATGACGAATCTCCACTGGTCCGTCGCCGACGACCAGAAGTTCGTCACCCTGAAAGGCATTTTGATCCAAGATGTACTGGATGATGCGCTCTTTTGTGTATGCTTCTGTGTCATCCCTGGCGCCGTAAATGTGTGTTCCAAAAAACTCAGCCACACCCAGTGCGCGTGCTTCCGCCTCCATATAGATATGGTCTGTGCCACTGGCAAGATACAAGGTCACTCCTCGGCTGCGGAGATCCTGCAAAAAAGTGCGGACGCCCGCGATCATGAGGCTATCGCGGGCGGCCAGGCTACCGTCCATTTCATCCAGTCGTTTACGTACCGGTCGCAACAAACGCTCGTTGTAAATCCGCTTGTACTCTGCGGCGGTCTGGGGGTCCTGTGCAAGACCATGGCGGAGCACAGCCTGTTGCAGCCACTCCATCTGTTTGATGGTCAGGATGCCGGTAGAGCGATCGACATAGTCGGCAACCTCGTTCTCGATATCCGCCGTGGGTGGGTGCCGATCACAGATCATCTCCATCATCAAGGGGATCATGATCCTCTCCCAGCCCTGGCGGATAACTGAGATTGTGCCGTCAAAGTCGAAGAGCGCGTGACGCACTCGCCCTAAGCGCACCGAGGGATTGATAACCTCCATCCAGGGAAAAAGGGGTAGGTCTGCGGCGGTGGGAATGAATTCTGAGTTCATAACGGGATCTCCTCAGCGCGTGCCAGGATCTCGTCCGGCGAGGCGGCGCCGGTCTGGTTTAATTTCTCTACGGTAACCGCGGCGGCGAGATTGGCCATATTTCCCGCTTCCCAGGGTGTCGCTCCCGCGGTCAAGGCCGTGGTAAGGGCAGCGATGAAGCTGTCACCGGCCCCCACCGGGTCGAGTGGCGGATGAACGGGGGCAGCAGCGATAAAACGATGCGTGCCATCGCTGCAAGCCAGTACCCCTCGTTCACTCAGGGTGATGAAAACCGGCCGGTGACATTGCCGGCTGAGTGTTTTTCCGATATGCGTCAATTCGTCACGACTCATAGAACGGGGATCGCGATCAGGGTGCAGCGCTGCTGCGGCTTCCACCCAGTTGGGCTTGAGCACCATGTTCCGGTACAAAGCAATGCGTTGTCTCGAGTCCACGACAAAAAACTTGTCAGGATTCTCTGCCGCCAATCGATTCAGCCCCTCTCGCACCCGGCCGGTGACGATCCCGTTGGCATCCAATTGGTCGGCAATCACGCAGGCATCCAACTCTGATACATGGGTGGAGATGCTGTCGATCAGAGCTTCTTCCAGTGATACGGCCAGCGGCTCGACATTTTCAAAGTCCAGGCGGGCATCCTCTTGCTGCGAGTCGTAGCCCATCAGCATCGGTTTGATGTAAGTGGTGGTGCTCCGGTGGGAGGAGATAATGAGATGCTCGACGATGATGTCCCGTTGCGAAAGCACCCGTCGAAGCATCTCGCCCCGCCAATCGTCGCCCAGGACAGTGAATACCGTCACCTGTCCCACGCCGAGCGCTTTCAGGTTATCGGCAACGTTGGCGCCTGCTCCAGGCGTATAGGCTTCGCGTACAACCGGACGCGGATAAAGAGGCGTTTCCCGAGAGAGGAACGAGTGAGTCATGTCGGCGTACCAGTAGGCATCGAGCCCCAGGTCACCTATCACGCCGATCTTCAGATCAGTGCAGCGCTCGAAGACTTGTTTGAGTCGCTCTGCTGAGAGGTATTTCATCATGAAACAACCATGGAAAGGCCAATTTCATTGGAAAGGCCAATTTCATTGGAAAGGCCAATTTCATTGGATAGGTCAATTTCATTTTGCGGTATCCAGTATCTACATCGGGTGCTTTTCATGCCTCCTATTATCACCTCGACCTGAGAACTTAGCTACTTCTTCAGACGACAGATATAATGCTCATACTACCTCGTAGCAAGGGATGGTCGATGACCTCACCAACTGCTGGTACACCAATTCCAGCGAATAACCTGCGAAACCGGCGATTTCCTTTTGGTCGGGGCAACATCACCAGGCGGAGATCAAGCGTCATAGTTACCCTCTCTGCGCCACACATCCAGCATCAGCTCGTAGCGAGAGAGCCGCATACCTGTGTAAATACAATTGCTGGTCGAGAAGATGTAACCACCGCCGGGCATGCCATGTTTCAGGGCGTAACTGGCCGATTCGACAACCTCTTGCTCCGTGCCTGTATCCAACAGGCCACAGTTGACGTTACCGATCAGGCAGACGCGATGGCCGTAGTCGCGCTTGATCTCAGCCATGTCGATGCCGGCTTGCGGGTCCAGGGAATGCAGTGCATGCGGGTCACCTTCCAACAGTTGATCGACGATAGGCATGATGTTGCCATCGGTGTGCTTGATCACGTAGAAACCCATATCGCGATAACCCCGGACAAGCTGTGTCAAGTAGGGCGTGACGAATTCGGAGAACATCCCAGGGCTCAGAAATGGACCACTGTTGAAACAGTAGTCAGAGCAAAGGGCGACGCCATCCAGTCCGTCCCTCTTTTGTAGTTGCTCGGCATACTGCAATGCCTGATCGACCCGCGCCTGCGCTTCCTGCTTGACCTTTTCAGGTTCATCTGCCAGGCGATACACAAACTCCACCATGCTGGTGCCGTCGGGCACACTGAATGTGGCATCGCCATGCCGCATCAGAAAGAAACGGTCGCCGGTGCGTTCCCTCACCAGATCCACAAGCCGCAGGGTTTCATCGACAGAATCGGGGTTCGGATGTAAGAAAATGGCACTGTGCTCATAGCGTTCGGCGGTGGCGATATAAAGCTCTGCCATATCGACCCGGTGCAGCTCACGTTCTTTCTCCTCCATCTGCAGCCACTGGTGATAACTCCTGTGTGAAGGATGCACCTTAGCAAACGCCTCCATGGTCAGAAAAAAGACCAGTTCAAAATGGGGCACACGGCCGGTCAGAGGCCCTCTTTCCAGAGCTGTAATGAATCGTTCTCGTGGTTGCATTGGTTTTGTCTCCTTTCAAGTGGGTGCAATGCGGTTGATGCTCCGGGATCATCGTACCTTAGCTGGGTTCCACACCTACTTCATCTTTGGCGAACAGCTCAAGTTCCAACATCTCGCAGAGGGTGTGGTAACAGCAGACGTGCAGTTCCTGTATCCGATCGGTGCGATCTGCTTGCACAAGAATGGCTACGTCGGCCAGATCGGCCAGCCGACCGCCGTCTGCTCCGCTGAGGGCGATAATGGTCAGGCCCAGGGCACGGCCGGTCTGAGCAGCGTAGGCGACATTGCGGGCGTTTCCGCTGGTGCTAATACCTAACAAAACGTCGCCTTGCCGGGCCAGCGCCAGCAGTTCCTGAGCCAGGTTCATATCTCGATCAGGCATGTCGTTGGCCACGGCGCTAGCCAATGACGGATTCACGCCCAGGACCACAGCGCGTAAGCCCGGCTCCAGATTTCGGGCCAGCAGGTCACCGCCAGGTTGAGATGCCAGACGAGCGTGAAGGCGCTGCGGCAGCGGACGGCTATAAGCATAGCTTTTGAGCAACTCTCCAGAGATGTGTAGGGCATCGGCCATGCTGCCGCCATTGCCACAGAGATAAAGACTTCCTCCGCTAATGAAACTGGTGTGGACTGTGCGGAAGCTCTGCGCCAGCGCATCAGCCACCATTTCCAGATCAGGTTGGCGTTCGATAGCCCTTTTCAGGCTGGTTGCAGCGGCGGGATGAGTGCTTGCCAAAGTATCGATAACCGCTGCAGATCCATCGCTAACGGGCAGCCGCTGAACAGGAGGAGGTGGCGGGGATGCATCACCCAACTGCTCGAGAACCAGGTGATGGAGGTTGGGAATAGTGTCTCGGTGATCCCCGACAATGTGATAGCCACGCCCGCCCATAGACGTGGGCCGGATGACGATGTTCTTCTTGGGCCGGTAGTAATACGTCGGCTGGCCATCCTCAGATGGCTGGCGGTAGTTCCGTTCCAGAGGAACCAGATCGAAATTGGCCGTTGTAAAGGCACTGACAGTGTGACCCAGGTTGCGGGCAATAGATAAGGCTTTCAAAAATACCTCGGGACCGATCACCGCCGAGCCGAAATTACAGAACACGCCTCCTTCCAGGTGACTCACCGACGCCGTAAAGATCTTGAAGTCCTGGCCGCTGGCCCAACCCAAAGCGGCAAAATCGCACTCAGGATGCTGATGGATGATGTCCGAGCCGATGGCGACATGAACGGTATAGGGAATGCCCAGGCGATAGGCGTTGTAGGCCAGGCTATGATCACGATGGTGAAATCGTGAATCCCCGGCGATCCAGTGGCCCAGCGCTTCGCCGATGCCCATGCCATTGCGAGCACCTGCACGAATGGCCCGATTCATGAACGATCCGGTCTCTTCGGCCATGCCAAAACTGCCATCCTCGATACTGGAAGCCACATCCTCGCTGGTATTGCCCATCATCGCGATCTCGAAATCGTGGATCGGCGCGGCGCCGTTGCTGGCTAAATGCGTAATAACGCCCCGTTCCATGAGATCGATCAGGAGGGGGGCCAGTCCTCTTTTCACCACGTGGGCTCCCATCATCCAGATCAGCGGGCGACCGGCCAGCCTGGCCGCAACGATCCGCTCCGCCACCTCGATCAGTTCCTGATCGTCGAAGAGCGGCGCTGGCATATCCGGCGTTACCAGATTTTCTAGCGCTACTAGACTCGAACGTTGCTTTAGAGAATATGTCTGAACAGATGTTAAATCAATTGCAGAGAAAGGCACGGGCTCTCTTTTCTCCTTGAGTGCAGGTATTTGATCTGAGAACTCTGGAAAAGTCTAAAACGGCTGTCCGCACCCCCATATACAGGGGGGTTTTGCTCGTTCGCACCTGTGTAAACGGGGGTAAAGAATAGTTCAAAAAAGTCTTCCAGAGTTTTCAGTATTTGATATTGGATATT
>JAAENG010000255.1 GCA_024224665.1 Chloroflexota bacterium | reverse complement strand
GGTCAGTTTTCGATGCAAATCCTGGGTCAGGATTCGGTGCAAATCAACATTGCCGCCTCTGCGCCGGCATACATAGGTAAGGCCAAATAGATAAGCCAGAACATTCAGTTGTCTCGTCTGACTCAGAGATGATGAATGCGATGTGCTGCACGCCGTTGGTTGATGGCCATCTTGCGATGCCGACCTGATCCCGCCTGCGAGTAGAGAGGATAACGCTCAGCTACCCGCTGTGCCGAGTACGGCGTTGGGGCTGAGTCGGTCAACCGAATGGTTCGCGCGTGCCCAGTCGGCGAGATCCTTGGGGTAGAGCAGATGATCGCGGAAAGACGAGTCGTCAATGTCGTACAGCACGCAGATCGCGGCCGCTTCAAAAGCCCAGTAGCCATAGTAGGGCATGTACTCGCCCTCGACTGCATGGAGATGGCCGTTGTGCCATGGCGCACCTTCGAAGCTCTTGTACCAACCATCCAAATACTCCTTGATTTTTTCCTCGGCCTCTTTGGGGGTCTCGACCGTATAGTAGGCATCAATGAGCGGATCGTAAGGCGCGACGTGGAAGAAATCGGTGTTGTCGCGTGGATCAGTAACGGCTCGTTCGACTAGCGACTCGAAGAGGAGATCAGTGCCTCGATAGCGTTCTACACATTTGGCAATTTTACGCAGGCCGTCACCATCCCCGAGCAAAACGCCCAAGCTGGTGATATCCATGACCAGTTGAAATTGCGACAAATCTTCGAAGTACGCCGGAGTACCATCTTCGCGCAAGTCATCGCCACTTTCGACGGCGAGCGCTCGGACGTATTCCCTATAGCCATCATTCCAGCTTTCAAATGCTTGCAACACTTCAGCGTAGAGCGCCGGCAATTCACCCACCGCACAACCGGCCGTGTATCTTAATTTGAGGAGATTTAATTTCTCCTCGAAGACCCCATATTGACCCGCGGGTTCCAAGCTACCTTGCGAGCGGATATTAACTATGGCCCTATGGGAAGAGGCAATGTTGCTGTGGATAAATTCAGTATTGAGCTTGAAATAATCTTCGGAGAGAAATTTCTGTCGACGTGCGGCTCGGAAGTCTTGCACTTGCATGGCTTAGTCTTCTTTGCTCATTATGCTGAGATGGCAGGCCGCTTTATCACCCAATCTCTTGGGGTTGTCTCCTCCACAACCATGCATCGGACATGCCTTTAGCGTATTCATCGGGCTTCAGATTCTGACGGCCAGACGATTACGCGCTTGGAGCAGACTGATCAATGTCCCACTGCCAGATCGTGGAGCCATAGCTGCTGCCGTCGAACGCAGGCATGATTTCGCCAGACTTGAAGTGCCGGCGGCTGTTGGCCTTGGCTGGCGTTAGCCACCAGCCAGCCTGAGGGCAGGGTTGGCC
>JAAENG010000254.1 GCA_024224665.1 Chloroflexota bacterium | reverse complement strand
AGCATCTCGCGGATCAACGCTCAACCATGGGCGAGGAGTTGAATGATAATGAGTGTGACAACGAAATCCTCAAGCCGAAACTGCGAGAGGTCATCGAGGAGCTCAAGTCGCTGGTGTAGTCACCGCTCACAGGCAGGTTGTCTGCAACTTAGGCGAGGGATGCCTGAGTTGCCAAAGCCCTGTCGGTGCGCCAAGCGAGTGAGCATCCGCCCCACGGCGGATGCTTGCCTGGATGAAATCATCTGGAACGTAAGAAAAATCGCCTCCATCAATGCCAGCACGAAGGTGGCGCTCTGTGGAAACGGTTGTTTGTTCAGACAGCCTGAATGTGACAGCTGGCGGTTCTGATGAGATGACACCGTGTTAACTAGATGACACCGTTTAACAAGATGACACCGTGTTTAGGCGAGTCTATGCAATCTTCGGATGACCCATTCCATCGTCAACATGGTCGCGATTAACCACATCAACACCACATTTCGTCGTTCTGTGAACTGACTGTTTGGCGTGCCCGGCAGAATAGTGACTTGCGGTTGCGGTCTCACAGCAGCCACCAGT
>JAAENG010000253.1 GCA_024224665.1 Chloroflexota bacterium | reverse complement strand
GATCGACTAGAAATGTGTCATCAGGTCCCACATCTGGCACTATTGGAGAGGAAGTCCTGTCTGGGATTCCCACTTTTTGGGCGAGGTGAAGTTCACTTGTCAATACCTTCTTCAGCATTGTGGATTTAACTCGTCAGAACAGGGCGGTAGCCTAAGATCGGGGGCTGGATTTCATCGGCTTGGAAGAGTTAACGTCAGTACCCTCATCGCTCCTCTACGCTGCGGCTTCTGATGTGCTCGACAAGAGCGGCAAATACGTGCCAATAAGCAAGCTTCGGCTCGCCATTGTCACGTATCAGGGTGGCCCAATCCCAGAACTCATCGCTCCTCTGCCAGTGGACCGCATCGGTCAGCGCCCAGAATACAACGGTGTCGCAGTTCTCCGCCCTCATACATGCCGTAACCATCTTCTCGAAGCGCAAGGCCTGGTCGCGTTCTTGCGCCGGGGTGGCAACGGCGTTGCCGCGCAATCCCACGTCAACCTCGGTAAGTGCCCAGGACAGACCTAAAGACTTGGTCCAACCGGCCAAACGTTCATAGTTGGCAGGAAACGGCCAATCATCATTAAAGACAAAGTGGTGCCCCATGAAACCGATACCATCAATAGGCACTCCCCTTTGTACGAAATCCGTGGCAAGAGCCCTGACGGCTGCACATCGAGGGACGTCGGAGCAATCTGATCTATCCGCACTGGCCCCCAGGGAATTCTCGTAGGTGGGATCACGCCCGAGAACGAACTCTCCCAGCGAGATGGAGCTGTCATAGAATTCGTTCAGGTAGAGCTTGGCATCCGGATCGGCCTCCCGGGCAAAGCGGAAGGCTAACTCGATGTAGTCATCGCCAATAACCTGTTGCCAGATGGTCGGTCGACGCGAGCCATCTGTCCGGAAAGCTTCGTTGACGACATCCCACTGCGTTATCACACCGGGGAAGTTCTCGCGGTAGTGCCCTACGACCGTGTGGATGTGGTCGCGCATGACCTCTATCAGTTCGTCCCGAGTCCAACGTTTACGCCACTGGGGAGTGAGATCCAGCCAGCCCGATGCGGGATCCAGCCACGCGGGCGCCTGCAGATGCCAGACCAGGGTATGCCCGCGAACCGTCATCCTGTTGGCCTGGGCCAGGGCTACGATCTGGTCCGCAGAGGAAAAATTATAGACATCGCGCTCGGGGTGTAGAGGCCCGAACTTCAGTGCATTGGCCGGCACGACCATGTTGCCATTGGCAAGGAGAATTGCCAGAAGGTCGGGATTGTTGGTATCGGAATTGTTGACGGCGAAACCGAGATTCACATCGCCCTCATCCGCGAACTCATGCATGCCAGGAATGACACCATCACACTGTGTATAACCGAGGGTACCCGATGACAGGAACAATATGGCAAGAAGGGCTTGAAAGAAGTGGCGCATCATGGCGTCTCCAGATGTGCGCTTGTTGTTAGTGGCGGCTATTTGCTTGCCGGGAAATACTAACACTCAAGAGGGCGTGAACGGGTGGAAAGTACTTCCCTAGCTTAGTACAACTTAAGTCAGATTCAAAATTGAAGACAAAGGGGACGGAGGGGCTATCGACAGGATCCTGGCTCATCTTCGCAAGAAGGAACAGGAAACTCCTGCCCGGCCCCTCCCGGTACCGCCAACCAGGGCGCCACCTGCCAACCTGTCTCTTTTCGCAGGAAGCGAATCCACAACCCCAAATCAGCAAGGACGCTACTGAAAAACGCGTGGCACGAACTGCTGCGGACTCTCGTTCAGGAATGAGCGGATATGAATGGCATGCCAAACACAGTGAACAGAGTTTTGGGATCAATCAGCGCGAACTTCTCCAGATCAGCAATCCCAGTCAACAGAATCAGCGAGGGTGTCTGCTCTCAACAGGGCCTTTATATTTCCTATACTTCGATTAGGAACTTCTTCCATGAAAAAACTTTGTATTGCTCAGGTGATACGCGCATTGTACGAAGGCCACCTAACGCCTGCAGCAGCGGCGCATGAGCCGCGCAGCGGTTTGG
>JAAENG010000252.1 GCA_024224665.1 Chloroflexota bacterium | reverse complement strand
GGGGCTGATTTGACACCCAAAGTGTCACAAAACGAGCCGATAGCCGGATTGATCCGGCGCTGTTTGCTAGCCGGGAGATTCATCCCCCGGCGGACCTGGCAAGAAGACATTACCGAAATAAATAATTAACCTTCATAAGCGCTTACTACGAACCGCCATTCACTTTCGAATTCAGGTTGAATACTACGTAGTGCTAACGGCCGACCTGGGGCGTGGGGGTTGGTGTAGCTGTCAATTCAAGGGGTCGCACGTCTAAACGGGCGATGGCAACGGTGTTGCCAACCACATACGCTGTGTAGAATTGTGTCGCATCCCCAACCCGCTCGCCAAACTGGATCTTGGGATAGGTGTGGTGTCCACGTTCAGCGCTTATCCTGATTTCGTTATCGAACTGAAAGTCAGAGGCCGACATACTGTTGACATACATGTTTCTAGTGTCATCTCCTTTGCGATAGACGATGACGCAATGATCCTGCGAGCAGGCGATGTCATGCACGTGGCTGACCGTTGCAGACGTATCGGGAATCAGCGCAGGGCCGTGGAGTCTTTCACCATTTGAGGCGATCACGGTATATTCAAGCACCGCCGGATCTGTTCGCTTCGACCAGAAGATCACATACAGATCACGATGCGGCATGTACCCCACGCTGGGATGCGATAACGCATAGTCCCCATTCATCCCCAAAGCCAGCTCGATTTCACTGCCGGTTGTCAGCGTCGAATCATGCCAGTAGAGGAAACGTCCGTAAACGTCACGGTAGCCAGTTTTGTCTGGGTAGTCTGCGTCTGTGTGCCGTTCATCTTCCCAGACGACGAGCATCTGGCTCTCAGTACCGGCGATATCCGGATTCTCTTGATGATAGGGAAGCCGTTCTTGATCGGTATCGTGTGACACCAGCAACCCCCCGCGAATTAGAATATCGCCATCACGTCTGAGTTGAGCATAAATGTCTTTTGAAGCCCAATTGTCCCCGGCAGGTTCGAAGCGTTCACGATGATCGTGCCAGATGTGCACAAAGGCGCCATCGCCCACTGCATGACTTTCTGGCTCATGTTGGCAAGACCAATCATACCTGTTGCCCCAAGGGTCGATCAGCGATGGAGGCGCGGTATAGCCTGCCAGATCAGGTGATTTGGGGCCAACCAGGTTGGTAGTTTCTGTATATGTGCGGGCGGCGATGTCATAACAGCTGCTGGTTTTTAGATCGCCAAGTTCCAAGGTATCGTCGGTGATGGTCATCCAACTGATCTCGAAATCATCATGTGCATAGGTGACAGCCGGCCATTGCTCGTTATCATATCTCTCTTCTTCTAAGTATTGCCCATCATTGGCGATTGGGATTTCATCGCCGATATGTACACCGTTGCTATCGAACTGCCTGGCAAAAATATCGGAGTTATCTGCAAAACCATAGGTATCCACGTGGTTGCCTGGGTCATTTCGGCCATCTTCCCAGGCTAAGAACAATCGATCTGAGTCGGGATTGTATGCAATTGCAGGGTGCGTCTGTGCAGCCCACCCCTCATTCAGGGTACGCCATGCAACGGTGAGTGTTTCATGGAGATAGGGCGTAGCTGTCTGGGTTGCGGTGGGAGAGGGTGTCGTAGTGGGGGAGGGTGAAAGTGTCGGAGTTGGGCTTGGTGTAAGTGTACGGCTTGGGGTAGTGGTAGGTGAGGCTGTCTGGGTTGCGGTAGGGGTGGGAGTAATGGTGAGGGTGGGGGAAAGTGTAGGACTTTGACTTGGGGTGAGTGTGTGGCTTGGGCTAGGGGTAGGTGAAGATGTCTGGGTCGCGGAGGGGCTTTGTGTAGGTGTAAGCGTAACTTCCAAGGAGGGTGTCGCTGTCGGTCTAGCAGTTGCCGTAGCGGTTATGACAGGTGTTGAGGCGATGTTTACATGGGTTTTTACTGCAATAAGGGCTACGAATATCTGGTATTTTTCATTGAATTCGGCCTGTATTCTCGAATCAGGTAGATGCAGCGCTGTGCTCCCTATTACAATAAGTAAACTGATGATTACTATTCCTGGCAGTCGTCGCCATAGGTGCATGGAATCCCCTCCTGTGAGATGCCTTTCTCAAATCGAAAACTAAGGGAACCGGCAACAATACCCATCCTTCACGCCCCCTCGCTGGTCAGCGAATAGGCCAGGACGGGCAGGAATCGTCCCGCCGGTTTGGAAGGGGTGATTCCTATAGGTACTGCACCCATGTGCCGATAGAATGCTTCGGCGTGTGGGTCAGAAACAATGGTAAGAGATGTAGCACCAAACGTCTGAGTCAGATCAACTGCCCGGCGGAAGAGTTCACCACCGAGACCTCGGCCGATTACATCTGGATGCACCCACAAAGCTTGTAGTTCCGCCTGGTCGTCTGCATGAGACAGCGCCAAAACACCAACGATCCCGCTATCTTGTTCTGCAACATGCACGATCTGACTAGCAATGATCTCCGGCGTAAATGTCAGATCGTCCTGCCAGAGCGTTATCCATTCCTCATCGTAGCCCCAATGGCGTTTCGAGGCATGCGCGAGCTCCGTCAGCGCCGCCGCATCGGACGCACGTGCGGGGCGAAAAACGAAACCTCCAACTTCACATCTCGGGTCCATTATCCTCACTCTTCACTTTCCAATCTCTGACCTCCGATCTCCGACCACCGACCACCGACCTCTACTCCGTCCACGGATACCACCAAGACTTCATCCGCCCCTCGACTTCCCAATGGACATGCTTGGTTTCGTAGAAATCTTCCAGACCCTCTTCGCCCAGTTCTCGTCCCAAACCAGAGCGCTTCATGCCCCCAAAGGGACCGGCGACATTGTCGATCAGGGGATCGTTGATCCAAACATTACCGGCCTCTATCTCCTCCATGTATTGCAACACCTTTTTAGGGTCATTGGTGAAAAGGGTTGCACCCAGACCATAGCGAGAGGCGTTGGCTCGCGCCAGCGCTTCATCGAAGTCTTGTACCGGGGCTATCGGCAACACCGGTCCGAAGGTCTCTTCTTGCATGACGGCCATGTGCTCGGCCACACCCACCAACACGGTGGGGGCGTAATAGTAACCTTTGGCCGGCCGATCGGGGATGAATCCGCCGCTGAGGAGTTCGGCGCCTGCAGCGACGGCAGCTTGCACCTGTTGGTCCACTGCCGCCCGTTCGCTGGGCCGGATCATGGGGGTGACCTCGTTTTCAGGATCGATGCCAGGGCCCACCAACAGTTTTTGGGTGATATCGACCACGCGTTCGCTGAAAGGTTCGTAGATCGATTGTTCGACATAAACTCGTTCGACGGAGGTGCAAACCTGGCCGGCGTTGAGAAATCCGCCCCACACGGCCGCGCGCGCAGCAGCTTCGAGATCGGCGTCGGCCAGCACGATCAGCGGGTCCTTGCCGCCCAATTCCAAATGCACATGTTTGATGTCATCGGCGGCTTTGCGCATGATCTGTTGGCCGACCTCCGTGCTGCCGGTGAAGGCGATCATACGCACATCGGGGTGCGTGACCAGGTAGTCGCCCACACGGCTGCCGGAGCCGCTGACGATGTTGACCACACCTGGTGGCAGATGGTCGAAGATCCGCGATAGCCCCAACGTGGTCCAGGGCGTAAAGCCGGCCGGTTTGATCACCAAAGTGTTGCCGGCAGCCAGAGCCGGGGCTGCTTTCCAGGCCAGGAGCAGGAGGGGATAGTTCCAAGGCACGATAGCCGCCACCACGCCCAGGGGCACTTTCAGCACCATAGAGAGCTGTCCGGCCTCGGGTGAGGGGATGACACGGCCACGTGTGTTGCGCGAGATCTGGGCGTAATAATCAAACGCTTGCGCCGACCACTCGACATAACCACAGTTTTTGGCGATAGCTCGGCCGGTTTCCAGTGTCAGTTCGGTGGCGATCTGTTCGAGGTTGGCCCGTAGTTTGCGCGCCACCTCGTGCAACATGGCAGTGCGATCAGGTGCGGGCAGCTTGCGCCAGCCAGGGAAGGCGGCCTTTGCCGCTGCAACAGCTTGTTCAGCATCCTCCATCGTGCCCCAGCCCACTTCGCCTATTGCTTGTTCGGTGGCGGGGTCGATCACCGGGCGGGCGCGGTCGGAACCGGCGTATGATTGCCCGTATATCCACAATTGTCTCATGAGCCTTCACCGTTCCCTTTGTCAGCTGAATAGTGTCTGAATGATCAAATAGATAGGTACACTTACGGCAGTTGCTCCATAGATAATAATCTGCCACCTTGAGAATCTGCGAATTCTAGAGGGGTCTTCTTCGTAGATGTACCAAGAACGACCGAGACTTCTCGTCAAGATTGGATAGGCGCCGGTCTTTAAGGCAAACAAAGAGGGGATCAATTTGATTGATGGCATAAATATGCCGCCCATTACGATGACGTAATGCTCAGAGACAAACGCTATCAGTATCAACAGCGCAAACAATGGATACCATAAGACCGAAAATTTGAGATACCGTTTCCAAATGCCTTCGTATGCAGAGCTTAAAGCAACCAAGTCATCTTCGAATATCGTACCTATCTTCCTCTCAAGGTATACGTCTGGACCAAATAAAAACAGCATATATAGAGCAATACCGAGCCAAATTGCGAGATTCGTGCTGAATGAAATTGGTGGCGACATCATATGGCTGACTCTACCAGAGTAAAATAGAAAAGTCCCAATATTTTTGCCTCTGCAAATGACGAAAAACCCCAGCCCACATCATCGCAATACGCAAATCACTCCGATTTCGATTGCGAATCGAGATAGGTCGGCAGTTCTTCTCTCAACACTCGCCGCAACGCCAACTCTAAAGGCTCCCACTCTTGAGCAATGTGATCCCTTAACGCCTGATTGATAAGTGTCTGGTAATTTCCGCCACCGGCGGCGTCTACCTCATCCCGAAACCAGGCCAAGATATCGTTGTCGATACGTATGGTGACGCTGGTTTTTCCAGGCGCCGAGGGCACAACCGCACCTCGCTTACCGGCACTAAAATCGTATTCTGGTTTCATCATTTATCCTTTATAGAAGTCACGCTCTTGGCGTACAGCTTTTCGTGCTGAAATAGTCCGAATGCGATTGCCGCGCCAGGTATAGACAACGACTAAAACGCGGGATAAAAAATCTCGACCAATTGTAATGAACCGATCTTCATGAGGATGTTCGTCGTCTACAGTAAGAGCGTAATCATCCTCGAAGACACCGACAGCATCGGCAACGTGTATGCTGTGTTTATCTGGTCCACACGAAATCCTGTCGAACTACTCTGGATAGATTCCCGATCAGGTGGGGTTCAAGAAAAGCGGTCGAGTACGCGGAAGTATTGAGCTGCGAAAGGTAGGAACCAGGGGCGGTTGCGATAGAAAAAACGGGTGGGATGATCGATCTCGGCAAAGGGGCTGTGGGATTTGCGTCCGTTTAGCATCATGCCCGCTTCTCTGCCCACATAGGTGGCAATCGAGACGCCGTGCCCGCCATACCCCAATGCGTAGTGCACGCCATGGAAACGCCCGATGTGGGGCATGAGATCCCAGGTCAGGCCTAGTTGCCCGCTCCAGGAATAGGCGGGCGGATACTCTCGCAGTTGGGGGAAGATCTCGCTCATCTGCGCATGTAGAATGCGAGCGCTTTCGGCAAGATCGAGGCCGGTGCTGAGGTTGTTGCGCCCACCCCACAGCATACGGCCATCAGGCGTGAGGCGGAAATAGTTGAGGAAATTCATCGAATTGTAGAATACCCGGCCTTTGGGACTGAGTTCCTGCTGCAATTCCTCGGGCAAGGGATCGGTGACGATGATGTAACTACCTACGGGGAAGATGCATGGTTTCAGGTCGGGGAGAAGGCGATCTGTGTAGCCGTTGGTTGCAATGAGGACATCCTTGGCCTGGAGAACACCTTGGGCTGTTTTCGCATTGAAGCTGCTATTATCCCGTTCAATCTCCTGTACCTCCGTATTTTCGTACAACAACGCCCCATGGCGGGCCGCTGCCTTCGCCAGTCCGAACACATATTTTGCCGGTTGCAGGCCGCCGCTGTAGGCGTCAGCAAGGCCACCGTAATAGGCATCTGATCCGATCTCGTCACGCAGTTGATCTGGAGGAACGATCTGGACATTGTGGCCGAACTCACTACCATACCAGCGGGCTTTTGTTTGCATCGCTGCGAAATGTGAGGGCTTGCAGGCGAGATAGACATGCCCCTTTCGTTGCCAGTCACAGTCGATATCTTCGGTTTCTACAAGTTCCTCGACCAGATCGATAGCATCGAGTGAGGCCTGCCAGAACTGGCGCGCTAGCTCCAGCCCATACCATTTGACCATGGTCTCGAGCGATTGTTTGATCCCGGGCGTGGCCAGACCTCCGTTGCGCGAGCTGGCCCCCCAGCCCAGGGTGTGTCGCTCCAACACAGCCACGCTGGCGCCGCTCCCGGCCAGTTCGATGGCGGCGGATAGGCCGGAATAGCCACCGCCCACAATGGCAACATCGACGCGGTCCGGCAAGTCAGTTGAGACAGGTAGATCGTTGGGGCGAGGATAAAGGTCGGTCCAGAAAGGGGTACTTAGCACGATAGCCCTCACAGAAATGGCGGGCACGGGCGATTTGCAAACCATGCCGAGGCGTTCAAAGGGTGATCCGCATCACCGCCTAGCAGTATGGATCAGCTTCTAAGCGATTGTCACATTTTGTGAGGTGTAAGTGGGCGGGTTTTCGCTTGACAAACACAGAGAGAGACACTTTGTAAGAGGAAATCAGTGTAAAATTCTTGAAGCAAGGAGTCGAAAATGGAAGTCAGGCGCTTCGCCGTGTTGCCTTTTACTCACACCGTGACAAGTTTCAATCCCTCAGTGAGAGTGTTGCAGAATTCAGCAGCAAAAGGGTGCAGGAAGAATTTACAGATAGGCCCACTTTGTGGGATGATCAGGTTGCAGCCACACACCCACAAGGCAAAGGCTATCCATGAATAGTATACCACCAGCGATTCTTTC
>JAAENG010000251.1 GCA_024224665.1 Chloroflexota bacterium | reverse complement strand
ACTACAAACTGCCTCCTTCTTTATGCCGCTTTTGTATTAGCCGTTTGCTAGCACAGCTACGGTGTAGGTCTCGGTGAGGGTGGCAGTGGCGAATCAAAGGCAGGTATTTCGGTAGGAGTCGGTGTGGGTGTGGGTGTGGGTGTGGGTGTGGGTGTGGGTGTAGCAGTTGGCCTGGGGGTAGGTGTATCGGAGGGCGCCTCGGGTAGCACGGTTGCAGCAGCAGGCGCCACGGTGGGTTCTTCATCGTCGTCGCCACCGCAAGCAGACAGGGGTAACAAGAGTGATAGGACCATCAGCGTCAAGATGATTCGTTGTTTCATGGTTGTGTATTTCTCCAGCTTTCGGGGGATCATTGATGAATGAGCTAAAAAGCCTGAGCCCGTAATCGTGTCGTTCTATGATACTAATAATCCACGCCATTGCCTAACTGCTTCTTACAGATGAATCGTGCAGCAGCCTCCTGTCCAATTCGGCGACCTCGCTGCGAAGCCTGATTATCTCCGGGCTCAGGTTTGGATCTGCTTCTTCCCCAAGCCGCATCAATCTGTGCTTACGAAAAGCCAGTTCTGTCGCTTTACGATGCATATCCGTTTCAAGCCAGACACGTGAGCGGCTTTTTCCCTTGAGCATGGCCTGAACCCTCCCAAACCGTTGAGCTCTTTCTTGCACAAGTATGTAGTGTTCTTGGCTGAGCGTATACGGCACCTCATCTGCTAAGTGGGCTCTTATCCAGTAGTTCTCTTGCTTCTGCGCCAGCCCGATAATAGCAATGAGGATAAAAATCCCTCCCCAACTCAGCAATAGACTTAGCACCATCATCGCTGGGTAATCACTTGCCAGATATGTTGTCACGTTGTGCAACATATGTGCAAATATAGCCAGAACAAGTCCGCCTACCGGCGCGAACCAGGTGTGCCAACCTTTTTTGCGTAGCGCTACGTAACCAAAAGCCGCTCCGGTGATCGCCGTATAGAATGAATGATTCAGCCCAAACACAATCGATCGTATCGGTGCAAGTATCAGCTGTTCGTCGAGAGCGTCGGTCGCAATGAAGTAGAAGAAGTTTTCGCTCATCGCGAATCCAGCCCCTACAAGGGCCCCATAGACAATGCCATCCAACACGCCATCGATCTCAGACCGAAAAAACAAGAAGAGACCTGCTAGTGCCAGACCTTTAGCCAGTTCCTCGACCACGGGTGATATCAAAAACACTTGTGCCATACTGCCAGAAATACCCAATGCCAAGAGGTCGAAGGGCTCCTGCAACGCCAGCTCTGCCACGATCGACAACAAGATGGCAGGTATTGCGCCCCAAACAAATGCAGTCAGCAGTAGCCAATCCGGCTCGCGCTCATAGCGATCGCACCACCAGATCAGATAGATATAGATAATGGTTGGGATGACTGCGGCAATGAGCGAGAACAGCAGCTGCTGAAACATGTGTTATTGCAAGAGCATCAATGGTAGCCACATAGGTAGGCTAACAACTCGATAAATCGCCTCAGTATCTGCGATATAGAGGTTGCCGTCTGGCCCAGAGGCAACATCGAGGAGGCATTCAGCCGGCGAAAGGTCGAGTTCTTCCTCGGCGATGATGGCGTCGCGTGCTGCATTCAATTGCAGTCTGCGCAATACCGACGTATTCCAGTCGCACATGAAGAGGCTGTTCTGCCACTGTGAACCGATGTGTCCATGATAGGCTGAGATGCCGGTCGGGCCTATCGTTTTGTCCCACTGCCAGGCAGGCGCCCTATACCCAGAACCAGGATCGAGACATGTAAAATAGTTTGTACTGCTATGTGGCCAGCCATAATGCGCTCCGGAGACAATTACGTTTAGCTCATCAGCACAGCCAGGACCATTGTCCGACGACCAGATTCGTCCGGTGGCTGGATCGGTAGTCAGTCCAAAGGGATTGCGCTGTCCTTTCGCCCATATGCGATCATCGTTTGGGCCGTCGCCATCGTAGAAGGGGTTATCGAGCAGGGCCTCGCCTGTTTCTCGATTCACTCGCAAAATAGAACCCTGGGGATTTCCGAGATCATCGACCAGATCCCCTCGGCAATTGTCACCCATTCCCATCAGCACTGCACCCTTGCGGTCGAATGTGATATGCCCGCCATTGTGATCTAGACAGGGGTTGTCAGGATCCTCTTCGTTGTAGGGCAGGGGTATGTCCATCAGTGTAGAGATATCGCTGATCACAGCCTGTTCCCAGCGAAATCGAATGAGCATGTTCGACCAGGCGACGCGGTCGAGAAAGTGCACATAAAGGTAGGGAATAGAAGGGTAGTCGGGATCTAGCGCTAAACCCAGAACAGCACCAACCCTACTCTCCTGGCTGCCGGGAATTGGAATATATCCCAAAAGGGTACCAGATGGATCGTAGATCTTGATTCTTTTGGTATTATTTTCCGCCAAATACAGGTCGCCATCTGCCGCGATCGCTATGGCGGTCACGAATTGCAGATCAGTGACAACTGGCTCGACTGTCACTTGATCCGGTGGCGGATCGGCAGAGGCGCTAGCGGCGCCAAAACTTGCCAGCACAGTCAGAAAAGCAAAGAGAACTCTCGCGACTGCAGAATTTACGACGTGGTTCATCATCCTACCTCTCAAAATGATTGCCGGACAGATACACAATGGTTGACTGGTCGATGATAACCATGGGGCTACAGTAGTGTCAATTCTTGCGCTCTGCCACTGAATGGCCGGCGATCGAATGGCTCGATACATTTAAAGCAGACGCTACTACCAAACCGGCCTTCGTTTAATCAAAGATTGCACAGATTCACGCAGATTAAAGCCTAAGAATCTGTGCACTCTGCGCAATCTTTGATGATTTGGGCATTGAGAAGCTATTTCCCTACAGTGACATAGTAGTTACATGCAGACAAGAAAAAGACCCGTCACTAGACGGCGGGCCTTCATAATTAAGGCTCTTTCGGAATGTGCGCGGCTCCTACTAGAAAGACGTGGTTCGTTAGCACAACCACCACGCACCACGCAATACGCAACTGCGTGTCGCACTTATGCGATCTGAGGAAGACCCGCGAGCGCGCGCTCGACCTCATCTTCTGGATACTCGTAGTCCGGCAGCGTGCCAGTGAAGTATGCATCGTAAGACGCCATATCGAAATGCCCATGCCCACTCAGGTTGAACACGATCACTTTTTCTTCACCGCTCTCCTTGCAGAGCAACGCTTCATCGATAGCCGTACGAACAGCGTGCGCAGTCTCAGGTGCAGGAATAATGCCCTCGGCCTGGGCGAAGAGGACGGCAGCTTCGAAAACGGGATTTTGCGGAACTGCAACCGCTTCGATAAGTCCCAAATCATAAAGATGACAGACGATGGGGGCCATGCCATGATATCTCAAACCACCGGCGTGGATGGGCGCAGGAATGAATGAGTGCCCCAGCGTGTACATCTTAATCAAAGGCGTCATCTGCCCGGTATCGCCAAAATCGTAGACATACTGGCCTTTGGTCAGGCTTGGAGTCGCAGTGGGCTCTACCGCTACAAACCGGGTATTCTTGCCATTTACCAGGTTTTCGCGCACAAAAGGCAGAACGAAGCCGGCAAAGTTGGAACCGCCACCGACACATCCGATCATCACGTCTGGATATTCATCAGCCATCTCCATCTGTTTTACCACTTCCTCACCCACAACCGTCTGATGAAGCATCACATGGTTGAGTACGGAACCCAAAGAGTACTTCTTGGCCCCACCACTGGTTGCCGCCACCTCGACAGCCTCAGATATAGCTATGCCCAACGACCCGGGCGAATCAGCATCTTGCTCGAGAATAGCCCGACCGGCATTCGTGGTATCTGATGGACTGGCCGTGACACTGGCGCCAAAGGTCTGCATCAGACTGCGGCGGTAAGGTTTGTGTTGGTAGGATATCTTTACCATGTACACTTCACATTCGATATCAAACCAGTTACACGCCATTGATAGGGCGCTACCCCATTGGCCGGCGCCTGTCTCGGTGGTCAGGGCATTGACGCCCTCAGCTTTATTGTAGAAAGCCTGTGCAACTGCTGTATTGGGTTTATGTGACCCGGCAGGTGAGGTACCCTCATATTTGTAGTATATGTGTGCAGGTGTGCCCAATGCTTTTTCCAGGCGAGTGGCCCGAATCAGTGGTGTCGGTCGCCACATGCGATAGATATCAAGCACCGGTTCAGGGATATCGATGTAGCGCTCTTGGCTGACTTCCTGAGCAATCAAGGCCATTGGAAATAGAGGCGCCAGATCATCGGGCCCAATCGGCTGCAGTGTGCCCGGATGTATGACCGGCGGTAGGGGCTCAGGTAAATCTGCCTGAATATTGTACCAACTTGTGGGGATTTCACTTTCTGGTAGTACGTATTTCTTCTGTTCTGACATGGTCTCCTCCATAGAAGTAGGCGTGAATCGAAAGCAAATACAACCGCTTGAGCAGGTTTATCATATATAAGGCTGTGCGTCAACATCACCCTTCCCTGGATAGCGGTTCCAAACTTGGCCGTGAAGAGAGTGCACGGTACATAATTGGAATTACTTCCCCGGATAAATGCCCCGGTATTGGAACCGGTCAGCTGGTTGTCGCCATGGGGGGCGGGTAATCTGAACGCGACTCGATGGATAAACGTGTCTGAGCACCTCCCTTTGTCGTATAATGCCGAGAGATATCAACCATGGCTCGGTGCAGCCCGTTATCGAGTCTGATCGACCGGAGAGAATGTATGCCTAAACTGCTTTTGGAACATGCCACTGTCGTTACCCTTAATGAAGAAGACGAGATTCTACCTGATGCTTCGCTTGCCATAGATGATGGCACACTCGTGGGCGTGGGGCATATTCCAGAGGATTTCATGGCCGACGAACGGTACGACCTGGCAGGCCTTGTGGTGATGCCTGGGCTGTACAATGCTCACACACACGCTGCCATGACCTTCGCCCGCGGCTATGCCGAAGACTTGCCCCTCGATCGCTGGTTCAACGAACGGATATGGCGACTGGAATCTGCCCTATCAGCGGACATGGTCTATTGGGGAACGTTACTTGCCATCATCGAGATGATTCGAGGGGGGGTGGTGGGCTTTGCCGACCATTATTTTTATATGCATGAGGTCGCCAAAGCCGTCCAGGAGTCTGGCATGCGGGCAAACCTGGCATGGGCGGTGTTCGGGAGCGAAGCTCAAGAGGTGGGCATCAGCATTCCCGAAACGATCTCCTTCGTCAAACAGTATGATGGTGCAGCATCGGGCAGGCTCAGGGCACTTTTCGGACCCCACTCCCCTTACCAATGTCCCGATACCTTTCTAGCACGAACCGCCGCCGTCGCCGTACGAGAGAATATTGGCATTCACATCCATGCGGCTGAAACCGCAGAACAGGTGCAGACCTCGCTGGACACGTATGATATGAGCCCCATCGAGTTTTTGGCACATCGAGGGCTATTCGAGACACATACCCTTGTCGCCCATGCCATCCATGCCAACGATGTCGATCTGGCGATATTGGCCAACAAGCGTGTCAATGTTGTGGTATGTCCAAGCACGCACATGAAGTATGGCATGGGCGTGGCCAGAGTTCCGGAGATGGTGGCTTCCGGAATCAATGTGGCATTGGGGACAGATGGCGCCGGTAGTAACACAGCGCTCAACATGTGGCGTGAAATGCGTCTTGCCGTACTCATGCAACGACAAGCGCACGGCGACGCCGAACTTCTTCCCGGATGTGCTCCTTTGCACATGGCAGGCCCCCATGGAGCCCAGGCCCTGAATTTTCACTCTTCCGGTGCTCTTATCCCAGATAATACCGCTGATCTCATTGTTGTGGACACATCCGCCCCCCATTTTGCGCCCACACATAACTTGGCCGCTTCCCTGGTCTGGTGCACAGAACCGGCCGATGTGCGCGATGTGATGGTGGCCGGTACCTGGTTGATGCGCGATAGGAACTTGCTGACAGTGGATGAATCGAGGGTTGTGAAGGGGTTTACCGCAGCCTTAGAATCGATGCTGGCAGCACAGCAGAGTCAGTTCCGGCATTACGATGACTGATACGAATCCAAAACTGCGGGTGTGCGTCAAGATTTTAGGTGCAATCCAATGAAGAGCATTATTAGGCAAAACCGAGGCATTTTATTAGAATAGCTGACAACTAATTAATAATGAATTGTGAATAACTAATTGTTAATGAGAATTGATTGTTAATTATTATGCCTATCTGAAATACTCACGCACACCCCATAACCACCGAAAGGTTGTCAAGGGATTTATTCGGAATTATACTGGCTGTTTTCGACGTTTAATCATAAGGATACTGGAGCCAGGTAATGCAGTTTTCTCGATTCGGTGAAAAATTTAGTGATAATCTTGGTATTCTGCAGCTTATGGATGATCTGGGAAAAGCTCTGGCAGGTAGCGAGAAGGTGATCATGTTGGGGGGCGGGAACCCTGCCTATATCCCGGCTATGCAGACCAAGCTACGACAGCGCATGCATGATATGTTGCTCGACGAGGGTGTATTTGAACGGGTAGTCGGAGATTACGCGCCCCCCGAGGGAAATACCGCCTTTGGGAAGGCGCTGGCCGAGCTCCTGCAACGCACTTATGGCTGGGAGATAGGGCCAGAGAACATCGCCCTGACCAATGGTAGCCAGACGGCGTTTTTCTATCTGTTCAACCTTTTTGGTGGCGCATTTGCAGACGGCTCTTATCGCCAGATACTGCTGCCCTTGGCGCCCGAATATATCGGCTATGCTGACGCAGGATTCGAAGGGGACTTGTTTGTCGCTGCTAGACCCGAAATCGAACACATTGATGACAGGCTCTTCAAATATCATGTCGATTTTGACGCCATAACGGTTGACGATCACATCGGCGCCATTTGTGTTTCCCGCCCCACTAATCCCACGGGCAATGTCTTGACCGATGACGAGGTTGCCAAGCTCAGCAAACTGGCTCATGACCACGACATCCCCTTTATCATCGACAATGCTTATGGCAATCCCTTTCCCAGCATCATCTTTTCTGACGTCACGCTGACTTGGGATGATCATATCGTCCTCTGCATGAGTTTGTCCAAGCTGGGCTTGCCCGGCGCTCGCACCGGCATCATCATCGCCAATCCCGAGGTCATCCGGGCGGTCTCGGCCATGAATGCCGTGATCAGCCTGGCGCCGGGTAATATCGGCGCAGCCATGGCTTTGGATATCGTACAAAGTGGCGAAATCCTGGAATTAAGTCGTGATGTCATCCAACCATTTTACGAGGAAAAGGCCGAGCAGGCAGTGGCCTGGGTGCGCCAGTACATGGGCGATACGCCCTGCCATATCCATAAACCCGAAGGCGCGTTCTTCCTCTGGCTTTGGTTCCCTCACTTCCCCACCACCTGTGCCACCCTCTATGATCGGCTCAAAGCTCGGGGGGTGATTGTGGTACCCGGCCATTATTTCTTCCCCGGCCTGGCTGAACCGTGGCAACACACCCATGAATGCATCCGCATGAGCTACGCCCAGGAATCGGCGGTTGTCGAAGAGGGTATCCAGATCATCGCCGAAGAGGTTCAGCGGGCGTACGCAGATTCGTGATACGTGTTGCGTGTTGCGTGTTGCGTGATCGTTGTGCTGACGAACCACGCCTTTCTAACAGAAGCCACGCAAATTCCAAATGATCCAATGTGAACGACGACCCGGCAAGAGGACGTCACGTTTCACGTCTTCACAATCCCCATACGCTCGATAACCAGGTGCTTCTGACCACCCGACCACCCGACCACGCGACCACCCGACCACGCGACCACGCGACCACGCGACCACGCGACCACGCGACCACGCGACCACGCGACCACGCGACCACGCGACCACGCGACCACGCGACCACGCGACCACGCGTCCACGCGTCCACGCGTCCACGCGT
>JAAENG010000250.1 GCA_024224665.1 Chloroflexota bacterium | reverse complement strand
CGTGTACCCTCATCCCGGTGTGTGCTCCGGTGTGTACCCTCATCCCGGTGTGTGCTCCGGTGTGTACCCTCATCCCGGTGTGTGCCCCGGCGCGTACCTTCATCCCGTTGTGCACCTACAACCCGGTGCGTGCCCCGGCGTGTACCTTAAAAGATCACAACCTGACCCTGAAAAACATCATTACAGGCTACCCTGGTAGCTACAGCGCAAAAATCTACCCGGGAATCATCGCCAAAATCCCTTCGCAACCTTAAAATTTCTGCATACAGAGCCAATATTCAACAATCAAAGGCAAAAGGGCGAAGGATCGATAGCCGCAAAACGACAAACAACCTAGACGGCATAGTCAACGCGGCGAAAGCGTTCTCTGTGGGTTTTTCCATTTTCCCGCAAAACGCGAAGGATACGTTGCGTCACAACGACTAAGTCAACGAAGAAGCGCCCACGCGGGTTGCATCTTCCGGCATTTTCGTGAAAGCGCTGGCGACTTTGACACTACTTCACACCGTATGCTAACATTCTCAAATCGTCAGATTGCTAACAATTCTCAGCCGGCTGGAGCTGTGTAGTGCGGAGGCCGGCCCACCCATACAGGAGGTGAGAGTATCGATTAGGAGACAAGAGCTTATTTCTACGGCAGTCCGATTGTTTTATCTGAACCGACCTCGATTCCCCTGCAGGACACCCGTTTCTATGGTGTACAGTCGGCGGAAGAAAGGGTAGGGGAGGAACAGACAACGGATGTTGAACATCGACTCTTTACCTACATTCTTTCCTTTTCGGAGGAGAAAGGTAACATGCACTCAAAAACTAAATGGATGGGCGTACTGCTCATTCTAATACTTTCGTTTGTGGTCTTTGCCGGTACAGCACTCGCCCAAGAGGGCGTTTCACCTGACGCGATCCTTGCTGACGTGGATGGAGATGGCTTGCACAGCGGCATTGACCCTGACGACACGAACGCAGACAGCGACGGTGACGGTCTCTGCGATGGTCCAAACCTCGGTAACCAGACATTTGGTGTCGGTTACGTCGGTGGGTGTGAATATGGCGAGGATCTGAACGCCAACGGCTCGCTTGATCTCATCGTCGGCGAGACCGACCCCAACACGCCAGACACCGATGGTGACGGCCTCTGTGATGGCCCCGACGCCGACGACCTGAACGCCGATGGTTTTTTCACATTTCCAGATCCTACCCCAGGTTGTCGGGACTATACCCGGGGAGACCCCGTATGGGATGGACAGAAGATTAACCGCGGTGGTGAAGACAAGGACCGCGATGGTGTTCTCGATGCGGGCCACCCAGCACCGTATCCAGAAACAGACCCGACGACCAACGACACCGATGGCGACGGTCTGCCTGACGGCTGGATCGACGGCTGGGATGTAGCCCCCTACGGCTATCTGCACATCCCAATAAGCGCTGACGGCCAGAAGCAGGAATGGGAAGGCGAAGACCTGGACCTGGATGGTGAATTGGACGGTACCGAGAGTGATCCCCGAAAAGTCAATTCCGAAGGTGACTTTTTCGACGACTTGTACGAATCCGTCTATACTTGTATGGATCCCACAGAATTTACCGACAAGTATGAAGACGAAGATGGGGACCTGGTACCTAACTGGCAGGAATACATGGGCGAGTGGATCGACCTGAATGCTAACACAATCAAGGACCCACAACCTACTGACAAATGGCTTGACTATAATCTCGACGGTCTGGTCAACGTCATGAACCCCTGCGACACGGACACTGACGACGACGGTATGTGGGACGGCTGGGAGATGGCATTCTCGCCCTTCCTGGTGCTTCACAGTAACTTCCGTACAGGTCCGGCAGGTGGTGGCAATATCTACGCCAATGGTTTCTGCCCTGTCCATGATAAGGACGCAAATGGCGACTACCAGCGCTCAGGCGTCTTGAACCCCATGGTCAACGATGCTGCCGACGATTTTGACGGCGATGCCGCCAGCAACTACCAGGAATTCCTCGGCGTCGATGGCGTAGCCCCGCCAGATTCGGTGGATCGCGACCAAAACTGGGGAAATGTCGCGCCCTATGATACCCCAATCTGGATGCACGGCGACGACACCAGCCCCTGTAATCCTAATAGTGACGGTGAAGACGTCAACTTGAATGACACCAGGGAGTTCTGGGAACCGGCCTTCACTGGTGCGGCAGGTGCGCCAGATCCTCCTGACCGCTTTATCGACGGCTACGAGTACTGGAACAAGAGCTATCCCGCGTACATCGATACCGACGGCGACGGCGTGCAGGACCCTGACGAACCCACTATCAATGCTTGTGGGCCGAACCAGATGCATCCTCGTGTGTTCAATGGGCCCGCGCCGGACCTCGACGGTGACACCCTCAGCAACCTCACAGAATATAAAGGCGAAGATGGCCTAGAGCCCCTGCCGATACTGCCTGAGCTGGCCCCCGGCGATGTCGCGAATCCCCCTGCCATCGAATGGGACGGCGACGATCCCTGGTACCGCTTCCAGACAGTAGGCGACGGCGCTGATGCTACCCAGGCCTGTGTCGAAGACACTGACCTCGGCGGCGTACCCGATAATCTCGAGTACGGCTCTGACCCCAATACGTGGGACAGAAACGGCTGGAATATGCTTCCCAACTGGAGACTGGACGACCAGTTAGCCGACCATGACTTCGACGGCCTGCCCTCCTTCATCGAGGATGCAGACCTTGATGGCGCCTGTCATCTCGGTCCCGGTCCCGCCGGCGAAACATGCTGGCTCAACCCCGACACCGACTGGGACGGCCTCTGCGACGGTGACCTTAACTATGTCGTAGACGATCCTGACGGCGTCTATGCTGCCAGCGGCTTCGTATTCCCCGGCATCTACGGGGACCCGTCACCTCCTACAATAAACTTCTCACCCGCAGGACCTCCTCCTCAAGGGTACGAAAACCCCATCATCTTGTCCATTCAGATGTACAATGATGGCTACAAGATGTTCGACCTCGACTCAGGCAAGGCGCAGTTCGGCCTGCCCGATGACTACATCTGTGGCGGCGGCGAAGACCTTGATCGTGACGGCGCTATTGCCGGTGACGTCGATGGCGACTTCCGCTGGGATATCGCCGAAGACCTGGATGGCGACGGCGTGCTGGATGCCAATGAAGATGATGGTCCCGGCCCCGGCCAGGAAGTTCCCTTCGATGACGGCGACAACAACCTCGATGGCGTCGACAAAGATCTTGATGGCATCAAGGAAAGCCCCGAGGAGTGGACCGAGACCGACCCGCGCAATCCCGACACCGACGGTGACTGGTTGTGCGACGGCTCCAACCTGAACGCCTTTGGCCCGGCCAACTGCGTACCCGATCATAATCAGCCCCCCCGGCCTGATGCTCGCGACCTTGGTGAGGATCTCGACGACGACGTCGACACCGCCGAGCGTGGCGTCAGCGAAACCAATCCCCTCGACAGTGACACCGACGACGACGGCCTCTACGACTTCGTCGAAGTTGACTGGATGGGTAGACGTGAAGAATGTCGCGTGGCTGCCAGCGGCAGCGATGACGATACCAATGCAAACCGCGCCTTGATCGGCGTCAACGTCGACGTGGACGGCGACGAGCTGTATGACGGCTTCTTCGATGTCGACGCCGTGGGACTCGACGTTGGCTTTGGTACGCCTCTTGGTGGCGAATTCCCCACTGCCAATTTCATCGGCTTCATCCCCTGGGATGGCTTCGACGGCCCCAACGACGATCTGGATGACGACGGCGACGGCGATGTAGTTAACGATCCCGACGACGACGACCAGCCCGGTGAGGACGTGGATAGCGCATTCTTCCACGGATATCCTAGACATGCTGATCAAGGCGGCGGCTTCTGGAGAGCCGGCGGCGGCGACTGGAATACTGGCTCACGCCAGGAAACCAATGCCTGTGATCCCGACTCCGATAGAGACACCATCTGGGATGCGACCGAGTACAATGGCTACGAGGCTCCCTTCTACAGTAGCCCTTGGAACACTGGCGCCCAATTGAGGAACGATACCGACATCGACCGTGATCCTGTAACAGCCGTTCTGAATCCCGACGGTGATCGCCCCGCTCTGGATCCCGACTCCGACGGCGACCTGCTCTGTGACGGCGATATCACCTCCGCACTGGCAACAGGCTGTAACAGAGACGGCGTTGTCGATGACTGTGGCAACGACGGTCTGTGCCCGGGTGATGCCGGTTATCTCGAACCGGATGACAATGAGCTCGACTTCCTCGAGGATAACACCGGTTTGATCACCCTGATCGGCGAAGACGTCAGCGAGCCCTACGGCGTCATGAACGACCAGGAAACCTGGCCCATGTGGTGGGACAGCGACAGAGGCAGTGACGGAGACCGCGTAGACGACGGCACCGAGGTGCGCTTCTACGAGACCTTCGACTGCGGCACCCGCACCTACCGCCTGGATCTCGCAGCCTGGGATTGCGACGGCGACGGCAATCGTAACGCCCTCGACCAGGATTCCGATGCTGACGGCCTGCCTGACGGCTGGATCGACGGTTGGGATCGCGACCTGGCTGCCCAGGACATGACTTCACCCTCCTACGACGGCGAACGCCAGGCCTGGGAAGGTGAGGACTTTGACAGTACTGCAGTCGTCGCTCCTCTGGGTCAGGGTAACTATCCCTATCCGTTGGCTGTAATCACTACAGGAAATGCCTTCAACGGCAGGATCCGTGGCGATGAACTACCTCCCTTTGCACCACCACCTGCTCCACCACCATCCTTTTACGAAACTGGTGGGTTTGACCGAATCTGGACAACCAATCCCGCCGATGACAACGGCATAGCCGGTGGTATCTACCCCGATCCTGAGAATTGGCTGGAAACCGATCCGTTGAACATGGACTCGGACAACGACGGCATCGACGATGGCGACGAGGCCAACAGCCCGCTCGGCTGTTACGTCCCCTGGAACGGTGACACCGATAACGACGGTATGGCCGATGGCTGGTTCGACGTGAACGGCGACGGCCAGGTCCAGCTCTGGGAAGGTGAGGCTGTACTACGCGACGGCAGCTTTGATCCTCTGAACACCGACGCCATCATCAGTGGCGACAACGGTATGATGGAAGATCCCGTCAGCGGCGTCATGATGCCCATCCCCGCCCATGCGCAGGATGGTATCATCGACTGGCACGAGACCTGGTTGGAGACCAACCCCTGTAACCCCGACTCAGACGAAGATGGTATACCCGACTACGTCGAGGTCTGGGGCTGGGAAGCTGGTCATCTGATCAGTAATGGTGGCTGGATCGAAGCTTCACCTGTGGGCCACCTGGACGACGGTCCCCGGCCTACGCCCGATCCCGATAATGACGGCAAGTTCAACGCTGTTGATCCCAACGCCGATGGCTTCATCCCCAACCCGCAGGCCATCAACCTGCCCACCGGGGACTACACCTACGCCGGCGATGGTATCTGCGACAGCAACCTCAGCGGCAATGGCAGCGCCAAGTTCTGGTATAACGGCAAGACCCGCAACTACCAGCGTGTCTGGCCTGGGCCATTCGTAGCTCCGTTTATTAACGAGACTGACCAGTTCCAGAGCTTCCGTGAAGTGTGTCATCTGGATGAGTGGACGGTGGCCGGTGGGCCGCAGCCCATTAATCCCATCACAAACACGCCTGAATTCGGTGAGGATCTGGTACGTGATGGTCTGATCGGCTACGGCGGCTTCTACATGGGCAATCCCGTTTGGAACGCCTTCGAAGGCGAAAGCAAATGGGCGCCCCCCTGGCCATTGCAGAACCTGATGGTTCCCCTCGATTCACCCAATGACTGGGATATCTACCTGGCCCAGGGCATTCATCTTGCAGTTGGACCATTCGCAATCAGTGGCTATAACCGCGCTGCACCAGGAATCACCTGTCCTGGAGTACCTTACTACTGCGCTGGTGCAAACCTCACCGGCAACTGGGACTATCCTGACGGCATCGTACCCTTTGGCGCCACGCAGGACTTCCTGGCAGTTGGTGACTGGGACCGCGACCGCGTGATCGACGATAACGCCGATGGCGCCTACGACGTACCTGGTTTCGACGATATGTGGAACTGGGCCAACGTTCCCGCAACCCTCTACACGCTCGTCGAGGACTGGGGCGAGACCGACCCGCTGAACTGGGACACCGACCAAGACGGCATCGCCGACATGAGAGAGCGCACCGCTCGCTACTCCGGCGAAAACCATCCGCGTGCCGGCTTCTGCCAGACCAGCACCCGCTGGGGCCCTGTCACTCGTGACCAGGACTTCGACCGGGCACTGGACGGTGAAGAAGATGTCGACCTGGATGGCGTTTGGAAGTCCGGTCTGCCACTATGGGATGACCGGCCCGTCATCGGCGATTCCACCGGCCCATCGATTGCGTCACCCAACTCCACCGGCGTCGAAACCGACCCCTGTGATGTTGACACCGACGGCGATGGTCTGATGGACGGCGAAGAGCTCCATGACTCCGGTACCGACCCGGCTGATACCGACACCGACGACGACGGCCTGACCGATTTGGACGAAGTGACGGGTGACAAGAACGTCAACTGGGGCAAAGAACCCACTGACCCGAACAACCCCGACACCGACAACGATGGCCTGAACGACGGTGACGAAGTAGCTGGCTGCAGCGACCCGAACAACGAGGACACCGACGGCGATGGTATCAACGACGGCGACGAGGTTGCCAACGGTTCAGATCCATGTGATCCGAACGATCCTGAACCACAACAGCCAGACGCTTGCCATATTTACGACTTCAACGATGACAACAGAATCGACATCATTGACGTTGGTATGGTCGCCTCTCGCTGGGAGGATCCGGACCTCTACGCAGCTCGCTTCGATGTGGCGCCCGCCGGTAACCCCGACGGCGTGATCAACATCGCCGACGTTGCATCCGTAGCAGTCCGAGTCGTGACGGAATGTCCCGTCCCGTAAGGTAGGTTCTCAACCTACGCAATGCTGAGAGATGTTGCGGGCCTGTTTTCCATACCCTTGGGAGACGCCCGCAACACCCTCGACATCATTGTCCAGGCGTGCCCGCCCCCTCGCCTACGGGCGGGGGCGGGCACGCTTCTGTGTACGTAGGCAGGAAGAAAACCTTTGACTTCTCATCAACAAAAACATAATAGAGGGTATCTATGGGCAGCAGTCTTGCTATTCTGTAGCCTGCTGCTCATCAGTGCGCCGGCCAACGTGACGGCACAAGAGGAGACGCCCCAACCCTTTCAGGCACAGCGACTGCGTATTCTGCCGGAGGACATTAGCATTGACGTTGACGATACGTTCACCATTCAAGTTCAAATCGAAAACGTACAAGATCTTGGCTTTCTCCAATTCGAACTCACATATGACCCCAGTATCGTTTCGGTGCAGGATGTAGTGCTCGGCCCCTTTCTCACAGAAACTGAAAGCGGCAGGGTGTTCAGCGCCGTAGGACCCCAGATTGACAATGAACAAGGTGTTCTAACAGGGGGAGCCTTCAGCGTTGGCACAGAGCCTGGACCTGATGGTAGTGGCGTCATCTTCGAGATCACAATGACTGCGCTAAGCGATGGCATCACGGCGCTGGAATTACCAAAACCCGAAGTGATTGTACAGGCCACAGACACACGCACGATCGCAGTAGCAGCAACTTTCGGGGCAGAGACAACGGTGGGTGTCATCTCAACACCTACCCGCACACCTTTACCTGCAGCGGTAACAGGTACGCCACCCACTGTTGAAAGCACCGCAACCACGGATCCTGCTGCAACGGCCACATCGACGCCTACTACGCTCTCGGCCACAGAGACCGCCGACCCTACGACACCATCGGCCACGAGTTCGAGCCCAACGGCAACCGGCACAGCGGATGCGAATGCCACAGCGGCGACGGTTGATCCAAACGTTACAGTGACAGCGACTGCCGCGCCGGACGATACGGCGACCGCAACCTCTCCGCTGGAGACAGCGACCCCACAGCCGACGGCGACCTCTGCTTTATCTGACACGCCGGTTCCATCGACAGACACGCCGGTACCGGCTCAGGCAACAAGCACAGTTGCGGAAACACCAGCAGATGCCCCAACAGCAACGCCGGCATCAGCAACTGCGGCGGCTGAGGTCTTGACGACCGCGACGGCAACGACAGCAGTGGTTGTTGTCACAACTCAGGTAACGACGCCCGAAACAGAGGTGTCACTGCCCACAGCGGCGCCGGTGAGTACACCTGCACCGGCGCAACCAACATCAACGCTGGCAAGCACATTTATCGGCATTGGTATCATCGCCATCCTACTGGCGGCCGGCATAGGTGGCTACCTGTTGTATGATCACCGACGACGCAATTCTTGACGCTGAAGATTGTATGGTCTATTCTCTTCCAGTAATCGTCCTAATTAAGGGCAAACTTTAACCTGCCTACATGTGCCTATGATGTGAGAGGGTACATTGAACTCTCAGCATTCTCGTAGAGTAAGGAGTGCTCTATAATGAATCAACTACGACACACTAGCCGTCCGCGCACTTGGCTCGGGTTGCTAGTATTATTCCTGTTCGTCGCCTCGGTTATTCCGCTGGCAGCCATGGGCTCGCCGGCAGTGGCGCCGGATCAAATACCTACCGTGCGGCTGGTGACCAACCCGGGTTCGGGCGACATCGGCGACACCTTCACCACGCAGGTCTTCATCGATAACATCCCGGCAGATCCCGGTTTACAAGGGTATCAGGTCAGTATCAACTTTGATGATACGGTCCTGTCGGTATCGACCGACGATGTCAGCTTTGGTGATATCTGGCCATCTGGCTCGGCCATCCCTGTGCTGGACCTGAAAGAAGGTAACACCCTTGTCTTTGGCGAGACTCCTGTCAACGCCACTTCCTACCCTTCCGGAAGCAACCTCATGGTGGCTTCGGTCGAATGGACGGGTGCAGGCGCAGGCGTTTCCCCGCTTGACCTCAATGGATCGATATTGCTCAACGACGCCCTAATCGGCACTGAGTATGATCCCATCGCTGAGGTGGATGGCTCGGTGACGGTCAATGACCCTGATCCGGCCACTGACACCCCTATCCCAACCAATACCCCTACCGAAGATCCGGGCGCACCCACCGCCACCAATACTCATACCCCTACCCATACCCCCACCCCCACCCCCACCCATACAACAGTTCCACCGACGGCCACTGATACGCCGACTACGGAACCTGGTGGCCCATTAACCTTCAGCGTCAGCCCCGGCAGCCAGACCGTCGATTATGGTAGCACCTTCACGGTCGATGTCAGGATCTCGGGCGCCGAGGATCTGAGTGCCTTCCAGTTCACCCTGAGTTATGATCAAACGATCCTTACCTACAAGGGTGTCACTCTGGGCAGCTTCCTGACCAGCACAGGCCGCAGCTTGAGCGGCCCGCCCCTGATCGACAGCAGCCCTGGTAGTCTGACCTACGGCGCTTCTACCCTGGGCGATTCACCCGCCGGCCCCAACGGCAGCGGTGTTCTGGCTACTATCGAGTTCCAGGCGAAATCTGTGGGCAGTTCAGCATTGAACCTGAGCGCAGGCACTGCCAGCGATACCACCGGAGCTTCCGAGACGCCACTGTATCAGAATGGCAGCGTCACGGTTCGCGCGGTCACACCGAAGATCGTCGCCCCGGTTACCACCAAGACTTCAGGATCCACCTTCACCTATGAAGTTAGCATTCAAAATGCCGTTGATCTGAGCGCCTTCCAGTTCACCCTCAACTATGATGACAAGAAGCTGCGCTTACTGGATGTGGACCTCGGTGATTTCCTGACCAGCACCGGCCGAGCGCCGAGCGGTCCGCCCCTGATCAACAGCGCCCCTGGTGAAATCACCTATGGCGCTGCCACCCTGGGCGATTCACCCGCCGGCCCCAATGGTTCTGGCGTTTTGGCTGAACTGACGTTCCTGGCCATGGATCCGGGCGTGTCACCCATGACACTTTCCGATCCCAGCACCTCCAACACTGAGGGTTTCCCGCAGTCGCCGATCGTGCAAAATGGTTCTGTGACGATAATAGGACCCACCATGGTGATCCATGCCGAAGACAAGGTCGTCGGCATCGGCGAGACCTTTGATGTCGCGGTCTCCATCAGCGGTGCTGTCGACCTCAGCGCCTATCAGTTCACCATGGACTACAACACCGCCATCGTCGAAGCCCTTGATGTGAACGATGCCAGTTGCTTGAGCAGCACCGGGCGCACCTTAGGCGATGAAGTGAAGAGCATGGGGCCCGGCACCCTGACTTACGGCGCTTTCACCGTCGGTCCCACACCTGCCGGTCCCTTCGGATCGTGTACCCTTGCAGTTGTGACCATGCGCTCGTTGACTCATGGCTCTAGCGCGCTCGTTCTTTCCGGCCTGACCGTCAGCGATACCGACGGCGTCGATCGCGTCCCTGGTGCTGATGATGGCAGTGTGACGGTCAAGCGACCTCAGCTGCGCATTGTGCCACCGACGTCGATCGCCACCATGGGAGAGACGGTCTCGGTCGAAGTTTGGATCGATTGGGCTGTCGACCTTTCCGCCTTCCAGTTCGATCTGAATTGGGACGCTTCCAAGCTGTCGCTCGTAGGTGATCCTGCTCTCGGTCCCTTCCTGACAAGCACCGGACGCACGCTATCTGGTCCTCCGCTTGTGGATAAGGGCCCCGGCTCCCTGATCTACGGTGCATCGACATTGGGTGACTCACCGGCCGGTCCCAGCGGCACAGGCCACATTGCCACTCTAGAGTTCATGGCCCTTATGCTTGGCACCTCACCTCTGGATCTCACCAACGGTGTCGCCAGCGATACCGATGGTGTGAGCCGAGAAACTGAGGAAAGTGATGGTACGGTGATCATTCGTGAACCAACCCCAACGCCGACACACACCCCAACGCCGACACACACCCCCTCATTCGCCGATGGCTGGCGCTTCCGTGGCTATACCTGGCATGATCCCAGTGTAGATGTATCGACACCGGTGCCTTGGACGCCCGAGCCGGGTGTGAAGCTGTACCTCTACGGCCGTATGGACTGGACGCCAACACCTACACCAACGCTTGCTCCGGGAGAAACACCTCCACCAACATTCACACCCGGCCCACCTGATCCCGGTATGTTGATCAAGGAAACCGAGAGTGATGGGTCTGGCTTCTGGAACTTCTTCCTGGCCGAGTTGGTGTACGATATCTATCGGGTTGTGGCAGAAATACCGGATGGTCTCGCCTTCTCGCAGATTTGGAGCGAAGATGGCGATATCCTCAGTGATTACAGTATCGAATGGGAACAGCCTGCGAAAGAGGTGCATGAGAATGCATTCTACTACGCAACACCCACTGATACCCCCACACCCACGCCTACGTCGACGCCCACCGATACGCCCACGCCAACGCCCACCGATACGCCCACCGCGACACCAACCCATACACCTACATCGACCCCGACTGAAACGCCTACACCCGTATTACCGATCTTCTTACCACTGATCTTGGGTTAAGCATAAGGCATTTAGCCAAAACAAACTAGGTGTCGTATAACCCTGACAGGGGCCGGCAGTCCACTATCTGCCGGCCCCTGTTTTTTTGTCAGCAGAATGCGCCGAGGCCAAAGTACTTTTGCGGTGAGTAGGCGCCTAAACTTTCTGTTCGGATCCAGCATCAAGCCAAAAGAAAAATTCTCGACGATGCCATCAAAAAAAACCTGGGTTGGGCCGAAGACGCCAGATTGAATTCTGGAATATCCGTGTGCGCAGCCTGTGTTAATCTCGATTTATAAAAAATGGTGTAAACGGCATTTGAAAACCTCTTTACAGGCTGCCATGGCGGTTACCCAGACTTAAGATGATTTAGTTATGATTTTACACTTCAAGCGAGCGCTGTTTTTCACCTCAATACTCGTTATCGTTTTTATTTACACCTTTTTTGCGGCTGCCCCTACCGCTGTCAACGGATCGTTTGGACCGGCGGCATTGCCGCAAGCAGATCCGCCGCTGGTTCGTCTGGTTACCGAACCCGTATCCGGCGATGTGGGCGATACCTTTGCCACGCAGGTCTACATCGACAACATCCCTGAGGATCCTGGCCTACAAGGGTATTCAGTCACAATCAACTTTGATGGAGCCATCCTTTCGCTAACCGAAGGTGACATCAGCTTTGATTTGATCTGGCCATCTGGCACAGCCTTTCCGATGATAGACCTTGATGATAACAGCCTGTACTTTGGCCAGACTCCTGTTGGGGCCAATTCCTATCCCTTCGGCAACAACCTCATGGTGGCTACGATCGAATGGACGGGTGTCGGCGCGGGCGTCTCCCCTCTCGATGTCAATAACTCGATCTTGCTTAGCAATGCCTTCAGCGGTGAAACGTATCCTGACGTGGTAGAAATGGATGGTTCGGTGACAGTCAATTACATCGAGTACCTGCCTGTGATCATTCGATAGATCCACGGCAACCCGGAGCTGACCCTTTTATGGCTGTCTCCTGCTGCACGGGCGAGAGGTAAACATCCCAACCACCCGCCAGGGGCAAGGCGGTACACCCTCGAACCACAGCAATTCCAAATATGGTAATTTTGCAGGGACAACAACCTCGGTTTAGCTGTGAGATTGCGATCAGTTCCCCACCGAGGGTGAGAAATTGCCCATTTTTAGGGACGGAAACACCCCAGAAGGTTCATATTTGGAATTGCTGCTCGAACCAAAATCGATTTGACTGATTGATTTATTAGTGATATGATCCGCATACTGTCGTCAGAAATCTTGCAGCTCATCCTTGGTTAAAGGAGTGTTAATCTATGTATCTTTGCATTGCTAAAAAGAATGCATACCGGTGGTTAGGGCTGTCAGCGATGTTCGTTTTAATATCTCTTGTTATCGTCAGTGGATCCGTAGAAGGAGCGATCGCGCCTCACAAGTCTGAAAGCGCCGGTAATCCCGTCATCCGTTTAGAGACAGACCCCGCAAGCGCAAAGATCGGCGAAACGGTTATTACTCAGGTGTATGCCGATAACCTTTCCTCCCCGGGGCTAAGCGGCTGGCAGGTCAGCATTCAATTTAATCCATCCATTCTTGAGATCGATGACATCAGCTATGGGACAGATTTGTTTTCTACGGGCAGACAGGATGTAGTAGTCCTGCCGATACGCGCCGATTTGGTTGGACAGGTGCTTTTCGGACAGCTGGCGGCGCCGGTTTCCGCAGGTAATCCCGGTCCTGATGGCGCCACAGGGAGCAGTCTACACCTGGCTACAATCCAATGGAGGGGAATTTCCGAGGGAGAGTCCGATTTGAATCTCTCGGGCGAGATTGCGAAATTGCGAGATATCAACAACCAGGCCTTGGCGCCTGTAGACCTGATTAACAGCCACGTAGGTATTGAAGCGCTTTCAGCATGTGATATGTATAATTTTAATGCAGACGACAGCATCAATATCATAGATGTGGGCATGGTTGCAGCGCGTTGGATGGATGATGATCTGTATGATGTAATGTTTGACGTGGCGCCACAGAATGCTCCTGACGGAGTCATCAACATCACCGATATCGCCGTGGTGGCATCAAGAGTTGTGACAAGCTGCGCGCTCTAAAGTATTCGCTCGTTTCTGTATCGACAAAAAGCTGTCGGGATCTTTGAGCAAGCGCCTGCATGGGCGCCGTACCGCTCTGGCTAACACAAGCTTTAACGTCATTGGCTTGGCTGTCAGCACACTCATTGCTTTTCTCCTCACGCCCTATCTGTTTAGGCAACTAGGCAGCGAAGGCTTCGCCGTATGGGTGCTATGCGGGGTGGTCATTGCGGCATCGCACATGCTCGACTTTGGGCTGGGCCGGGCCTTGGTGCGGCGAATCGCCCGACAGAGCACAGAGCAACGATGGCAAACAATAAATCGAACATTTAACAGCCTGTGGTGGCCGTTGCTGGTGGCCCTGCTATTCCTCACTGCGGCAGGATGGCTGCTTTCGCCGATGTTGGCCACTGGTCTGGGGATCACGGCCGACTATCTGGCGACGGGGACGTTGACTCTGAGATTGTTATTCCTGGGGATTCCGGCAGTTGGCCTGGGCCGATTATTGGCGGCAACACTGGAAGGGGTACAACGCATGGAATATACCAGTGGGGCACTGATAGTGAATCGAAGTGTGTTTGCAGTGGTGGCCGTGCTTGCACTCTGGCGAGGCTACGATGTGCTCGGAGTAGCTGCAGCCTATGTGCTGGCCATCTGGATACAGCTCCTGGTATTGCTATTGGCAGCCCATCGCATTACACCCGAACTAAGGTTTCATCCCAACCAATGGCGTGGCGACACCTTGATGAGCAACCTCGGATTTGGCGCCGCAGTCCTCGCCACCAACCTGATCGCTTTGCTTTTTATTGCCGGTAACCGTATCATCCTATCGCATTGGCTGGGTTTGTCGGAGGTCTCCTATTTCGAACTTGCCAGTGTAGTGGCCTTACAACTGTTCACCCTGGCATTCATGGCTTCACAGGCACTCTATCCTTCATTGGTTGTCGCGCAGTCGCAAGGTGGGTTGGAAGGGGTGCGGAACCTATACCGGCGCGCTTTACGAGTGTATATCCTGGTTTTGCTGCCACTCGCCGGGGCACTTATCGCCCTGGCTATACCATTCGTTTCGCTATGGCTGGGCGTGGATACAGACCAAATAGGGCGAACGATGCGCTGGCTGGTTGGTAGTTGGATGATCGCCGCCGTAGCGACGGCCGCATCGATGGGTTTACTGGCCCTGGGGCGCCCAGGTTGGACCACTGTTTTTTCTGGTTACAATGTCCTTGTCGCTCTATCCCTGGGGTTGATCCTGGCGCCAATTCTCGGTTTTGGGGGTGTCGTGGCGGCAAACGTACTGGCTGTAAGCACCAGCGCGTTACTGACACTATGGCTGTTTGGCCGGTTTATCCACCTGGAGCGCAACACAATCTTGGCGACGCTATCTCCTGGCGTATGGCTGTGGGTGGTGGTACTCGTGTTTTTGTTGGGGTGGGTTGCGCACCAGTATCCAGAGATGGGGCTGCTAGAGCTGGTACTGGCGGGTGTGATCTTCCTGGCGGTGTATATCCTTGGCCTGTTTGGCTTCCGGCTCTTACGATCCGAAGAGATCGCCTGGGTGCGGCACATGCTCAGGCTCTCTTACACACCACGTGAACCTTCATCATGAGTTCGCCGGACGTTAGTATTGTGATCGTCAGTTGGAATGTACGCCGGCATCTTCTACGTTGTCTGCAAACCCTACCGAGCGCCCTGGGAACCACTCTCTCCTGGGAGGCGATCGTCGTAGATAATGCTTCTCGTGATGGTAGCGCCAGAGCAGTGAGAGAACAGTTTTCCGGGATCCACGTAATTGCAAACACCCAAAATCGCTTATATACGGCAGCGGCAAATCAGGGACTGACGGTCGCCCAAGGCCGACATCTGCTTTTACTCAACCCCGATACCATACCCAAGTCAGATAGTCTGAAACGTCTGATCGACTTTGCAGAGCTAAACCCGAGCGTTGGGCTGCTGGGCCCTCGCATTGTGGATGAAACAGATCGTGATGATCTGCGCACCGGACGCCATTACCCCACACCCTGGTCGGAGTGTCTCGATTGGGCGGGGATAACCAGGCGTTTTCCAAAGAGTCGCTTCTGGGCGGCCAATCTACGCCCGCACTACGATCGGGCCCATACAGCCGCCGTTCCCTTGTTGTCGGGGGCCTGTCTGCTACTGCCCGAGCATGTATCGGCGTCGTTACGCAAACTAGATATGCACTACCCGATGTATGCCGAGGATGTCGATCTATCGCGCCGTGTCCAGCAATCCGGGTATCGGACGGTGTTGGTGGGCGATGCTATCATTGTGCACGCGGGCGGGCAGAGCAGCCGGCAAAACAGTACGCACGCTGCCTTGCTGGCAGCGGATGGAATCCAGCGCTACTTTAGGCAGTGGCATGGCGCCAAGGCGGCGCGAAGGCACCGGCTTGGTATTGCCTGCATCGCCCTGGTGAAATGGCTTGTATTTATAATATCCTGTATACTAAAACCACATTCAGTGTACGTTGAGGACAAAGGTCTTCACGGCAAGCTTGTTCGTTGGGCACTGTGTTTCTCGCCGGACACGATGCCTACCCTCGATTGAGACCACACCTATGTTCGAGAACCAAAATAGCTCGTTTGGCAATCCTTGTTGCAGCGCCCGCGGATATCAGGCGCCAGATCGCTGATGAGGGTACTACACTGCCGGCAGAGCGAACGCATTTGGGGACCGGAGCGGCAGATTATCAGTTTGGCCGAACGTCTGCCGTCGTTTGGCATTGAACTGGAGTTAGTGATGTTCCGTCGCTATGGCCTCACACAGACGCCACATCCCCTCGTCGAACACCTGCGAACGATAGGGTGTGTTGCCCACGAAGTAGATGCCGGACCTCGCCACATACCCGCTGTCATCAAGTTCATGCGCAGCCGGCTTCGACAGTGTGATATCCTGCATACACATGAATTCAAGAGCAATATCCTGGGATACATCGCCAATCGTTTATACAGGCGCCCCTGGGTTGCAACAGATCACTATCTGGCAAAAGATGATATTTGCATGAGATTCTTTGGCTTAGTTGACAGCTGGTCGTTAAAACGCGTCGATGCCATCGTGACACCTTCGGCTGGGCAATCACTGCAATTGCCACATGACGTCGACGCCGATCGAATTCACGTCATCCATCATAGTATCAATGCTATCGATTTCAGCGATGGCGCTTCACAGAGCCGCGTCTCGCTCCGCCGCCGCTATGGTGTTCAGGGTAATCAACCGCTGATCTCCGTTGTGGGCCGTCTGGAGCCCATCAAAGGTCATCACGACCTCTTGTTTACAGCGAAACAACTCTTGGCTGAGCGTCCTGACCTGCGTTTTTGGATGATCGGAGATGGCCATCTGGCCGATTGGCTGCAACTGCAGTCAGGCGATCTTGGCTTATCTCACGCTGTTCAGTTCTTGGGATATCAGGAGGATGTTGCATCTCTGATTGCTGCCAGTGATATCATTGTGCTCCCTTCTTATTATGAGTCATTTGGCATGGTACTAATCGAAGCGATGTCACTGGCAAAACCTGTTATCGCCAGCGCCGTTGGCGGCATCCCCGAAGTGATATCGGATGGCGTTCACGGGTATTTGTTCGCCCCCGGTGATCGGCAGGAGTTGGGCAGACTGATCACGAGATTGGCCGATCATCCGCAACAGGCAAAGGCATTAGGTCTGGCCGGCCAGAAACATGTCAGACAGGCCTTTCCTGTCGATTCGATGGTAGATAGCATGGCATCACTCTATCGGCAGATGGTCTTTCCCGGCTCTGCGCGATCACACGTAGAAGACCACGATCCTGCCTGGATATCGGCGTCCTCGTAGCTGCAAGACTGTACCATGGATCAACCATCTACTTTGACAGACAGCAATGCGGATCAATTAGTGGCCAGTGTGGTTATACCGGCCTACAACGCTGCACGAACGCTGCCACGTTGTCTGGCAGCGTTCGCAGCCCAGACCGTCGAGTCATCAAAATATGAGGTCATCGTAGTTGATGATGGCAGTGAGGACCAAACCTTCGATTTGGCTGTGGCCGCCGGGGTCAAGGTAGAGCGAATCGACCATCAAGGAGCTGCTGTCGCCCGCAATGTCGGCGTCTCCTGCGCAAAAGCCCCTGTCATTCTGTTTACAGATGCAGATTGTGAGCCCGCGCCTGATTTCATCGTGCGTATTCTCGAGCCACTGGTTGACCCGGACGTAAGTGGTGCTCGTGGTGTCTATCGAACTAAACAGAGTAAGTGGGTGGCCCGGTTTGTGCAGTTGGAGTACGAAGAACGGTATCGGCGTATCGGTCACTATCAAACCAGACATGGTTCGATCAATGCCCTGGATACCTCCTATGCCGCCTATAAAAGAAAAGCCTTTATGGCCTCGGGAGGATTTGACGCCCAGTTTACGACCGCATCCTCCGAGGATCATGAACTATCCTTTCGTATGTCGCAACAAGGCCATGTGTTTCGCTTGGCTCCTCGAGCGTTTGTGTATCACCAACATGTAAGTTCGGTACTGGCTTACATTCGTCGCAAATATCGGATTGGCTATTGGAAAGCCCTGCTTGCAAAAATGCATCCGCAGTACGCTGTTTTTGATTCGCACATGACCCAAAGTCTTAAGCTGCAGATTGTGGCGGCGGGATTAATGGGTATCTTTTTGTTACTGTCTGTGCTATGGCCCGTGGCGCTGTGGCCTTTCCTGATCTGTCTGTTCATTTTTGTGATCAGTTCCATTCCTTTGCACATCCTCGTGGCCCAGCAGGATCCTTACATCCTCCTCATCACCCTCTTTATGCTATTTGTGCGGGCCACCGCATCGGGGTGCGGATTTGTCTGGGGGCTTTTACGCGCCTACCCAGATGCAGAAGGGACCCGATCTGGCTTGCATTCGTCGAATCTGTAATGTAGCATATTATGGCTCTACAGGATACTGCTAGAAAAACACGTGTTGCGTGTTGCGTATGCCGACGACATACGCCTTTCTAGAAGGAACCACGCAGATTCCGAAAGAGCCCATATCATTGTTCAAGTTCGATTGCAAACGCTCACCTATCATTTCGCAGAACATAGGGTATTATAAAAGCTATTATGAGACATGATTCTTTTCTGATCACAGGCGGCGCCGGTTTTATCGGTAGCCATTTATGTGATGCATTGCTGGCGAAGGGAAAGCAGGTCACAGTGCTTGATAATCTGTCGACCGGGCGCTTCCATAATATCGAGCACCTGGTGGGAAAACCTGGTTTTCGATTTGCTATTGACGACATCACCAATGCCATTGTTCTGGATCGATTGGCCAGTGAGTGCGAGGTTATCATCCACCTTGCTGCTGCTGTGGGCGTGCAACTGATTGTCGAACGTCCGGTCCATACTATCGAAGCCAACGTCATGGGCACCGATGCTGTGCTGCAAGCGGCCTCCCGCTACAGAGCCAAGGTGCTGGTTGCTTCTACCTCCGAAGTTTATGGCAAGGGCAGCCGTGTCCCCTTTCAGGAAGAGGATGATGTTGTGTTGGGACCTACCAGTAAAAGTCGCTGGTCTTACGCCGCCTCAAAAATGGTCGATGAGTTCCTCGCTCTCGCCTACTACCGGGATAAAGACCTGCCGGTTGTGGTTGCGCGGCTTTTCAACACGGTAGGGCCTCGCCAGACAGGACGTTACGGCATGGTGGTTCCTAGATTTGTGGAGCAGGCCCTGCGTGGTGAGCCCATCAGCGTATTCGGTGACGGCCGACAAAGCCGCTGTTTTTGTGATGTTTCAGATACAGTACGCGCCCTCATCGATCTGGCAGAATACCCTGAGGCTTTGGGGCGCGTCTACAATGTGGGTTCCAACGAAGAAATAAGCATCGGTGAATTGGCTGAACGCGTCAAGCTGCTCACGGGTAGCGCCTCACCTATCGAACTGATTCCATATGAACAGGCTTACGCACCTGGGTTCGAAGATATGCAGCGTCGCGTGCCGAACACCAGCCGCATTCGCGCTCTCTCGGGATGGGCGCCTGAATTCAAATTGAATCAGATATTAACTCGCATTGCAGCGTCACTAGACGTATAATACGGATCTGCCATACCCACCCCCTGTAGCATTGTAGAGACCCCCCAACACCAAAGCGTTTGTTGCGTTGTAGCCCTTGGCTCCGCCCCACGCTGAATACCATACTCTGCTTGATGTGTCGAACACATCGAGATCGGCGGAGCCTGCAAATCAGCGAACATTCTCCGAGACTCAGACATCATGCTCACGACACAAAACATGATTGATTCCGACCTCTGGTATGTGGTTCATACCAGGCCTCATAAGGAGTTGCTGGCGGCCGGCATGCTTGAGGAGAGGCTTTCATTACAGGTTTATCTGCCTGAGGTTTTACAGAAATACCGTGGGCAGGTGGTTTTGCGGCCATTGTTTCCACGTTATGTATTTGTCCAGGCAAATCTGAGCAAAGTAGAAGTAACTGCTATCAATACCACACCTGGTACGTTGAAAATCGTCGTATTTGGCGACATACCGCTGCCCTTGCGCCCCGGCGTCATGGCACAGCTACGGGTCGAGGTAGAAAAACTGAATGAAGAGGGTGGATTACCGCACGACACGTATCGGTCTGGTGAAATGGTACGATTGAATAGCGGGCCACTGAAAGGCCTGCATGCCGTCTTTGTAAAGCATCTAAAGCCCGCAGAAAGGGTCGTCGTGCTACTCAGATTCCTGGGCCAACAAAATGAAGTGGAACTGGATTTGCGTGATATCGAACGTGCCAGCCCGGTGTATCACCACAAGAAACGGCGGGGCACGCGCGGTGGTGGGAGGAAGATCGACTACCAGGGCAAAGAAAAGCCAAAGGGTGGTGATGGAGGTTGAGAACTTATGACTAACAAATCGACTAAGCTCCTGCAACGCATCACAAATAAACAAGCAAACCTGGCTATCGTCGGCCTGGGGTATGTTGGCCTGCCCCTGGCGGTAGCGTTCGCCAAGAATGGTTATACCGTGATTGGCATCGATGTGGATGAGCAAAAAGTCGATGCCGTGAATCAGGGCGAATCCTACATCCAGGATGTGGCATCCTCGACACTGGCACGCTACAGTAGTCGCCGGTCCAAGTCACCTGGTTCTATCTGGGCTACGACCGACTATTCAGTTTTACAGCAATGTGATGTCGCCATTGTCTGCGTGCCCACGCCCTTGAATAAAACACGGGACCCGGATGTGCGCCTCCTGATCTCTGCCGGTGAATCGATTGCCGCACACATACCGGCGGGCATGCTCGTCGTCCTTGAATCCACAACCTACCCCGGCACGACCGAGGAACTGCTGCTACCGATGCTCGAGGGATCTCAGGCGGCCGATGTGAGTTGGCAGGTGGGCGAGGATTTCTTTCTCGCGTTTTCACCCGAGCGTATTGATCCTGGTCGTGGCGATTGGGTGGTCGAGAATACGCCAAAAGTGGTAGGTGGTGTGACACCGACCTGCTTAGAGGTCGCCTGCGGTTTGTACGGGCAGGCCATCGAGCGCGTCGTGCCGGTATCGTCGACTTCGGCAGCAGAGATGACCAAGCTCCTGGAAAATACCTTCCGGGCCGTCAATATCGCCCTGGTGAACGAGACGGCTATTATGTGTGATAAGCTTGGTATCGATGTTTGGGAAGTGATTGAAGCAGCGGCGACTAAACCCTATGGTTTTATGAAGTTTACGCCCGGTCCCGGCGTAGGTGGTCATTGTATTCCTCTGGATCCGCACTATCTGTCCTGGAAGTTGAAGATGTTGAATTATAACGCCCGTTTTATCCAATTGGCGGGTGAGATCAATACTGAAATGCCCCATTACTGGGTAGACAAGGTGCAGGATGCACTGAATGATGTAGGAAAGGCTGTAAAGGGGAGCCGCGTGCTGATCTTAGGCGTTGCTTACAAAAAGGATATCGATGACGTGCGTGAGTCGCCAGCGCTGGATATCATCGAATTATTACGCGGCAAAGGAGCGGATGTGCGCTATCACGACCCTTATGTGGCCAAGTTCTTACATAATGGCCGGGGCTTGAGCAGCGAAACCGATCTTGATGAAGCGCTGGCGGCTGCCGATTGCGTGGTCATCGTTACCGATCATTCCAACTATGATTGGCAGCGAATCGCCACAACATGCGGGGCTCTTGTAGATACCCGACATGTGGTATAAGGTGCTGTTTTTTGCCACCATCCGCCAAATGTATTGCCATATTCGGTAGTGGCTATATTTGACTGATGTCTGGCTAGAGATTTGGAACCTGGTAGATCAGTAGACCGGTAAACCAGTAGACCGGTAAACCTGTAGACCGGTAAACCAGTAGACCGGTAAACCAGTAGACCGGTAAACCAGTAGACCGGTAAACCTGTAGACCGG
>JAAENG010000249.1 GCA_024224665.1 Chloroflexota bacterium | reverse complement strand
TCTTGCCTTGTCCGAACTTGCCCTCGATGGGAATACGCTCGCGGTAGTCCTGCTGTCGCTGGCGGCGGTTTATGTTGTCTTCGGCGCTGCTCATCTTTGGCGGACGTCCCAAGGGCTTTCCGGCAAACCGAATGCCCTTTTCTTTCAGGAACCTTCGGTTGTCACGGGTCCCGTAGAGGGGATCGGCCAGTACCTTCTCTGGATAATGGCCATGGCGTTTGTGAAAGGCCTCAACCTGAGCCGGTAGATCGTGCCCTTCATGATAAGCGTTCCAGCTCAGATTATCGATGCAGGCGATGCCCTCACCACTCAGGCTGACGCCGAGCTTGGCACCGAACTCAACGGCCTTGTTTTGTTTGCCCCGCACGATGGGTCGCACATGCGGCTGATGGATGCTGACAATACGGTCATCACAGCGCCGGGTACGGCTATCAAACATCTGCCTTTGCTGGAGGTAAAGGTGGCCGATGATCCAGTATTGGCGAAGCTGTTTGTGGGGTAGCGGGATTTCCTG
>JAAENG010000248.1 GCA_024224665.1 Chloroflexota bacterium | reverse complement strand
TTTTTCTTTGTTGTCATTATTCGGGTGCTTTCGCCCGATGAATTCGTACTTTGGGGGCGGCATGCTACGAACCTATTCCGCACGTCCTCTTTCGTCGGCGAGGCGGTTCCCCGAGTTATTGAGAAGAGACTAAGATGTTATGAATGATTATTCAATCGTAATACTCAAGACGGAAAAACAAATCCGTTCCACCCAGAATTATCCGTCGGGTACTGAGTTTAGGTGTTCGGGTAGAATAGGATATGGTTGATAGTTCAGCTAATGGTTTTCGATCCTCGGCCCTCTGACCTCTGCCTACACTCGCTACTGATCTAGCGCCCGCGGAAAAGCTTGTATACCGCGCCCGCCATCTACATAGACTGTCTGACCTACCATATAGCTGGCGTCTTCGCTGGCTAGGAAGATGCAGACGCTGGCGATTTCCTCGGAAGAAGCGATGTAGCCTATCGGCAGCCTCCGCATCAATTCGTCGTGCTTTTCTTTATTATGCACCACGCGTTGCATCAATTCCGTCAATACCGGACCGGGCGCGACGCAGTTTACGCGGATACCTTTATCGATCAGGGCCAGGCCCATCGCCGTCGTCAGTTGGTTCACGCCGCCCTTGGCTGCACAATAGGGCACTTGATTGGCGAGCGCCATCTTTGCCATGATCGAGGAGATATTGACGATGTAGCCCGGCTTGCCCTGCTCGACCATTACCCTGGCTCCAGCCTGGCTCATCAGAAAGGTACCCTTAAGGTCCACGGCCATCACCCAGTCCCAATCATCTTCGGTAATATCGAAGAAGTCGGCAGCATGATTGACACCGGCATTGTTGACGACGATATCGATAGTGCCGTATGTAGCGACGGCTTTGGCTATGACATTATCTACATCAGCCTTGTTACTGACATCACAACGAACGAAGATCGAGTCACCACCAGCATCCCGAATCGCCTGTGCCACCTGCTCGCCGAGATCCAGTGAACGGCCTGTACCGACTACTTTGGCGCCTTGTTTGGCGAATTCTTTGGCTAATACCACGCCGATTCCTTTGGTGGTGCCGGTGATTATGGCAACTTTGTCTTTCAGTTTCATGATTTAATGTTGTGTTATTGTTGTGGAATGACGTATTGCGAATTGCGTTTGCCGTTGGATACGTAGAACGGCCTGAACGCAACGCGCAACACGTTATAGTTTGAACTGCGGGAATTTTGGGTGTGACCCTACGCCCAGGGCGAATCCCCTGGCGGTTCTGTTTCTAACGGCTTCACACCCGGCTCGTAGCGCGTGCGGATGTCCTCGATCAGTTCGGCCATGTAACCGACCACGGTCGTGACCATCTTCTCGCCCTTCTCAACCGTGGCCAGGGTGGCGTCGCCAATGATGCCGTTCTTCAACTCCTTGTATTCGGGGCGGCCAAATGTGCCCTCGAAATGATACATCATGCCTGGGCCAGCAGGTAGCCCGGGACCGATGATGAACTTGGGGTCGACCAAGGGGGTTCCGCCCCCTTTGGCGGCCTTGCTCATGTCGACGAATTCGGGATAGAGGTACAGCGCCATCGAGGTCTCTGCCTCATCCGCGTGCCACATGCCAGTTTCCAGGATGTTTTTCTGGTCGCGCAAGAAATCGTACCAATGTAGCGAGATCGTGAAGATGCCGTCGATGCCGAGCTTGTGCACAGCGACGATGGTCGATGACACCTGACCGTGGGCGGAAATGATGATGAACTTGTTGAAGCCGGCCACGGTCGCACCTTTGATGATGTCTTCGATCATGGCAATGTGCGTTTCGTAGCGCAAGGGGATGTTGGTGGGCATGCCCCAGTGATGGGCGGGATGCGATCCGTACATCGGGCAGGGCAGGAGCATCACGCCTGTCTTCTCCGACAGCTTTCCGGCCAGGCCGATGGCATTGAAGTCATCTGAGCCGCAAGGGCAATGGGGGCCGTGCTGCTCGATGGCGCCGAGGGGTAAGATAGCGATGTCGTCCTTCTTGGCGTGATCCAGGACTTCCTGAGCGCTGAGGTTTTGCCACCAGATGGCTTTACCGTTTGACATAATGAACTCCTTGTGAAGTTTGAATAACCGTGGTTCTAGTGTTGATGGTTGATTTATAGTGCAGACAGTTGGGTTGAAACATTCAGTTCCTTGCCCAAGGCTGTCAGTTCTTCAAATAGGGCCGGGGGTAAGGGTATCCCCTGATGTTTGCGCTCCCGAGACTTGCGATGTTCCAACTCGCCGGGTAGTAGCATCTCCTGATTTTTGTCCCACATAGGTGACTCATGGATGGTCTGCACGAACTGCGTCATGCGGTCGTGCAGTTCTTCCTGGCTCATCAATGCTAGGGGGTTGATGGCGATCATGAAATGGCCGGTGAGGCTGGGATCATCGGATTGTTTGTACATCGACTTGATTTCGTGCTGGAAAACACCGCCGGTGATGAGCCCTGACAGGATATCGACCACGTACGACAACCCCAAGCCCTTGTGGCCGCCCACCGGCAATAAAAAGCCCTTGAAGCCCTCGGCCGGATCATCGGTGGGATGTCCTTCCCGGTCGGTGGCCCAATCCCAGGGGATTTTTTCGCCCTTCTTGCTGGCGAGAAGCAGTTTGCCGCCGGCCACATTCGATAGCGAGATGTCGAGAACGAAGGGGAACTCGGCGAAGGTCGGGACAGCTATAGCGATGGGATTATTGCCGGTGATCGGTTTAGCGCCGCCTGGAGCGACGACGTTAGGGATCACGTTGGCCATGGCGATGCCGATCATACCTTGCTCCGAAGCCATGCGAGCGAAGAGTGCCGCCGCGCCAAAGTGATTGCTGCGTACTACGCCCACCGCCCCGATACTGAACTTCCCGGCCAACTCGATGGCTCTGTTCATGGCTGCTCGCCCGACCACATAGCCCATGCCATCGTCGCCATCGAGCACCTCCAGGGCAAAGCCACCACGCCGGGTAACTATGTTCGGGTTCGGATTGATGGCCTTGCTTCGCACCCGTCGCACGTAAATGGGCGCACGCAGGACGCCATGCGAATCGATGCCCCACAAATTGGTGAGCACCATGCAATCGGCACTGTACGTCGCATCTCCATCAGGCATCCCGGCCTTGCTGAAGAGTTCTGTGACAAATGTTTGTAGATTTTGGTGATTTACGGTGATCTGTTTGTTTTCCATAAGGCGTGTCACAGGAGATGTTCTTTAACCCTCTCAGCAATGTATTGGACGCGCTCGATCATGTTGTTACCCAGCACCGCATCGCTCACACCTAAGATGATGGTCTGACTGCCGATGGTCTGACTTGCTATCATAATTCCTCGCCAACCTTATTCAGTATACTGATTTCCACTTACTACTTCACTGCACCCATCGTCATACCTTCGACGAAGTATTTGCGGATAGTAAGAGAGAGGATAAAGATGGGGACCATGACCACCATGCCGGCTGCCGACATCCATTCCCACTGCACGCCGCGGTGCGTCTGGGTGGAGAGCAAACCGACGGTCATGGTTGTGGCATCGTTGCGGGTGAGCACGAGTGCGTAAAGGAATTCGTTCCAGGCCATGATGAAAGCAAAGACAGCGGTTGTAATCACGCCCGGCATCATCAAGGGGAAGGTGATGCGCCTCAGCACGCCGAATTCGTTGCAACCATCGACGACCGCAGCCTCTTCGATTTCGGTAGGCAGGGCGTCGACAAAACCCTTCAACATCCACACAGCGTACGGCAGAACCAGCGACAGGTTGATGATGATCAGCGAGATCTGGGTGTCGATGATGCCTATCCGCCGGAAGAGGATAAAGAAGGGGATGACGACGACTACGGGCGGCAGAAACTGGGTAACCAGGAACCAGATCAACAGAGGCGTACTGCCCTTGAAGGCAAAGCGTGAGAGCACATAGGACGCCATCGTAGCCAAGGGGATAGCCACCAAGACCGTGATCGTGGAAATGACGATGCTATTCAGCAGGAAGGGCCCGAAATCCAATGCGCCGCCAAAAATCGCTCGAAAATTATCCAGGGTAGGTGGAAATATGATGGTACTCGAGAAAACGTACCGTTCTGGCTTGAAGGCGGTAATGATAAGCCAGTAAATGGGAAAGGCGATAAAAAACAGTATCAGAAGGACGGCGAATTTCTCGCCGATCCAACCCAAACGTTTTTTCAGCAGATATTGGTTTTGCATGATTACACCGCTCCCTGGCGATAAAGCACCCGCACGTAGATGATGGCGAAAATGCTCAAGCCAATGATAAGTATATAGGAAAGGGCGGCGGCGTAGCCCATGTCAAGAAACCGAAAGCCATTGATATAGACATAGTAGTTCAGCGTTTGCGTGGCCCGACCGGGCCCACCCCCCGTCATCGACACCACCTGATCGAACATTTTGAGTGAGAAAATGGTCTTGAGCAAGGTGACAATGATGATCACTGGGCTTAGCAGAGGCAACGTCACCTTCCAGAAAAGCTGCCAGTTAGTCGCCCCCTCCACTTTCGCCGCCTCGAAGATATCGGGCGAGATGGAGCCGAGCGCGCCGACGAACATGAGGGCGATGATCGGCGCCCAGCCCCATACCTCCGAGATCGCCAGCCAGAACTGCGCCCAAAACGGATGCGCCAGCCACACAACATCAGATGCTGGCGGGAAGAGGGTATCGATCATGTTGTCATACACGCCAAAAGAAGGGTTGAGCATGAATCGCCAGGAAAAGCCCTTGAGGATAGGGGCGACGGCAAAGGGGAAGATTAGCAATGTTTTGGTGACGGTATTGAGACGGCTTGGTTTCTGTAGCAGGAGAGCAAATGCCAGCCCCAAAATCACTGACAGTGCCACAGAGATTATAGTGAAGGTGAGAGTGACGCTGATGCTGTTCCAGAAAAAACGGTCGCCAAACGCTCGAATATAGTTCTCGAGCCCTACAAACTCTTGGGGCGTTGGCGAGCGATCCAGCCGCCACGAACGAAAACTGAGAATGAAGGTATTGACCATAGGATAGGCGGATACAGCCATGACCACCAGCACCGCCGGGGAAAGCAGGATAAACCGTATCCATTTACTGCCACGCATCGTGCACCTCCTGACTGACTGTGATCAGCATTCAGAGGTCTGATTGTGAACCGCTCTGTTTACTGATTACTGATTACCAAAAGAGGTGGAGCAGGACCCCAACGTGTGAAACCTGCTCCACCTCTTGATGTGTCGACTAGTAGTAACCGCCTCGCTCCATGATGTTTTCGATGTCAGAAGCCATCAGATCCAGCGTCTCGGCGATATCAGCGCCGCCGGCAGCCATCTCATTGATGCCGATCTCGAGAATACTCAGAATCTCCAGCCATTCGGGAATGATGGGATTCGTACGAGCATCGGAGAGGATGGCAGCACCTACTCCGGGCAGTCCCTCATTGACCGCGTTGACCTCAGGATCGTTGAGAACCGAAAGTCGGGTGGCCACATTGCTGCTTACCTCCGGCGAACTCTTGTCTGTGATCACCGCTTTCTGCACATCGGCGGTGCTAATCCACTTCATGTACTCGAAGGCCGCGTCTTTATTGCGCGAGAACTGATTCACACCCATCGGCCAGACATGGCCGTAGGTCTTGGGTTCGCCCTTGCCTTCCCAAGAGGGGGCGGTGGCAAAGCCAACATTCTCACAAACACCGGGGGAAAGTTCGCAGTTCTTCATGCGGCTATACATCCACCACCAGCCCATGAACATGGCAGCTCGGCCCTGCTGGAACTCAAGCAGGCCTTCCTGTTCGTTGTATGCAACGCCACCGGGGCCTGTCAGGCCATCGCGCAGCCAACCGATATAACGTTCTGTGGCTTCAAGACCAAGTTCGCCGTTGAGGGTCGGCTTCCAATTTTCGTCGAACAACTCGCCGCCATTGCTCCACAGCAACGATTCCCACCAGAAGGTGTTCTGGCCGGCATTGATGCCGTAGTAAACGGAGAGCGGGTAGAAGTCTTCGCCGTAATCGGCGGCAGCAAGGGCTTCAGAAACGGCCTCCAGCTCTTCCCAGGTCGTGGGTACCTCAAGACCAAGTTCCTCGAAGATGTCCGTGCGGTAGAAGAACATGAAGGGGTGGCCGCGCAACGGCAGGCCGTAGAGCGCTCCGTCGAGGCCCTTGCCTGCTTCGATGTAGGCGGAGGGATAATCTGACAGATCGATGTCGTTATCTTCGACGAATCCATCAATCGGCACCATGTAGGGCTTGAGTCCCGCACCCCAGGCATCGGTGAAGGCGAACAGGTCATAGTTATCTGAAGCCGATGTTGCTTCTGTGACCAGTTTCTCCTGGAAGGCGCCATAGGGCACATCATCCCAATTGACCTTGATGCCGGTCATGTCATAGAATTCGCTGTTGCTGCGAACATCGAGCGAGTGGAATTGCGCTGCGGTATTGCAGCAAATGAGGAAGTTGAGTTCGGTTCCATCAAAAGGCTTGCCTGGAATCAAGCCATATGGAAGTGGTTCAGCTTCCTCAACTTGTTTTTCAACTTCGACAACGACAGTTTCTTTGACGACAACTGTCTCGACGACTGTTTGCTGGGCAGGTGCAGCACAGGCCGCTACCATAACAACAAACGTCGCCAACAATAGCGTTAGGACGAGGATCGTTCGTCTGTGCGTGGAAAGCATCTCTCTGTCTCCTGAGTGAGTGGTGAGTATTGAATTGCGTCGATTGAATAGTAGCGCTTGTCTCTTCTCTGCTCGATTGACGCCTCCTAGGGAATGATGGGGAAATGGATTGAGATTGAGGCCGGCCAGAAGTTGGTCAGCCGGGGATCCGTGTGCGCAACCGGTAAATGGATGTCGAGGCTGTGATGTACAAACTGCGCTTATCTGCATCGCCGAAACAGAGATTGGCAGCCTGTTCGGGCATGCGAAGTACGCCGAGATAGTTGGCGGTCGGGTCAAAGATATGGATGCCACCCGGGCCGGTACAATAGAGATTGCCCTCGCTGTCTATTTTCATACCGTCGGCCCCGCCGATTCCCTCTCCTTCGAGTTCAGCCCAAACCCGACCAGGGCTGAGCGTCCCCTCAGGTTCGATGTCGAACACTCGGATATGACCCCGGGCTGTGTCATCTACAAACAACCTCCGCTCATCCACCGAGAAGCAGAGACCATTGGGTTTATCGAAATCATCAATCAAAAGGGACAGATCATTCGAGACAGGATCCAACCGATACACACCCTGGAAATCTAATTGCTGTGACCGGGGGACGCCGACGCGCTCGACACGGCCATAAGGTGGGTCCGTGAAGTAAATCGAACCATCTGCCCTCACGATGATATCGTTGGGGCTATTCAGCTCTTTGTCACCAAAGTGTGAGGCGAGCACTTCGATACTGCCGTCGACATTCTGTCTTGTGACCCGACTGGTGGCGTGCTCGCACGTGAGGATGCGATTCTGTCGATCGAGGGTGTTTCCGTTGGCGTTGTGGCTTGGATCACGGAAGATCGAGATATCCTCGTCTGCGGATAAGCGATACATCTTGTTGGCGGGGATGTCGCTGAAGATCAAACAGCCTTCCTCCCCCTGCCAAACAGGGCCCTCGGTGAATATAAATCCCGATGCCAACTGCTCCAACTCGACCTCAGGATCGATTAACTCCAACAATCTCTGATCTCGGATTTCGATCTTCATATCAAACACTCTCCAATACGCCCAATGGTCTACCACCATCGACCGGGATGATAGCGCCCGTCGTCAGTGGAAGATGTGCGACGATGCCCACAATGGCCTCCGCCACATCTTCTGGCGTGGCCAGGCGGCCCATGGGCGTCTGGCCGATCTGAGCTTGTAGATATGCGGGGTCGACGCGTTTGGCATAGTCGCCAAAGACCCACCCGGGAGCGATGGCCACGACCCGAATTTCGGGCGCCAGGACTCGGGCCAACGACATCGTCATACTGTTGATAGCAGCTTTGGATGCGCAGTAGGCCACATTGCTGCCGATGGCAGTGGTGGCGGCAATGGAAGAAATGTTGATCACCGTACCCCCATCCCCCCCCGCCAGCAGCTTGCGGAATGCCCGAATGCAGGCAAAGCCACCCCGCCAGTTCACACGAAAAATGGCGTCGATCAGATCATCGTCAAGGCCATCCAGATCTTCGTGAGCCACGGGGCGGGTGATGCCGGCGTTGTTGACGAGGATGTCTAGAGTGCCGAAACGTGTTTCTACCAGATCGGCTAATTCTTGCACTTGCGAGCTATCATCGATGGCGGTTTTAACGGCCAGGTGGTTGTCACCCGGCAATGCATCGGCAAGCGCTTGTGTTTCTTGCACCTCCCTGATATCTACCAGCACTATGGTGGCGCCGGCTTTGGCCAGTCTATTGCAAATGACTGAGCCGATGCCACCCGCCGCACCGGTAACGGCGGCCACTCGGCCGGCCAGAGGTTTATGGGAAGACATAATCATGCTCCATGCTGCGGTTTTGTAAGTAAGGGGCTGGGCGATGTATTGATCTCCTGGACACCGGCCAATCTGGCTGAATGTCGTCGAATCAATTCTCCCGGGAGAAGCAAAAACTCGGGTGACATCGATGGCTTTTCCAACCTGTCAAGCAGTAGATCCAGCGTCGCTTCGACCATGCGGTTGACAGGAGTGCGGATGGTGGTAAGCGAATAAGATGGCCATGCCGCAGCAGGAATATCGTCAAATCCTACCACAGATAACTCGGCCGGAATTTTGATCCCCAGCTGATAGCGGGCGGCGTCCATCGCTCCCAAGGCTGCGTTATCACTGGAACAAAAGATAGCGTCGGGTGGATCATCGCGGTCGAGCAAGCGTAGGGCAGCCTCGAATCCCGCCTCGTAGGTATGGTCGCCCCCATCAGCCACAACATCAACATGTCCTCGTTCTTGCAGGCGATCGAAATACCCCTTTTTACGGTCGACTGCGGTGGAAGTATTGGCCTTGCCTTCAATGAGAGCTAGTTTCTGATGGCCTGCATCGATTAGTTCGTTGGCAACCAGACGGCCGGCTTCCACATTGTCGGTGCAGACGGCGTTGACATTCGCGCCCAATACATAACGATTGAAGAGCACAACCGGGGTGCCGTTGCGCGCGCATGCCTCGGCCATGTCTGAAGAAATGGTGGCCGAGGCGACGATCAGAGCATCGACCTGATATTGCAGCACCAGTTCGAGCAATTCGTCGATCTCGCTGTCAGGCGGCGTGCTGAACAAAAGGGCCTGCTTTCCGACGTTTTGCAATTCGTTTATGAATTTTTCCAGTACGTAGGGGTGGAAGGGGCTGGTGATACGCCCCATGACGATGCCGACGATATCGGTGTGTTGCTTGCTGAGGCTGCGGGCGATGGCGTTGGGGGTGTAACCCAGCTCGGACGCAGCCTCCACCACTTTTCGACGTGCAGCCTCCGATACACCGGCTCCCGGCGTAAACGTGCGGGAAACGGTCGACTGGGACACGCCGGCGTGCCGGGCAACGTCGATGGAGGTGACTCGTTTCGTCGTCATGGGATCAAGGGGTGGTGGGGAATAGCTCGCAGGTAGGGAGACGGAATGCGGCTGAGACAAGGATCTCGTTCAAGCGAATCCCTGTTTCTCGACCGTTCAATCTAGCGATTAGAATAGCGCCGTACACGCAGGTCGCACTGCTCTTTGTGGCCGAGGAAGCCTTCGAGTTCGCACAGGCGGGAGCCATATTCGCCGATCATCACACTCGCTTCTTCGGTTATCTGTTGGTACGTGCAGGTTTTGATGAATTTGCCAACCCAGAGACCGCCGGTATAACGTCCCGCCTTTTTGGTGGGCAGTGTGTGATTGGTGCCGATAACCTTGTCGCCGTAGGCCACATTTGTCTCAGGCCCTAAGAACAGCGCCCCGTAATTGGTCATATGATCCAGGAAGTAACGAGGGTCTTGGGTCAGCACTTCCACATGTTCGGAAGCGATGCGGTCAGCCTCGGCCACCAACTCGTCTACCGTATCGACCACGATCACTTCGCCGTAATCCTGCCAGGAGATGCTGGCGATATCCGCCGTGGGCAGCACTTCAAGCTGTCGGCCCACTTCGGCGATGGTATCGTGAGCCAGTTGCTCGTCGGTGGTGAGCAAGATGGCAGGGGATGTGGGTCCGTGTTCGGCCTGTCCCAGCAGATCGGTAGCGCAGATCTCGGCATCAGCAGTATGATCGGCGATGACCAGCACCTCGGTAGGCCCAGCGAAAAGGTCGATGCCCACGCGGCCGTAAAGCTGGCGTTTAGCTTCGGCCACATACATGTTGCCTGGCCCGATTAGCATATCGACCGGCGCGATCGATTCTGTGCCGAGGGCCATCACTGCCACAGCCTGCACACCGCCCAGTACGTAGATCTCGTCGGCGCCACCGAAATACATCGCCGCCACAGTCGCCGCCGGTATTTCGCCATTGATCGGCGGCGTGCAGGCAATGATGCGCTTGACGCCCGCTACCTTGGCTGTGACGATACTCATGTGGGCTGAGGCCACCATAGGGTATCGTCCCCCGGGCACATAACAACCGACGCTGTTGGCGGGGATATTTTTGTGGCCGAGCACCACGCCTGGCAGCGTCTCCACTTCCACATCTTGCAACGCTGCCCGTTGCACCTGGGCGAAGTTCCGCACTTGCGCCTGTGCGAATTTGAGGTCGTCGATGGTTTGCTGTGACAACCTGCTGACGATATCCTCGACTTGTTCTGGCGTCAGGCGAAAACTTTCGGGCGACCACTTGTCGAAACGCTCCGACAGTTCGCGCACGGCGGCGTCGCCTCGCGCCTCGATGTCGCCGAGAATGTCTTCGACGATGGCTCGTACTTTGCTGTCAGTCTCCTTCGAAGCATGTTCACTCATGCCTTTCTTGATGTATTTGGTTGCCACTGCTCGCTCTCCTGTCAAAGTATCGGGTGCACGTATGGCTCAAGAGGATCTGATGCTGGTTTAGTATGGTGTTGCGGGAGTGGCGACGTCGGTGGGGTCAGTTCCCCGGGTCGTTGCCACGAGATGTTTTGCATACGTACCCAAAATCGTGCTGTCGGTCATTACCGTTACGAATTGGAATCCCTTGTCGATTGCCTGCCGGGCATATTCTGGGCTGTTGGTGTGCAACCCGGCAATTTTGCCGTGCCGTTTGGTCGCAGCCAGGATCGTATCCAGCGCCGCCACCAGTTTGGGCTCGGTCAGATCAACTCGTTGGCGCCCGCCCAGGCTCAGGCTCAGATCTCCCGGGCCACTGTAAACGCCATCCAGTCCGGGCGTACGGCAGATCTCATCCACATTATCCAGCCCCTCTGCTGTCTCGACCATTGCCATTGTCACCACCACCTCATTGGCTCGATCAGCGTAATCTGCGCCCGCATACAGTCGTGCCCGTGTCGGCCCCAGGCTGCGATAACCTTGAGGATGATAGCGGCAGGCGCCGACAAATCTCTCTGCCTGCTCGGGCGAATTTACCATGGGGCAGATAATGCCCATGCAACCGGCGTCCAACAGCCGCATCATGATGCCCGGCTCGTTCCAAGGTGCTCGGGCAAGAGGCGTTACGGCAGTGGTCGATATGGCCTGGAACATGGTAAGGGCTGTCTGAAAATCGGCCATGCCGTGTTCGAGATCGATCGTGAGGCTATCGAAACCTTGGTGCGCCATGACCTCAGCCGACCACGAACTGGGGATATGGAGCCAGCCATTAATGGCGGCTTCACCATTTTGCCAGATTGTTCGCAAGTGTGATGTACGCATGTAACTGTCCTACTCCACAATAACGTCAGAGGGTGTGACTATAAAAAGATCTTGAATACGTATGCAATATAGCATATTCGAAAGCACCAGTCAAGCCTAAATTCATTTTATCAGGCGATAATAAGAATAGAGATATGGTCTATTGCATACGTAGTCGCTCTGTATGTGTCTTGCAGATAGGAAATGATTCGCACATCCCGGCATAGGATAGATCACCACCGCTGACCTTCACTGATATCGCTCCCGCCACTTACAACCCCTCTTGGAGGAATCGGGTGTTAAATACCTCGGATGGTGGGGAGGAAGATCATAATAGCCAACACCAGACGCCGTTTGTCAGGACATGGCATGTAAGTTTCAACCATCGGGCACGTCGCGTTTGAGTAGTCTGGGGAGTTGCCAGATGTGACGTTGTAGATGTTGGGCGATAGGTGGTGGTTCGACAGATCGTTCTTGGCTTCGAACTTCTTTGGGGGATTCAGGCCATTCGAAGGGTAGGTGGATCACACCGCCAGACATGTCTATCCTCTTCAGAGCATGGAATGTCGCTCGGAACACGGCCATCTGCCCGGCTGTGTCGCCTGGCTGGCCTAACGTCCGACCGAGCGGGTATTCGATTGCAGCAATGCGGGGCACGCTCACCGACGCGGTGAGATCCGGCACCGGCGTCAGTGATATCGTCGTAAAGCCCGCCGCCTCGATCATTCTTTGCACTAGTCCCACGGACCAGCAGCAGATCGGTCAGGCAGGCACCAGTACAACGACATCGACGCCATCTTCTCGCAGGTCCCGAATAATGACCGGTGTGGTCTCATGCAGTAAGGTGTCTGGTTGCAGAATATACCCCATAATCGAAAAGTGACGCGGGGCCGCACCGCCGATTTCCCCAGCTTGAGCCAGCTCATTCAGCCGCTGAGTTGGAAGAAGACAGTTTAGATCTTGCTCTGCACATTTGGGATCGATGTGTAAATGATACAGCCGCACATCCTCTTCTGTCACATTGTTTGGCAGAATGCGATAGGAGGGATCGCCCCACCAAGGATTCTGGCGCTCACCCTCTTGATCGAAAGGCCGGTCTGGTTTCAGAGCGATGCCGGCGGTGCTAATCAAGGCAACAGTGCAGTCTGAGAGTGGTTTTGTGAGCGGGGTCCAGGGTATCTCCCGGGGTTCCTCCATTTTGATCCAGTTCTTGACCATCCGTTTTGTGATACCGCTGAGGAAGCGATACGAGTCTACATGTTTATCTATCATGACTTGCATTTCCTTAGGAACGAGGGGTTATTAATGACCGAAACTTGTACATACCTGTAGATGTTAATCTTCCGGTTTTATTCAATCCTAAGTCCTTAGCTTGCAGCAGAGCGAACACATGACAAACATCGACAGCATTGCCACGGATGCAACAGGCCATACCCAGGTCAGATTGCCAGGGCCATCGGCTCCGGTTCTCGCTTCAGTACGGCGGATATGAATCGGCCGGTAGCTAGCTGTGATCTCGGCCAGTTCCGTTGCGCTGATGCTTTTATGTGTTCGCCATTCCACCAACGCATGCGGTCATCAGCCACGAAAAACGGTGGTGCGATCATATCCTCTAGCAACAGCATGTGATTTGCACCCGAGCGATTGGCGTCGTCGGACGAGGTCCGTCCTGCCTTCTAAATGACTGACTCATATCCTAGTCTACACCGGTCCGGTCGAGGATCATATGATTAGGATCATATGTGGAGTTGCTATACCACTATTTCCGACAAAGCAAGTAAACCAGCGGCTGCCATTCTTCAAAATACTTGGTTAGCGAAGCTATCATGAAGTTTACAACGGCCCCGCAATGCCGATTTGGGAATGGCGAAGTTGGTTAGTATAGTAGATAATAGGAGCTATGAAAGATTATCCTCGATGTGGAAGGGCAGATCGGCAGCGCAAGGTGGGCTACACAAAAGCAGGCAGTCCACTCTATAAGCGTATGTGAAGATGGATGAACCCACATCTTCATCGGTCATTAAAAATAAAATCTACAATTGTGCACTGGATATAGCTATGAAACCAGAAGCAATACGTGCAATCAGTTCGGTACCAAATAAAGGACTGATGGTGTTTCAGAAACTGGAAATGCTGCTGACAATTGCCTCCACAGAAATGACGGCTGTAAGGCTTTGACGCAAGCTGGGAGGATTCAATGGCATTAGTAGACAAGGAATTATCACAGAAGGCAGAGACCACAGGTGATGAGGAGCCAAATGAGATGAGCATCCGCCGCATGATCACATGGTCTTTGAGTTACTGGCGTTCAGGCATGCTAATCATCGTACTCCTTTTCATCCAGCAATTATTCAGGACCTTTTATGCGATCAACCTTAAATTCATTGTCGACAATGCCATTGCAGGCACTAATGATCCGCCATTATCTCTCGTCACCGTTGTACTTCTGGCAGGTTTTCTGGTCGCGATCCTCGCGACCATCGTTGGAGACTATTTCGAGACGAAGACTGCTGCTCTCATCGTCAGAGATATCCGTCGTAGCATTTTCCAACACCTACAACGCCTTTCCCTAGATTTCTACCAACAAATTGCCGTGGGCGAGGTAGTGGAACGGTTTTCCGCCGATATGGAGGCGTTGAAGTTTGGAATAACCAAGCAACTTGCTAAAGGTATAATGGCGATTATCGGTTTGGCAATCAATATCCCAGTTCTCTTTTTCCTTGAACCAAGGCTGGCATTAATGCCTTTCATCGCCATCCCCTTAACGGCGTTTCTCATACGAAGATTAGCCCCGCGAGCTAAGAGAACAAGCTATCAATATAATCAATTCACTGCCAAGGTGCTAAATACTCCCCTAGAGACAGTACGCGGCCAAACGGTAATCAAGGCGTTCGGTCTTCAACCGATTTTCGAGACACGCTTTATCTCCGAGACCGAGGAACTTGCCGATAAGGAGGCTAATCCGGATTCTATTCGGAACTCGTGGGCGGCGTGGCCAGTCTTAGTTTGATGTTTATCCAACTACTCGTTACCATAGTCGGTGCAATTATGGTTATGAATGGTTGGCTTACCGCCGGTTCGCTGGTGGCGTTCCTCGCAATCCTTACACTGGTTGCCGTGAGTGGCAATAATCTGACCAGAAAAGTGGTGCCCAGCCTGATTTCCGCTTCGGGTGGGGTACGTCGAATTCAGGAAGTGCTAGACACAGATCCCACGACTGTGGATGCTCCTGATGCAACAATTATGCCACGCTTTTTTGATGCCATACGCTTTCAGAATGTATCTTTTGGTTACTCTTCCGAGACACTCAACTTGGAGCAGGTCGACTTAACCATTCCTGCGGGCAATTCTGTGGCCATTGTCGGCCCCAGCGGTTCCGGCAAGAGCACTATGATTAACCTAATTTGTATTGGTCAAATACACCTTGCACAAATGCCCTCCCTTTTTTCGGAGTGGAAATCCCCAAATGACGGAGTTTCACCCGCGAAAATGTCTGCTACTAGGGTAGTTCATTCCTCGGTCAATGTGTAACATGCGCTTGACTACTACATCTTTTC
>JAAENG010000247.1 GCA_024224665.1 Chloroflexota bacterium | reverse complement strand
GGTCTACAGGTCTACAGGTTTTCCGGTCTACAGGTCTACAGATTGGTTGGTGGTCGTTTAGTCGGGTGGTCGTGGTACCAGAATGCCTATCCGTCAAGACAGCGCTGTCCCGGTCTACAGGTCTACAGGTCTACAGGTTTTCCGGTCTACAGGTCTACAGGTCTACAGGTTTTCCGGTCTACAGGTCTACAGGTCTACAGGTTTTCCGGTCTACAGGTCTACAGATTGGTTGGTGGTCGTTTAGTCGGGTGGTCGTGGTACCAGAATGCCTATCCGTCAAGACAGCGCTGTCCCGGTCTACAGGTCTACAGGTTTTCCGGTCTACAGATCTACAGGTCCACAGGTCTACAGGTTTTCCGGTCTACAGATATCCCGATTGGTCGGTGGTGATTATCTCGTGGGGTGGTAGATTGGGACAATTGTTGGGTTGAGGCCTAGAATGGCATTGTTCAATGACCTATCCAATGATCCGTTGCAGGTATGTAAATGCAGACTATCTGTTTGAGTTCAAGTATGCGGTTTGCCGCGCTGATTCGAGAAACCATTGCCAGGGGTGATGATATCGGATTAGAGGTGTTATTCCCGAATCTGGACTTCGATATAGCCAAGGAGGATCTGGATGAAGCCACCCTTCGTTGGCTCTGTGAGGATGAGTTTGCCGCCATCACCAGGGCCGATGCTCTTTACGTGCTCAATCCGGGCGGTTACATCGGCACTTTGGTAAAAATCGAGATCGGCTATGCTTTGGGCAAAGGCAAACCGGTTTACTTCAGTGAAGCAGCCAATGCCATTGAGCTTGATTGCTTGTGCTCGGGTATACTACCTCTTCATGATCTTGCCGATTTTCTGGAGATAAACACCTGATGCCCGAAAGTTTCCGATCTTCGCACGGACACATCGTCTATACCGATTCTCAAGCCGGCGCCGAGACTCTTGTGTTGGTGCATGGATTGCCAACCTCTAAAGAACTCTGGGATCCTGTGCCGCCGCACCTTGACCCAAACTTTCGAATTGTGGCCCTCGATCTAAACGATTACGGCCAATCAGAAAAGATCGGCAGGGCGATTAGTCACAAACAACGAGCCGATGTCCTCGATGAGCTGCGTCGGCATCTGGAATTGCGATCCTTTGTGCTGGTGGCGCATGATCTGGGCGCATCGGTGGCTATCGATTACATGGGCGCCTACGGGGATCATGTGCAAAAACTGGTGTTGATGAGCCCACCTGTTTATCCTGACCTCAAAGAACCGGCAGTTATCAACCTGGTGCGTAAGCCTGGCATCGGAGAGGGCATGGTGAGGGTTATGCGCGATACACTGTTCAGCACCAGCATCAAGCGGGGTTTGGTTCACAAAAGCCAGCTCACGCCCGAGCTTCTCGAATCCTTTTCCTCAGCTTTCGCCGGCGCCCAAGGAGAAACGGCTCTATTAAGGAATCTGCGCTGGGGTCTTCCTGCGGAAACCTTCCGAGACTATCCGGATATCATTCGTTCGATTCAAACGCCGACGCTGATACTTCAGGGTTGCGAAGATATCTATATTCCTGCAGATCAGGCGAGTCGCCTGCACGCCGATATCCCTGCAAGCACCCGTCTGGTCTTTATCGAACATGGCAACCATTTCCTGCCCATCGACACACCTGAAATCGTCGCCGAGGAGATAAATGCTTTTGTCGGCTGATAGATTTGAGTACTCGTGTGAAATCGTGACTTTCGTGGCTTGATCTTTTCAACTGCGTAAGCCCTACCCTAAGAGGAACAAACTCATGACACTAACTAAACGTGAACGTATCGAACGATTGATAGCCGGCGAAAAAGCCGATCGCCCCGGTGTGGCTTTGTGGCGGCACTGGCCGGGCGACGACCAGGATTCGGCAGAACTGGCGCGCTCTACCCTGGAGTGGCAAGCACAATTCGATTTCGACTTCGTAAAAGTCAGCCCCGACTCCAATTTCTGTGTCGAGGATTGGGGAGCACGCTCGCAATGGATCGGCAATAACGAGGGCAACCGCCAATACATCGAGCACCCCATCCAGAATGCCGGCGATTGGGATTCCATCCAGCCGCAGGACCCGCGAGCAGGCAGATTGGGTGCGCAAGCGCAATGCCTCGACATGTTGGGTACGGCGCTAGAGCCTGACACCCCCTTCATCCAAACGATCTTCAGCCCCACCTCCCAACTCAAATATCTGGCCGGCAAAGAACGCGTGCTGTATGAAATTCGTACGCACCCGGATGGCGTTGAAAAGGCGCTGCAAGTGATCACCGAGACTACCCTGCGATTCTTGCATGCTATCAAAGGCAGCGGCGTAGCCGGTATCTTTTTTGCCATACAAATGGCCACACCTCACGAATTGACGCTGGCTGAATACCAACGCTTTAGCCACCCCTACGATTCTACGATCCTTGAAGCTGCCAACGACTTATTCTGGTTCAACCTGCTCCATCTTCACGGCCAGGATGGCTATTTCGACCAGGTCGCCACTTACCCGGTTCAGGCGATCAATTGGCATGATCGTGAGAGCGAACCCTCGTTAGCAGCCGCACGTAGCCAATTTGGCGGAGCGCTGGTTGGTGGTTTGCGGCAGTGGGATACCATGTTGCACGGCACGCCAGCAGATGTTTACAGCGAAACCGCAGATGCTATCAATCAGACTGAAGGTAGAGGTTTCATCCTTGGCACAGGCTGTGTCACCCCGATCACGACACCTTTGCGCAACATACGCGCTGCCCGGCAAGCTGTAGAGACTAGCTAACGCCCGTACTACGGCGGTACGGATCCTGTCATGAACTTCACCTACTGTCCCCAATGCACCCGCGCCCTCGAACGAAAGATGTTATATGGGCGCGAACGCTCACGCTGCCCCAACTGCGGCTTCATCCACTTCCGAGAACCCAAATTCTCGGTGGGGGGTTTGGTAACGGAAGGAGATCGGGTGCTTCTCATCCGCCGCGCGGTCGCGCCCCGAATTGGCTATTGGGCGGTTCCCTCGGGATTTGTAGAATATGATGAGCAACCGCGAGCGGCGCTGGCCAGGGAGATCAAGGAGGAAACTGGACTGGATGTCGTCGTGGAGCGGGTGATTGACGTGTTTGCCAATGCCGATGCAACGAAGCCAGGTGTCTTTATGCTATTCGATGTGACCCCGATCAACACAGAACCCACACCAGGGGATGATGTCTCTGAAGTCCGTTGGTTTACAAAGGACGATATGCCTTGGTCGCACCTGGCATTCGCGCACATGGAGGAGATTCTGCGTGGTTATTGGAACGATGGGCACTGATTCAAGATCAGCGACAACTTTTTGTCGATCTTGATCTCTTATCTGACAAGGTGAAGGGGGTGACAAGGTGGTCACTTCGTCACCAAGTCGTTTATACCAGCGAAGTCTGGAATAATCGTAGGCGTTTAGGCAAAATGATCGACAACTTTTTGTCGATGTTTGTGGCAAGTGGCGCGTTGCAAATGGCACGTTCAATTTTGTCTGCAAACGAACTCGCACCTGCGACCTGCGACTTGCTACCTGCCACAGAGGGGCCTGATGTTCTCGGCGCAGTCTGGGAACAATCGCTAACGTCTACACTTAGTTAACCGGTAATATGATGTAATCGGTGAGGACAGTGCCTGCTTCATCCACGAACGGCAAACGCTGACCCGTGGGCGGATGGTAGAGCCCAATTCGGAGCCGGTAGGGACCAGGGGGGGCATCGAGGGGGAGGGTCAAGGTATGGGGATCGACGATATATTCGCCCTGCAGCCAGGCAGTGGTCGGGGATTCACCATGGGCGGGTTCATTGTCGCTCTGAGAGAGAATGGCATCGTCGGGGTCCAGCAAGTGTACAAATGTGCTATAACGCTGCTCGGTGGCAGTGGCGGGCGCCCAATAAAGTACGAGGTTGATGGGGCTGCCGGGACTACCTCCGGCCACCAGATCATACCCGATCAACTGGTGTCCTCCTGCCAGCGATAAATTGAGTGGTATTCGCGGAGAGGGTGGCTGAAAATCGTGATCTCGGGCCTGCGTGGTGATCTCGCCCAAGCGAACATGATCGTCCCTTCCCCAGATGATGCGCTCACCACTCGCAGGATCGAACAAGCCTGCAATCAGTTGATAGTCCCCTGGTTGCAGATCGGCAGGTATGCGGAGGCTAAGTTGGCTACGAATGGCTGCGTTCGTCTTCCAAGCGCTGGTTGGCAGCCAGGCGATCGGTGGCCCCTCAAAGCCGGCCACGACCGCACCGTTGTTGTCGAGCAATTGCAAGAATCCGTTGAGATCAGAAGCAATGGCGCTGGTTGGACGCCAATACAGGCTCACGGCCAGATCATCGCCCGACAAGGGGGAATCCAGGTCATGATCGTGTCCAAGAAATTCTATCCCCTCCCCCGCGATCTGCCGAGCATGGTCAATCACGGCGGCGCGCCCCGGAGGTGAGAGGTCAGGGGCTTCGTATACACCCAACCAGGCCTGCGGTGCGGGGTTTGCGCCAGCGAGCGGCAGGGGCGAAAGGCTTTCATCGAGCAAGGCAATCCAGATATCGTACTCACCGGGAGGTGTTCCCAGCGGTAACGTCAGGGCGATTCGATCCTGGTTGGAGTTCGACCGATTCTCGGCATCCAAAGGTGGATAAGGATGGGCAAATGGCGTGACATCGCGCTGTGCCCAGCGTACACCCTGCGGATCCGTCATCCACAGCGAAAGTGTCAATGTAGTAGGATCAATATCCTGCGTGCCGGTCCAATCGAAATCGAACAACAGACGGGCTTGATCGGGAACCCCGGCTAAATGTGCAACGTCGAGCGTCAAACCATTCGACCAAGTGATGGGCGTCGTAAGCTCGATGGGCGTCGTAAGCTCGACGGGCGTCGTAAGCTC
>JAAENG010000246.1 GCA_024224665.1 Chloroflexota bacterium | reverse complement strand
TCTCGTGTCCGAGACAGGTCACCCGCTGGCGGTGCAGGCAACCATGGATCGCCCAATTCGATAGCCACCGCATTTCGGCGAGTGCTTATTCGCTCACCAGAGTTGACGGAAGGCACCAATACATCGCCGGCCTCGTCAATATCGGCAGGGCAAGGCAGTCGGTCAGTAATCCAGTCACTCATTTCAAATTCTCCCTAGCGTCCATTACGTCCGTCCACTCGCAACTTCCGTCCATTCCATTAAAGGCATCCACTGCATCGAGCAACTCTTGCACGAGTTCCTCTCGGGTCGGAGACGGGTCATACGCTGGAGGTGCAGGTAGCCACGGGTCGCCCAGTTTGACCTCCACCGCGTGTTGCCAGATGGACGTTCGCTCATCAGAACTGCGGGTAGGCACCAATACATAGCCGTCTGCGTCAATATCGGCATGGCAAGGCAGTCGGTCAGTAATCCAAGTACTCATTTCAGACTCCAGAGATGTAAATGAGGAAAACAGTGGCGATGAAAACCGCCGTCAGTGCCGCAATGTAGATGATATCAAGCGTCTTGTCAATGAACTTACGCATTCTTCAGTGCCTCTCTCAGTTGGCGTTCTCGGGTCTTGTTTCGCTTCGCTCTTCGGTCCGCGAACTTCACAGACTTCAGTTTAGGGTTCCAGTGGCGAGCACGGTTGGTATTGCTCAGATGTACCTTACTATTCATTGTCGTAATCCCTGTAATCGATTTGCCGTGAATCAGTGACTGTGGTTTCAACCGCTCTGAATGATACGCTTGAGATGCCTGTATTGCCATCGCTGAATCTCGATGCCGCTTCAGCGTACTTGCCAATCTGCCCGAGCCCTTCAGCGAATTGGGCCAGACTGTCAGCGATACACTCAACGCCATCTTGACTCAAGACGAATGTTGGCTCCCCGTACTCATCGACCTCGAATCCGAGTGCCTGATCGAAGGCACATATGATCGCATCGTGAGTGTCAGTCAGATTGACTGTCAGGAATCTCAGAATCTCTCCGCTCTCGTGATTCCTGATCTTTGTCTCGAATCGAACAATCGTAACGTCCATCTTCTCTCCTAGGTTTGTCGTATGGTGGCATTTTACACTATCGGTCGCACCGTGCAACCCTAATCAGACTTTTTTCTCGATTTCCTTGAATGTACTGGCCGCTTGCATTTGCAGTGCAGCCAGTATCCCCGCATCAGTCCACGAGGCTTTTTAAGGACCGTCTCGCCGCATCCGCCACAATGCACCTTGACTGGCAGGTCGTACGACTTGTGGTCGCTCATCACCTTCACCGGCTGGGAGTACAGTGCATCGCATCGACGCTGGAGTTCCTCTGTGCTCAATCTCCTAGGGCTGGGCACTCCCTCAGAGCCATACTTTTTTAGCGGCAAGGGCTCCAATTTCTCGCCCAAAATGGACTCAAGTTCGTAGTCTTTGTACCCATCTGGGTCGAAACTGGCATCAAAATCGTCGTCAAACATAACTATTCCAAAAAAAGTTTTTCCCGTAAATTACGGGGTGAAACGGGTGTAAGCGGTTCAAACTAACAAATACTCCTTGACTTTACTGAAGTTAAGGTGTATGCTCATGCCGTCGCGGCCTCGGGCACTTCGCTTGTCCGGGGGCCAGCGATGCCAGGGCGAGTGAGCATAACACTTAACTCCAGTAAGGAGTTGTCAAGTGGAGAGAAAGATCCCCCCCTGCCCCCCAATCAGGTGGGGCAGTCATCTGCGATCCACTGGGTGATCTTCTCCTCCCAGCCAGCCTCTTTGCCGTGCCATCCCATGTAGGGACTCTTTGTCGCACCAATGGAGCGTAGATGCTTCATAAATGCATTGACTGCTGCTCTGCTGGTTTCTTCTCCAAATACCAGTTCTCCCTGCTCAGAACTGATCTTATCGTTGTCTTGGAAGTACTGCCGAACTTTTGCGGCCCTTGTCGCACGCAGATCCCTGCCCTTATCGCCCTTGTTTGGCTTCTGGGTCTGTTTCCTCTCTGGCTCGATCGCGTCGATACGACGCCACTTGCCATCCTCCAGTGCTGCCGTGAACGGTTCTGGCGTCCTCGACGAGCGGGTGAATGCTTCCACGCATACCAATCCACTGACCTCGTGAGGCAGAAGTACCACTTGGGAATCAGCCGCTCTCGTGATGCTGCCCGCACCGGCACCGATGTCGGTAATCGATTTGCTCGATTGCTCGCCCTTGGATGCATGATGCACCACAATGATCGAACATCCGTATGTGCGACCGATGCGATCTAGTGCGTTATAGATCGCCATCATCTGGGCATTGTCGTTCTCGGACGTGCCCTCCGGCAGGAAGCGATACAGGGCATCGAGGATGATCACATCGTATTGGCTGGCACCAATCTCACTCATCATCGCCTCCAAGCCACCTATATCGAGCCCTGAGCCCCTCAGGCTGGATACCCTGAGTGAATCGCCAGCCTTTGAGTCAAGAGCCTCTTCGACTGTCTTGAGCCTCCACACTAACTCATTGGCGTGCAACTCGTTGTCCACGAGCAGGCATTTGAGATTGCTGGGGGACGTCCAGCCGAGAAACTCACCACCATTCGCCAGTGTGATCGCAAGATTGTAAACGAACCAAGATTTTCCGGTCTTTGGGGAGGCGACGATATTCATTGTCTCTCCCTGCCGCAAGAGGCCTTCGATAACATATGGTCGTCGCTCTGGACACTCGACGGCCAATTCGGCCAGAGTCAGCTGCGGATAACTGCTGACGATATCCTTGGCCTCGCTTTGACTGCCAAGCAGGATCTTGATATCGCTCAGATCGGTACTGTAATTGTCCTCTCCAAATCCAAAGTCCCGAAGTAGCCTTGGCAGTGCTTCTCGCGTATGGTTCTCCAGCAATCGAAACGCTTCCGACAGAGTTGTAGCATCGGTGCTACTAAAGATCGGATCAGACGATGAGAAGTTCTTGAGGAGCAGATTGCCACTCTTGCTTCGCGATTTGCCGAGAGTACCGGAGATCGAATGGGATGACTCCCTTTTGCCGGGTCGGACGAATTCAAATGTTCCATCGCCCTTATAGATCAATCGATACCCCTTTCCTTCCATCGCCGCTTTGACGTACTGTAAGGCCTCAGGAGACTTGTTGAACTCATCGAGTGGCGATAGGCCTGTTCTCTTCTGAGAGGGCAGAGGCGACGTCTCAGGGGCACTAGCGGGGACGTGAGAGAGGAATGGTGCGATATTGGGCAGCGGAGCCTCAGAGACGGGTACATCTTCTGGGCTCGTTTCGATCGCATATTCCC
>JAAENG010000245.1 GCA_024224665.1 Chloroflexota bacterium | reverse complement strand
TTTGGGACTTCGCGTGACGATTACGAATTTCAGTCGATGATGCCCCCACACCTAGTGGCTGGTTGTGCCAGCGCCTAGATATAGTGTGGAAAAAATCAGCACCACGCGAAATCCCAAAGAACCTGGATGACCAAAGCCGAAGAAGAGCAGAAAGGCCTCAAACACCTCGAAGGCGCCAATAAGAAACAACAACAAGGAACCGAATAAAGAACCAATGATGGCCAGCACGGCCATGAAATGCATTTTGAAAATAGCTCTTAGCATGAGTCTTAACTCCTTGGTAGGCTAGTCTTGACAACGCAGGTATCAGTGTAGATCGTTTTGGGCTCGCTACCTGTTTATTTGTTGGCGTCGCTAGGCTTCCAGGGTTAGTTCATCATCCCCCTCGCGTTCCTGGTTATGACGGAAATTCAGGATGAGAATGAAAATGCTCACCATCAGAACCCAGGCGGGGAAAAGAAACCGAGCCCATCCCAGCGCACCGGCGAACAACAGGAACGGCACGGCTACGATGTAGGTGACGACGGTCAGCCAGCGGGGTACGACCTTCGTCCTGGTCCAGAGCGAACCGATGGACAGCATATACACGGACGCCATGCGCAGGAAATAGCTGCCCATGATCTCGTTCGCGAACGAGATGGCATAGATATAGACGCCAAAGTCATTTGATACGCCGCCTAGCGCCTGATAGGTCCCGAACATAGCGCCGAAAGCAGAGGTCCAAACGAACATCATCACCACGAGGATAATGCCACTGCCAAGAAAAACAGTGGCAAAGAACTTGTCTTCCAGCTCGCCTAGAAGATCGCGCATCACTCCCGTAAACCACAGAAACGCGATGCCGGCAAAGGGTATTAATACCAGAACCACGGCGGCCGCTGACGACTGGGCTTCCAGCCACTCACCATCGATTTCGGTGGGGTCGACTACGGCGCCGGTTCCTAGTAAGATCATGCTGGCGCCAATTAGGAGTGAGAAGAGGATTCCAGCCAGCGCCGCAGAACGTGGGGATCTCGCTTCGCGCTGTACCAATCTCTCCATTCCTTCTGTTGTTGTCATTTAGTCTCTCCTTTTTTATGTTCAGGGCAGTCTGACTCTCTAGACCAGGCTGTCCTGAACAACTCACTGGCAAAAACCTTGAAATCCATCAAACACCCAATTTTTATCAGCCGGCCAACTCAAATTCGCCGGGTTGCCAGGTTTTGTCGAACCAAGGCTCGAGCGGCCCATACAGACGCAGGCAGGCGAACCAGCCTTTTCCGGGCACCGTTTGGATCCAGTTCGCCTCCTTGCCCTCGGGTGCCTTCGCCCCGAAGTAGAGATCCACCGAGCCGTCCTTGTTAATATCCAGATTATGCCGCTTGCTGTTCTTAGCGGGGAACGGCTGACCCGTCTGAAGCTGCGAGCGAGTTTGCGGGTCATACACCACGACCGACCAGAAGTCTTTGGCCGGAACATTGGCTGGGATGTTCAGTTTGTAGTTCTTGCCGCCATCAAGATATTCGCTGTCCTTATCGACTGCGATCATCGCGTACTGCGAACCTGCTCCCACCATCTTGTTGACCATCGCCGGGGTGTTGACCGTTCCCATATAGAAGCAGAGGGTTCGCGCGTCGAGATAGCGGCCTCCCTGCCCTTTGTCCTTCAACCACTCGTGGCTGCCCCCGACGAACGCGGCAAACCAACCGCTGTTCTCGTAGAGAAATGCCTCCTTCATCTGGGCGCGGAAGAAGATCGCGCGTGCGGTGGCGTTCCCGACGGCCACCGCCTTGGTGAGCAGTTCCTTTGTTCGCGCATCCGGATCGAACGGCTTCCCTTTCTCGATCCCAATGGAGGCGATCTGTCCGCGCAGTTCCAGATCAATCAGCGAAAGGGGCTCGCGGTCGATGATATGGTGAAGCTCCTCGTAGAACTGGAAGTCATTGGCGTGAATCGTGTTGAACGGAACTTGCGAACCGCTGATGAAATTCATTTTTGGCGGGTTTTTCTTGTCTTTGAGCGGGTAGATCTTCAAGCCGTTCTTGAACATGGCATTGGCTGCATCCGGCTTGCCATCCGCAAGGAATCCACGAAGGACCAGCCAGTTCACGTAGGTTGGTGACTTGGCCACGATATATTCCTCGCCGTCCACCTCGGCGAACTCGCCACCGACGGCTGGATCGAGATCCCCTTCATAATCAGGCGGCAGAATTAAGTATTTTGCTCCCTTGCCCCTGTCGAGGCCGGGGGCTCCCATATCGACCACAAAGCGCTGCCAGGCGTCATCCACCGTTCCCGGACCACACTTCGGCGGGATCACAACGACCGTCGGCCCATCCCGATCCAACTCGAGGGTAGCAATCGCGTATACCGTATCCGTGTTTCCGGTGAGGAAAAGCGGGTTCGAGTCCATCAACTTATCAAAGATGACGATGTCACTGGCGCGCTTCGCGCCAACTTCGACACAACCCAGGCGAATCGCCTCGATGGAGGTGGCGGGAATGCCGCTCAAGAAGACCTCTACCCCGCGCATGAAAATCAAGTTGTCGTAGAGCTTCTGCGCGGTTGCTTCATCCGGCATGCCGTCGAAGAAATCCAGGGTGCCGATGGGAGTTTCGACACTGTCCGGCGTCATGATTTTGGCGGGGATCTCGGTGTTGTAACCAGTGGGAATGTTTCTTTTTGATGACATTTGTTTCTCTCCTATAAGCTTTGTTGATGCTTGAAGTCGCTATACCACAACCCTTCCACTAGATGCCTGTTTCGGCCGTTACCCGGCCGGATTCAATCGCTTCTACCAATGCCTGGTGGTCCTGTTCGGTCTGGTCTGCATAGGCGTCGGCAAAATTGGCGATAGCTTTGGCCAGTGTTTTCCCTTCGCCGATGTAGCCTGCAATGGCTGCGGCGTCCCCAGTACGGGCATGGGCGCGGGCCAGGCAGCTGGCACAGACTTGCAGGTAAGTTTCAAATCCGTTCTTATCCAAGCCGGTTACATTCAGCGAGCCTTTCATATCCTTCAGTTGGCGCCAGTAATAATGGGTGCCCGTAATGGCTCCTTTGTGCCAACCCAGGAAGATGTCGCTGGTTGCCTGGGTCAAGCGTTGGCCTTGCACGACGCGCTGGGCTGCGCTTTCATAACTGCTTTCTGTCGTGTAAGGTTCCAACACCGACGCGCCAGCCTCTTTCAGCTGCAAGATGATGGCATCGTCCTCTGCACCTCCTTCCAAGAGTACGATGATACAACGAGTGCCAACACTGCCGACGCCTCCCACCCTCAAGGCACTGTCAGTGAGCCGGAAACGGGACAGTAGTCGCCGTCTCTCTTCTGGCAAGCTTTTCAGATACTTGGTCCACGTCTCCTCGAGCACGGCTGGTGTAAAAAGTTCTTTCTGCTCATCGGTGAATAACTCATTAAGTGGTACCAGCAATGGTGGCTCACTGATGAAGCGCCGGCGTCCATCAACCCAGTGAGTCAGTTTCTCTAAAGTCTGCTCTTGCGTCTTCGTTTGGGCTTTTCCAACCATCTTCTGAATTGGACTTTTGACAAAGCTTAACCCAGCTCGACGTGAGTCGAGTTGAAATCGAACCTTTACAATTGGATAATCGAGCCGAAATCAGGCCACTTGGGCGCTTTGTCGGCTTTTGATGACCACTTTTTGGCGTGGCCGTTTGG
>JAAENG010000244.1 GCA_024224665.1 Chloroflexota bacterium | reverse complement strand
GGGTAAAGTGATCTACTTGCACATGCATGGTCGTGGGATCGATACCCCAGGTTGGCGCGTAAGGACTGGAAGCGCCGGGATCACTGAAGTTGGTATCCATCGTGTCGAGATCAGGGTTCATGTAGTAGAGGAAGGAACCCGCCAGCCCGGCCGACATGAGCGTGAACAGGGTCATGTCTTCGTCAGGCGTATTGGCATCGCTGCTCGTCGCAGGCGCGCTCGTACCAAACAAACCCACCTCCACATCTCTATATTCTGAGACGCTAAGGCCGGTGACACGTATATGATCTTCAGTGTAGCTGGCGATGATAGAACTCTCGGTACTGATGGAGGCGCAGGCATTTTGCACGGGGTCCCCAGTCTCAGCCGATATAACAGACCCGGCCACACAGGAATCCAATGCCGCCTGGGTGATCCATATCATTTTGCCGTCTTTGAGTTTGACGCCACTTTCCATCTCGGCGGATTTAAAGGCAAGGCGAGCACTAAAGGCTGAGATATTACCGGTCTCTACAACAGGCTGCAGAGGCGCCCATACGGAATAGTCCGGACTGCTGTCAAGTTGAGAGACGGAGAGGCCATATTCGCGTGCCAATGCGGGAGACTTGCTGCTGTCAACGGATAGGACCGGTATCAGCTTTATATCGTCGGTGGAATCATCCAGATCCTGGATCTGGCCCTGATCATCATAGGGCCAGTCCAACGACGTAAGGCTGTAACGCAGATGCGCCGCGTTTTTAGGTTGTATTTGAACGTCGATATACACAACCGTATCGGTGCTGTGGCCGGTGACAGTGATTTGTAAAGAGGGTCGGAAGGGCATTACACTGAAGGGTGAATTATCCTGGCTGTCCTTGACGCCATCCCCATCGTTGTCGTCATCCCATAGATTGGGGACGCCATCGTTATCATGGTCTGTAAAGGTGTCGGCGCCGGTGTAGCTGGGATCGGTGAGGTTGGGATGCCACTCATCTTCGTCGGACATACCATCATAGTTACTATCCCCTTGCTGAGGATCCGATGTCCAGACCGTGTTGCTATAGGTGAAGCCGGCCAACTCAACGTTATCTGCAATACTATCCAGGTCGCTATCAGCCAGGGTGTAATCGGTTCCAAGGCACCATTCCGTTTCATTGGTCAAAGTGTCGCCGTCGTCATCCCCGGATGGCTTGCTACCGTCCGCCACGTGGAGTGAATGACAGTCTTGTAAGTCGGTTTGTGCAGCACTCGCCAGGTCCTCGATTGTCGCCTCATTCATCACACTGATCGGCGACGCAGGCATGGCCCCTACCTTTGATAAGGCGGACGCCAACGGCGACGCCTCGGCGCGATGGGAATCAAATCGTACGAATTGTCCTGCTTGCAGGAGTGGTTGGGCGACTATCATCACGATCAAGGCAGATACGACCGCAACATAGATGGTCCGTCGCCTTCTGACCAATAACACGGCCAGGATGAGCAAGGGCAGGGCGATCAGGCTTGGAATCGCTATCGGCGCCAGTGGGCGCAAGGGTTCAGATAGGGTCTCGATGCTGACGATTTTTGTGGCGGCGCCTGCCGTCTCGGCATCTATAGGGGGGGATTCGGGCATAACCAGGGCGCCTGCTTCCCCGGTAGGTTGAGGCGCCTGAAGGACCGGAATTGGATCGCCATAACGCGAGAAGTCTATGATCATCTCGACCTGGGCATCGTATCGCTCAGAGACGCCCGGCATCGAGAGACTGAGAATCTGTCTTCTAGGCAGCCCCTCAGAATCGATCCATAACTCACCATCACCGCTCATCGCCATATGAACGGGATGAGCCTGGATTTCAACACCTGTAGGTAATTTCCCCGCCATCTGTTCCTGAGTTCGCTGGCGCTGGTATTCGGCGTAGGTTTCGCCGTTGATGCTGAAGGTGTGGCGGCTGAAGCTACCCTCGGCTGTATTGACGATCTCTGCCTCACTAACATTCTCTACAGCTACCAGATAGCCGAGATAGTCGGCGCCGGGGGCGACGCCGCTCATGGGATCATCCACTTTCTCCCACTTGCCCTGGTAACCGACAAAGGCTTCATCGCCCGCAATCATCATTTCTACGGGCGCCTGCCCGCCTCCGGCATAGAATTGCATGCGAGCGCGTTGATCTGGGGAGCCATCCACCTTGGCGCCTTGAGCGACATCACCCAGTATGCGCATGGCGCTGGTCTTGTCACTTTTGCCCAGGTTGGTAACCATCGCCCGTGGGATCATGGTCTGCTCGATATCGGCGACCACATGATAGCTGTCTTGGCTGCGAGCACGTTCAAATGCGGCTAGGACGGCGTTCTCAGGGTCGGTTTGCGCAGGGTTGTTCAGTGCCAATACGAGACCACCGCTAATGGCAAGAGTGATCAGGAGTGACAGGGCGAACAGTACGAGACGGCGTGATTTAAACATGGATAGTTCTTCTCCTAAAGCGAGGTGTGAAGCGGGTGTTGTATTTTTCCACGCCTCACCTTTGTTAGGTTGTCAGGTGCAATCTGTTCGCGCCTGAGTCCCGGACGCTTCGGAATGAAGCGCCCGGGACCTGATTGTATCGACGCCGTTATTGCAAGATAAGCGGCAGCATGATCTGTATCGGCGCCTGGCTCACGCGTACCGCTGCACTCAAGGGCTCGACATTGCCGGCATGGTCTGTGGCACGGCTACGAATGGCGAGATTCAGATCGCGAATTGGAAGTTCGACGGCCCAGATATCGGTACTTTCGGGCAACTCGTCGGCAGGGGGCACGCCTGGCACACCCTCGAGCAGCGCACGGGCATCGTCGCCCAGCAAGGCTATGTGCCAGGGGCGGCCGGCAGCCGAACTGACCTCGACCTGTGCCACACCCCAGCCATCAGAGGTGAGACCCCACACCAGGAGTGGATCAGCGCTGAAGACTGTGCCCGGTTCGGGTGATACGATGCTCGACTGAGGTGCAATAGAATCAACAGTTACGAGGGTCGGTTCTGATGCTTCGCCGACGTTTCCGGCGTCGTCAACCGCTCGCACACGCAACTCATGTTGTGTGCCTTCTTGTAAAGGCAATCGCCAGGTGTAGTACCAGCGTATCGTGCCTTCACCTTCTGTACGTGTACTGG
>JAAENG010000243.1 GCA_024224665.1 Chloroflexota bacterium | reverse complement strand
GGGTAAAGTGATCTACTTGCACATGCATGGTCGTGGGATCGATACCCCAGGTTGGCGCGTAAGGACTGGAAGCGCCGGGATCACTGAAGTTGGTATCCATCGTGTCGAGATCAGGGTTCATGTAGTAGAGGAAGGAACCCGTCAGCCCGGCCGACATGAGCGTGAACATGGTCGTGTCTTCGTCAGGCGTATTGGCATCGCTGCTCGTCGCAGGCGCGCTCGTACCAAACAAACCCACCTCTACATCTTTATATTCCGAGACGCTAAGGCCGGTGACACGTATCCAATCTTCAGTGTAGCTGGCGATGATAGAACTCTCAGTACTGATGTCGGCGCAGGCATCTGGCACGGGGTCCCCAGTCTCAGCCGATATAACAGACCCGGCCACACAGGAATCCAATGCCGCCTGGGTGGTCCATATCATTTTGCCGTCATAGAGATCGATGCCAGCGTCCATCTCGGCGGATTTAAAGGCAAGGCGAGCACTAAAGGCTGAGATATTACCGGTCTCTACAACAGGCTGCAGAGGCGCCCATACGGAATAGTCCGGATAATTGGGATCACTGTTGTCAAGTTGAGAGACGGAGAGGCTATATTCGTGTGCCAATGCGGGAGAGGAGCTGCTGTTAAAGGTTAGGACCGGTATCAGCTTAATATCGTCGGTGGAATCATCCAGATCCTGGATCTGGCCCTGATCATCATAGGGCCAGTCCAACGACGTAAGGCTGTAACGCAGATGCGCCGTGTTGGTAGGTTGTATTTGAACGTCGATATACACAACCGTATCGGTGCTGTGGCCGGTGACAGTGATTTGTAAAGAGGGTCGGAAGGGCATTACACTGAAGGGTG
>JAAENG010000242.1 GCA_024224665.1 Chloroflexota bacterium | reverse complement strand
CCCCGATGAAGCCAGAACATCCATAAAATAGGATTTTTGGAAATCTCTGAATAATACCCTGATCTCTACTTCAGTCTGGATGTCATTAAATCGGCTTGTCAGTGCGTTTTTATAAACCTTTTCAGAGTCATCCTATAGAGGGCGCTAGCCGAGTGCTATCGCCCGAGTTTGTTAAGGTTTTCGTATCTTGTTTCATATGGTCGGTTCCGATTTTTGGTTGAAGGGTAATGATGCTTTTGCGATTTGAACAGATGGCTGTCCCACAGCAGTCAGCTAAATCCCGGCAGATACGCCTGTTCGGGGGTCGCGCACATGCGCCCGGGTGGTTTGGCTGTCCCATAGGATTTGAGCAGAGTAAAAAGATGCCAGCGACGCCAAAGCACCGCGCGCACCACGGTGAACAAGCGGGTGAAGCTGTGCGACCAACCATGCATGAAGGCAAGGCAGCGCATGAGCAGATGAACAAGCAACCCCATCCATATCTGCCATCGAACCGCGTTGGCGCTGTAGCCCAGGAAGTCGGAGAGCTGGAGCGTCTGCTTGATCTCCTTAAAGAACACCTCGATATCCCAGCGGCAACGGTAAAGTTCGGCCACCGTCCATGCGCTCCATTCGAGGTGGTTGCTCAGGAAGACCATTTCCACATCCTTGCCGTTCACCTCCACAAGCGCCACGACCCTGCGCAACTCGCCGGGATAGGCGTCCTTCGATTTCTCGAGCGCCAACTCGATGACCTCATCGCGCAGGATGCGTTTGTGTTCCGTGGTCTTGAGGGTTCGCACGATCTTGCACTGCAGGTTGTCCTTCGCCCGGCCAACCCACCAGACGCCGCGCTCGGTCAGTTCCGCAAGATGCTTGAGATCGTTGTAGGCCTTGTCGAACACAGCGATTTCGCCGGGATCGAGATCGGAACAGAGGTTCTGGGCCTTGCGGCTGTCGTGGTGCTTCGCCGTATCGATGATGGCGCACTGCGGAAGGAAGCTCTGAAGGTTCAGGCGCAGGTGGCACTTGGCCGCAGCCTTGCGTCGTCGATGCTTCGCCCAGTCCATGCAGTTGGCGACCAGCTGGATCGTCGTCGAGTCGATGGCATAAATCGTCTTGCTGAACCGCCGAAGGTATCCGCGGCGCACCTTGCCTTTTGCGAAGCCGGGAACCGTGGACATCAGATGCTTCATCATATCCCAGTAAAGCGCTTCGGCCATGTCCGCGTTGCGAACCTTGTTCGCATGGCTGAGGTTGTTGCGAGTTGGCGGAACCGCTCCACGAATGGTGGAGAGCGCCGACTCATTCATCTGAAGCGCGTCGCACACGTCATTAAGTCCGATCGCATGCGTAAGGTGAGCATACAACAGCGTGACCACATGGCTCCACGGCGTGAACGTTCGGCATCGAGCCTCCACGCCATGCTCCTTGGCCAGATTCGAAACCATGTGTCCAGGAATCAGATTGCAGAATTGTTTCAAGGTTGTATACCTATGTCCGGCTGGCTTGTGTTTTTGTCTATGTTTTTTCATACCCTCCGAGTGGAGGATTTAGACGGCACATGCCAGCCTTTTCGTTTAAATACTATGGGATGGTAATGTTTTAACATGATTATATTCCGCAGTTCATAAAATATTGAGGTTTGCCATGAGAGTACATTTGTCCGTGCCGGCCTGGGCCGTTTGTGTTG
>JAAENG010000241.1 GCA_024224665.1 Chloroflexota bacterium | reverse complement strand
GGTAGGACTGCACTTCAACTGGGAGTAGGACACCATCGTTGAATGAGGCGTAAAGCCTCTAGCGATGGTCGCCCTCGTTGCTTGTGGGGCCGCCACTGCGGCGGAGGAACTTTGAAGGAAAGCAATTCATGAACGGACCATTGATGCTCGGTCAAGCCTGCAGCCATAGCGGGAGTACGATGCACCCAGCGGTAGTTGTAAGAACCGACCCAGAGACAAACCTTGAGACTTTTATGATAATCACAGAAGTTGTAGAGACAACCAATGAGGTACATGGCATGGTGGAGGGTATGCGCCTGAATGGCATGCACTGTTGCCCCTTCGCCGCCAGTTTGGCCTGCGCACTGTGTTTAATACCATCGAGAAGTTTTTCAATCCGGCCAACGCGCCCTTCCAAATCTGTGGTTTTTTCCATGCTACCTATATCGAGCGCATTCGCAGCACGCGGTAGGACTGCACTTCAACTGGGAGTAGGACACCATCGTTGAATGAGGCGTAAAGCCTCTAGCGATGGTCGCCC
>JAAENG010000240.1 GCA_024224665.1 Chloroflexota bacterium | reverse complement strand
GCTTTGTTGAGGGCATCAATCGGGCCATTCGAGTCATCATCAATCGTGCCTATGGCTTCCGCAACTTCGAGAATTTTCGCTTACAAGTCATCGCTCAACATGGCCCTCCCGTCGCTCTACCCCACTAATCTGCGTAGAGCCGCATGTATTTAATTATCCTGTTCAAGATTATAAACTCAATCACCTTGGATACCAACTACTATGATAATCAACTAAATCAATTCACTCACCGTCGATTTTCCAACTGTATCAATTCCGTGATGTTGTTATTATGCGTTCACGGCCGCGCCGGGCTACCATCAGGCAGCCGCGCCTGCGTCCACCATTCCACTGCATCCTGACATGGGTATTTGGCTGCCAATCTCTCGTCGATGTCGATACCCAGGCCAGGTTGGTCGTTTGGGTACATGTAACCGTCGCGCACTTCCGGCAAGCCGGGGAACATCTCGTACACCAGTTCCGGGAACCGGCACCATTCCTGGATGCCGAAACTAGGCGCCCACAAATCGAGGTGCAGGTTGGCGGCGTGCCCAACCGGCGATGTGTCGCCCGGGCCGTGCCAGGCCGTGCGAATGTTATACATGTTGGCAAATGCAGCCACGTTACGCGCCGGCGTGATCCCTCCCATCTGGCTGACGTGCATACGAATGAAATCAATCAGTCTTCCCGAGATCAGGGGTTGCCATTCTCGGGGATGGTTGAATAACTCGCCCATCGCAATTGGGGTACTGCACTGCCGCCGTAGCTGCTCAAACCACTTGATGTCTTCGGGGGCCAGGATGTCCTCCAGGAAAAACAGTTTGAAGGGCTCGACATCTTTGGCAAATTGTATGGCGTGGATAGGATGTAAGCGCTCGTGTACATCATGCAAGAGTTCCACCTCTTCGCCAAACGTTATGCGCATATGCTCGATCATTTTCAGCATACTGCGCGCGTAATCGCGCGGATCAAAATAGGCCCCATCTGGTGCACCCTCCGGTTTGACCATCGCCGCACCCTGACCCCCATATCCGCCCATCTGCACTCGGATAAAGCGATAACCCTCGGCCATCACTTGCCGCACCCTGTCCTCGACCTCCTGAGGATCTCGGCCATCGGTATGCACATACACCGCCGCCCCTTCACGACATTTGCCGCCCAATAGCTGATAGAGCGGCATGCCTGCCTGTTTGCCCTTGATATCCCAGAGCGCCATATCGATGCCGGAGATGGCGTTGTTCAGCACCGGGCCATTCCGCCAATAGCCGTGTACCATGGCCATCTGCCAGATGGCTTCGATACGAGAGACATCGCGCCCCAACACAAAGGGCTTGATATGTTTCTCGATAGCTGCGTGTACGGCGTGAAAGCGCTGAGTAAAGGTAGCGCAACCCAATCCGTACAGACCGGGCTCCGAGGTGGTCACCTTGACAATGATAAGTCTGGAATTGTCAGGTTGTGTCAAGATTGTTTGAACATCCGTGATGGTTACAGTCATTTTCTGTCCTTTGGCCTCCTAGATAGGCTCATGTTTTGGAGTGAGTTGAACGGTCAGGCCACCGTCGACATAGAGAACCTGGCCGGTGATGTAGGTCGCATCCGGGGATGCCAAAAAGGACACGGCAGCGCCGATCTCCAGCGCTGTGCCAAAGCGGTTCAGTGGGATACGACGGGTGAGATCATGCAACGTTTTTTCATCCACTGCCGTGGACCGGCGTTCAGAAGAAATGGCTCCCGGCGCAACGGCATTCACGCGAATACCATATTCGGCCAGCTCCAGCGCCATCGCTCGGGTCATAGCGTCGATCGCACCTTTGGTGACATCGTAGGGCAGCCCTCTCCACTGCGCACGCAATCCACCCACAGAGCTTATGCTAATAATGTTCCCGCCTCCTCCCTCACTCATGATCTCAGCTGCGCGCTGAGCACAGAGATAAGGGCCACGAATGTTGTTGGCTATCTGATAATCCAGAAGGGTTTCGTCCACGTCAAAAACATTCACTCTTCTGAGATCGGCAGCATTATTGACCAACAGATCGACTCGACCATAGGTTTGCAGTGTCTGCTCAAATAAGCGATCGATATCTGCGGTCCGGCTCATATCCGCTGGTATTGCCAATATCTCGGCGTCCAGCTTGTTAAATTCGGCGGCGGTAGCAGTGACGACCTCTGGTGTGAGATCGTTGATGACAACGCTCATCCTCTCTTTGGCCAGCCTTAAGGCAATGCCCAGGCCAATGCCTCGCCCAGAGCCGGTGACAATAGCAACCTGCCCTGCCAACTCCGGATAACGGGGCCGAATTGTTTCGTACAACGCCTTGATGTCGTTCATAAGTTACCTTCTCACTCCAACAGATTGGTTTCGGAGATCACGCTTTGGGTTGGATCGATTCTCAATGTTTTGATTTCGTAAGCTGACAGATGCACCTCGTAGCTGACAGCGATGGCAGGTATCTCTACCACGGTACTCCTGACCACGCCCGTTGGCTCGAACAGGCGGACAATGTACTGCCCGCCGCTCTCCGCCTGCTTGAATGCAGTCATCTGCACAACCGCATCGGATAAGCGAATGGCGGGACTAGGGAGGGTGCCTTGGCCTGAGGGAAAGAAGGAGAGCGCATAGGGTTTCTCGTTGCGGAGCAGCGCTTCTCGATCGACACTCGCTCGCCGTTCTGCGAAGGAACCACCCTTGATCCAGAATCGGAACAATCGCTCTCCCTGGTCGATCCTCGGCGAATAGCGATCTTGAGGCAAGATCGGCCGATCGAGAATAGGGTGGCCCGCATAGGCTGCCGACCGCAGGAGTGAAAGGCGTATTTCGCCGTCGAGGCTATCGGATCCATATGTACCGTCGTTGATACAGGTCAGCGCTCGTTGATCCTGTTCCGAGAAGAGGCCGGTCCATTTCTGCGCCACCGCCTCCTGACCATCATTCGGCAACATGGCCGTACCATAGGCGACCTGTCCGAGATAGTCAGGATCGGCAAGCGTTGTGGGGATGGAGAGCTTGAGCATACGGCTTTTCTCGTTCCAATGCACTCTGCCTTCGATCTCAAGCTCAGTTCCCTGCTTTGGCAGTTTGTAACGCATGCAGATGAATGAATCACCATAGTTTAGCACAGCCTCCACCACACTGCGCACCTCGCCATCTTCGATCACACGAACGGAATCCAGCACCTTCTCCGCCACACCCGAAAACGCCGCGCCTCTCTCGGGCGACATCAGTTCGAATCGACCCACCACATCTCTGAACCCATGCACGGTCATCCCCCAAGGATCGTCGTTATCCGCCAGGACAAGCGCACAAAACGCGCCCGCCTTTAAATAATCGACACCCTCTACCTGATAGCGATCGATGAGGCCGGTCTCGCAATTGATAATGACCTCAAGGCGCTCGTTTTGAAACGTGATTTTCCCACCAACTACGACAAGCTGGGGGCTCGGCTTTTTTGGTAACTGTTTGAGCCTGCAATCGAAGCGATTAAGCCCTGGCTCCAACTCAGCGGCGAACACAACTCGCTTGCGCCAATCCAGGTTGAGATTGCTCTGTTCCTTTTCGGCTTGTGAGGGCAATGGCAGGTCATTGTGGTAAATCTCCGGTAAAGAGAAGCTATCCTCCCAGTTCTGATCGTGCAGTTGAAACTCGCATTCCACGACTTCTTTGCCAGTGTAAGGATGGGGATTATAAACCAGAATCGGGATCTCTCCCTCCCCCGCCATCCTCTGTCCCTGACACAGTGCGAAGAAAGCGCGGGTCTTTAGCCTGGATAATAGCTCCAAGCCGTGATCCATTGGACTTTTGACAAAGCTTAACCCAGCTCGACGTGAGTCGAGTTGAAATCGAACCTTTACAATTGGATAATCGAGCCGAAATCAGGCCACTTGGGCGCTTTGCCGGCTTTTGACGACCACTTTTTGGCGTGGCCGTTTG
>JAAENG010000239.1 GCA_024224665.1 Chloroflexota bacterium | reverse complement strand
GGTACCATAACTCAAAAATCACGGCCACTAATTCGGTCGTTCTCCGAACCCTCACGCTTCAATATTGCCATAGAAAGCATATTTCAGATTTCATCAATTTTTTGAGCGAAAGATGAGATGAGCTATAGAAAAAGGAGTATTCAGCCCGATGATTCCGTGATAAGTATCGTCTACCAACCAGAGCGATGCATCCAGGAACTCAACCTTTTCAACAGAAATATCTTCAGGCGATACAGCACAGACCATCTTTCGATACTAACAGATAAGGAACTTATCTACATTAATGAAGAAAAGCAAACAAGGAACAGTGGAGATAAATTCTATGGAGGCGTTTATACCTATATTCCCCGACGCCAAATTCAAGACATTTCATTTAGTTCCAGTTCAGGTAATTTAATTTGCATCATGAAAGTTAATTTTCCAGATGATACTTGCCTTATTTCTGAATTTTCATTAGCTAACGAGGAATTGATACAATTGCAAGATTCTTTGAGATAATGCGTAGGGGTCCTTGAACTTTGGTAGAGGGCGATCTTGATGTTGAGGTACCGGTCGGCCGGGCAAAATCATGTGAACTTACTGAGGTGTACTAACCCCCATCCTTGACGTGACATGAACCAGTTCAACACACTCTATGTAGCCAACCGGGTAGCATGGCGGCAATGGCTGCAAGAGAACCACAAAACTGCCACTGAAATCTGGTTGGTGTACTACCGTAAACACACCGGCATCCCACGCATCCCTTACAACGATGCTGTCGAGGAAGCGCTGTGTTTCGGCTGGATAGACAGCAAAACCGGGACTGTCGATGATGGCCGCTATGCCCAGCGCTTTACGCCCAGAAGACCTCGTAGCAGCTACTCGCAGACCAATATAGAACGGTTGCGGAGAATGGTTAGTCAGGACAAAGTCGTACCAGATGTTCTGGCCACTCTCGGCGATGTGCTCGATCAGACATTCAAGTTCCCAGCAGATATCGAGGCGGCTCTACGCGCCAGCGAGCGGGCCTGGGAGCATTTTCAGTCCTATTCCGAATCGTACCAGCGTATCCGCGTTGCCTACATCGATTCCGCCAGAAAACGACCTGAGGAATATGAAAAACGCCTCAAACATCTGATCCGGATGTCCGAGCAAGACAAGCAGTTCGGTTTTGGTATCGAGGCGTATTACTAGCGCCCTTGCATGCACCTGTGCTAAATACTCGCTCTTCCATCGAAAACAAGACACCCGTCGTGAATACCGATTGTTGCTGGCCTTCGCAGTAGGGACAGAAGGTTATTTGTCGGAAGACGGGGCCTGATTTCAACCGTGAGCTAAATGCTCAAACACCGAATTGCCCCCTGGGATACTCTTCCATCTGGCGAACTGCGTCCGCCACCCGTGCGCCTTGATCCCGGTTCTGGCAGTGAACGACAAAAAAGGTCCTGACATCGCTCTGCATCACTGCCTGGCGGAAAGCGCAAAACTCCTCTCTGCTGGGTCAGCATCGATTCCTTATACAACAAAGAACGCACCGTGCAGTCACTTTGAGCCTCGTTCGATACGAATATCTCTCCCTATGTCCAGGAACGCCAGGCGCGCCGCCCCAAGCGCTGGAGGTGTGTTGCTCACAAAAATGTGGGCCTTGGGTGCGACGGGCAGAACCGTGTCACGTAATGGATCTGTGATTAACTCTCTCGCTTTGAAAACCCCGCCGATAAGGGCCAACTCAAATGCCCGGTCGCATAGCTTCAGTTTTCGGGCTACGGCCACAGCCGCCAAACCAAGCTCCTGGCCGGCATAGCTGAGAATTTCCTGAGAAATTGTATCTCCAGCCCGCGCAGTTTGAACTACGAGCGGCGCGAAATCGGAAATGCACGTTCTGCTGTCATCAGTGCGGGGATCGTAAAGTGTAGAGATGATCTGATCTACGACTTCAAGCTGAAAATGAAGAAGAAGCTGGTCAAGCAATGCTGTCGTAGGTCCTCGGCCATCGGCCGCTTTCAGCGCAGCCATGATCCCGGCGCGTCCGATATCATAGGCGCTTCCTTCGTCGCCAACCAGGTATCCCCGCCCGCCCGCTGTCGTCACATTGCCCTGAAGATCAACGCCATAGGCAGAGGATCCTGTCCCCCCGATCACAATCACGCCATATGTTCGCGAAATTGCTCCCCAAAAGGCGATTTCAGCATCGCTTACGATCGTGATTCTGCCGCCGATGCCAAGTTCGGCGATGACTTCCGTGATCTCATCTTTGTATCCTTTACCGCCAGCTATCCCCAAACAAATGGAGGTAATCAGGCGTCCAGCCGTCTCACTTTGCGCTAGAGCGGCGCCGATGGCCTCGTAAAGAGAGGTGCGCATCAGATCGAGCGTGACCCTGGTTGGATTGGCCGGGCCTGCCACTCCCCAAGAGAGAATTCGACCTTCTTCATCCACCAAGACAGCCCGGGTCTTGCTGCCACCGGAATCTACGCCTATTGCAATCATCTGTCGCTCAAACATCATGCTTGCTCTGCCGCCGAAACCTGCTTATGTTGACACAGGTTTACGATAGGATGGCCCCATCGTCTTTTTGAGACGCTCTCGATATTGTGCTCGCACCTGCTCATTGTGTTCATCACCGCCTGTAATATTGGCGCTGATGAGGATGGGAGGGGTCACGCTCTGGCTCGATAAGTTCTCGGCCACCTGAACCACGATGGCATTGACGATCGCTACACCGGCGATGCTGGAGGTCGCCCCTGCTCGCCCTGGGAAACCTGGCACCTCGATGGCGGCGTCACCGACGATGCCACAGTTGTCGATAACAAGGTCGGCAACCTGGTACAGCTTATTGCCGCTGGAGTGTCTCGAGGAGGCCGATTGGGTATGTGCCATCGAGGTCACGACAATAACTTTGAGCCCACGTTCTTGCGCCTCCAGAGCCATCTCTATGGGGGCAGGATTGATGCCTGAGTTCGAAGAAATGATCATGATCTCCCCCGCTCGCACATCCCACTGATTCAGCACGACGGCGGCGTGTCCCTCAAGACGTTCAGCCTTGCCCTCCATTGGGTCTTTAATCGGTTGCACTGGCACAAGCCCACCCGCCCGGCCATGGGCTTCGTTGGCTATGATGTGGGAGTGTCCGCTGCCGAAGACGTGAAAGACACCTCCTTCGAGCAGCGAGTCCGTGATCCAGGAAGCCGCCTCAAGGATGGCATCCAATTGAGTTTCTTGAATCTTTTCCAGCAATCTTTGGGCGTTGTTCAAATAGTCGTTAGCAAGCATAGTTGTATCCGATTCCGTGTATATGTAATGTGTCTAGGCCCTTTCGGAACTTGCGTGGCTCCTACTAGAAAGGCGTGGTTCGTTAATACAAACGTCACGCAACACGCAGCACGTGTTTATCTAGAACCACACAAAATCCTGTTGACCTATGTCTAATAGGTTGTTAGAGATCAGCCTTTCAATGCCCCCACCGTGATACCCTTCTGAATTTGCCCCTGGAACAGAATATAGGCAAGCAATGTTGGTATCATGATCAGGCTCACGGCAGCAAACAGGCCGCTCCAATCGTTTTTGTAATACTGTTGGTGTAGCATAAACGCCAATCCCTGGGTCAGCAAGTAGCGCTTGGAATCGTTCATGAGAACCACCGGCAGCAAGTATTGATTCCACATACCCAGAAAATTGAAGATGCCGATACTGATAAGGCCGGTTTTGGCCAGGGGTAGCATGACCTTGAAGAATACCTGATATTGATTGGCGCCGTCAATGATGGCCGCTTCGTGCAATTCCGAGGGCAACGACCTGAAAAATCCGGTCAGGAAGAAGACGCTAAAGGGCAGCGAATAGGCTACGTAAACCAGGATAAGCCCGTGATAGGTGCTGAGCATATGTAAGTCCTTGACCAGGAAAAAAAGTGGCACCAATGCCAGAAAGACCGGAAAGAGCATGCCCGCCATGAACACGTAAAAAACAAAGCGGTTGCCGGGAAAGGGAAATCTCGCCAACACGTATGCCGCCATCGCCGAGAGTATCAGAATCAAGGCCAGAGACGGTATGACCACGATGAAGCTGTTGAGGAAATAATCACCGATATGCGCTTCGGACCAGGCGCGCCCAAAGTTTTCCCATTGCAACGTAGCAGGGAGCGCCCAGGGGCTGAAGAAGATCTCCTGATCGGTCTTAAATGTGCTAAATAGCAGCCAGATCATGGGAAAAATGACGACAGCGGCCCAGAATGCCAGCACTCCGTTCAGTATCGTTTTAGAAAACAATGCGCCGATGCCAGACCCGTTGCGAGATGAACGGCGCCCTACCTCCGCCTGTTCGCTGGTTGCATTGGTTGTCATTTTAATACTCCAAAGTATCGCGTCGCGTGACTCGCTGAATCACCAGGGAAATAAACAGCACCATGAAGAAAAGGGATACGGCAATAGCGGTGCCATAGCCGAATTTGCTACCCAGAAAAGCCTCATCGTAGAGATAGGTGGAGAGCACTTCCGAAGATCGACTTGGCCCTCCCAGTGTCATGGTTTGGGTGATGGCAAACATGTTGGTAGCTGCGATCATGATAAAAATGAGCGCTGTGACAAGGGCTTCCCAGATCATCGGGATTGTGATATGCCAGAACATGTGCCAGCGGCTTGCCCCATCGATCTCAGCCGCTTCATAGAGACTGGTGGGGACCCCTTCCATGGCGGCAATAAACAGAATCATATAAAACCCGACAACCTGCCAGATCGTGACTGTCCCCACTGCACCCAGCACGGTATTGGGATTTCCCAACCAGACAGGAGGTTCGCTGACGCCGACAAACTTCAACACAGAGTTCAATAGACCAATGGTGGGATGGTAGACGAAACTCCACAAGACGCCAACGGCGACCACCGACATGACCTGGGGGAAGAAATAACTGATCCGATAGAACTTGGAAAAGCGCACACCTTGGGTCAGTATGAAAGCAAAAAATAGTGCGATAGCAATGGTAATCGTCGGTAACATGACTAGATAGACAGCATTGTTTCCCAACGCATTCCAGAAGTGATCATCGCTCAAAAGCTTGACAAAATTGGCTAATCCTATAAACTCGGGCGCCATAGCCAGGCCCCGCCAGCGAGTCATGCTGATATACATAGCGCGCGAATAGGGGTAAAGCACGAACGTTACGTAGAGTAGTAGAGGAAAGAACAGAAAGGGTACGATGATTCGATACTTGTTACGATACATGCCACCTCATCTCCCATATTCGATGAACAGGCCTGCGCCTCACGGCTGAGGCGCAGGCCCAATAGATGCGTCTCGAGTGCGACTTACCTATCGCCTATTCGGTGCGCTGATACTTCTGGATATCAGGATCGGCCTTGATCTCGTCGGCTCTCGATTGCATTGCTTCGATGAATTCGTCGACAGTAATGCGGTTGGTCAGTAGATCCCCTGTACGGTCTTTCACCTCACTGCGCAGATCGGTGTACCAGCCGCCCAGGTAGAATTTGTCGGCAAAAACATCATCACCGGCGCCATCTACAGCGCTAAGGGCTGACTCGAGGGCGCTGCTCAATTCTACACCCTCGGTGCCGCCGATGACCGGCATGATCACGCCTACATTCTCGGCGAAGAACTTGGCATTTTCCTTGGACATCATAGCCCGCATGAATTCCATACCGCCGATGGGGTTCTCGCCCTGAGATGGCACGAAGAACTCTTCGCCGGCGTTGGCCAGCAAGGAATTTGAGGTGTCTTCAGTGGGACCGGGTACCGGCTTGACCACCATGTCGAAGTCTTCGGGCGTCAGGTCGCGCATCTCGTTTTCCAGCCAGCTACCGCTGGGAATGAATAGGGCGTTGCCCTGCAACCACTCGGCCTGAGCCTCGGTGTGGGTCAGTCCCTCGGTACCAGACATAATAAGATCACGTTTTGCCAGTTCTGCCATCTGCTCCACTGCCTTGACGACGGCCGGGTTCTCCCAGGCGCCATCTTCCAGATTGTCGAGGTCAATGATAGCCTGCATACCGCCATTCTTGTAGATCAGCGGCGTCAACACACCGAAGACCATATACTGTGGGAACTTGCCCTGGTAGGTCCAACAATCGATCTCTTCGGCCTTGCGCTGCTCGCAGAAGTCCAACATCTCATCCCAGGTCTGGGGATACTCCCAGCCGTTTTCTTCGAACAGGCTTTGGCTGTGCCAGATGCCGAAAACGGTCAGGGTGATGGCCAGTTCTCGTTGAGTGCCGTCCCAAAGGCCGTTGGTTTGTGAGCCGGGCAACAGCGTCTCGGCGAAGGTCTTACCCGGTGTATCCAGCGCAGGAGCGTTCATCAGCGGAGCAAGATCCAGCATTTGACCCTCGGCCACCAGAGCCGCTCTGTCTAGATTGCCAGCTCCACTATTGTCGATCACATCGGGCGGGTTGCCGCCGATGAAGCGCGGGCGTAATTGCTCACCCACGCGCTGGATGCCTTCGACCGACATAGGATTGTCGGGATGGACCATGCCGAAGATGTCGGCGGCATTGTCGATATAGGCACGGCCGAGACCGCCCTCAAAGAAAATACCCTCAATCGGCGTGCCCGGCTCCAACCCCAGGGGATTAATGGCTTCAGGCGCCACTTCAAAGGGCAGGTCAAGTGCTGGTGCTTCAGCGGGCTCTTCAGCAGGCGCTTCGGCTGGCGCTTCGGCTGGCGCTTCGGCTGGCGCTTCGGCTGGCGCCGGTGCAGCGGGCGCCGCACAGGCCGCAATCAAAACAATGGCCAAAATCACGCTGATAACAGCTATGGATTTCCAAAAACCGTGCAGTGACATCGCCTTCTGCTTACTCATAAAATTCCTCCAGTGTGAGTCGTACATGGGTTAGTCGATTCGATTCCTACGAGATGGAATCAAGGGTCGTGCTGGTTTGTAGTAGTATCTGAGAGCAAACCTCCTTCCAAAGAGGGTGTGGACGACCGAGTGCATCAGATCAGAGTTCAACTCCTCAACGGTTGCGTGGTCTGAGGAATACTGCTGGCAAGAGGCGCTGTTGTGAGTTGGTTAAGGCCTCGTGCTGTCTTGAGGAAATGACAGCGGCATCAATGGAGTGCTTACAACGTCGCCAACTCCACGTGAAAAACATATCGATCCGCTCTATAGGTGGACTCGACGTATTCAAATGGCCGGCCATGTTGCTCAAAGGTCACACGCGTGGTTTTTAGTACTGGTGCTCCTTCGTCCAGTTCTAGCAATTCTTGCCGGCGCCGGCTACATAAGGCGGCTTCGATATCCTGTTCAGCTTTGGTGGGTACAATACCATATGCTTTCTGCAGGAGATTGTAGAGAGACTTGTTTTCGAAATCCTCTCTCAGCAGCTTCTGGACGAGATCAAAATGCAGGTAGCTGGTCTCGACTGCCATCGCTGCGCCATCAGCCAGCCGCAAGCGCTCCAACAGTAGAATGGGATCGCCTGTCTCGATTTTCAGCATTTCGGCCGCTCGGGCAGACGCCTCCACCATTTCCAAACGCAGAACACGTGCACCCGCTCGTAAAGCACGCTCCTGCATATCGTCTGTATAGCCCGTCAGCCGGCTCAAGTTCTGTAACAGTTTAGGATCGGCGACGAAAGTGCCCCGGCCCTGTTCGCGGCGAACGATCCCCTCGCCCATCAACTCATTCAATGCCTGGCGAGCTGTCATCCGGCTAATCCCATGTTGCTCGCTCAATTCCCGCTCCGAGGGGATCATCGTGCCCGGCGACCATTCGCCAGCAGCGATTTTCTCCCGGAGGAGTTCCTTCAGTTGAAAGTACTTTGGGAGTGGGTAGTCAGTATTGATAGTAGTCGTATTCATCGGTATGGTTGTATGGTGGACTATACCAATGTTCCTACTATACTGCACCTGTTCGGATATGTCAATAGTCTGTTGCGGAATTTATTGGTTTTCATGTCCTCTCCTCATATTCTCGTTACCTTCTCTGGCCAGAAGATGATTCATTTTCCCGATGGGATCGACTTTCTGTGGCAGCGCCCCGAAGCCGGCTATGCCAGGGCGTGGTCAAGATACCGGGTGATTGAAATGTCTGACCAGATTTTAAGCTAGCTACGACTATCGGAGGCAGATAGAGAGATTGGAAAGAAATGGTTTGTCCGCCTACCGCTGTCATGATCATCGGCAGGAACAGCCTGGGTGTGTCACCCTCGAAGGGGAATGGCCCCGCGCCTCTGGCGTTCCCAGCCAGATCCACCGTCTCGACCGACAGCGAGTACGGTCCTATGATCTGTAGCGGTAGCGGATAACTCCACTGATCTCCGTCCAACGCCGCGAACTCCCAGAACGGCTCTCCGCTCTCCGGTTCCACACGTACCTGCACTTCGCGCACGCCGCTACCGTCGCGAACGGCGCCCGAAATTTCTCCATCCATGCTGGCGACTGTTAGTTCTGGCGATACAGTGTCGATACGATAGCTTCGCGATCCTATGACGGAGCTGTTGCCGGCGCCGACGATGCCGGCCAGTCGCAAGGTCTGTGCCTCACCATCAGCACCCTTCTCAATCGTCTTCGCCTCAAGGTCGTCGGCGACCTCACCGGCGATGAGTGCTTCACCACCCGGCGCCAGTGCATCGCTGAAATTATTTGATCTCCTGCCAGTCTCCTCCTGTCTGCCGGGTCAGCGTCCGCCCCTCCGCCACGCGGATCTCCATTCCATTGACGTTGTCCAGAATACTGCCGCCTTGAGACCAGATCTGCATATCCAGCGTTGCCTCGCGCAAATTGGTCTCACCCTCCACCCGCATCTCGCTGCAGCGACTACTGCGGCCCACGTTACGCGCGGTCGCCACTGGAATCGTAAGCTGGACCAGGTCGGCTTTGAAGCTGTAGGAACCCGCCTTCTGAACTTGTTTGCGGATCTGCTCCAATGCGTCTTGATCCTGCCGCGCCTGCGTAGGTCGGGCCAGAACTATCAGCAAGAGCAGGAGGCCCGCGACCCCTGGCAAGATCGTCCAGCGCCAGAAGCCTGGACGGCGACATCTTTACAACGAACGTTCTACAAGCGATCGATCCATGGTTCGAACTTCTCCTAAAACTCCAGCTAAGCACACACCCCCTTTTCATCCCATCACCTGGGATATGGCATTATAGTAACACGTCGCGAATAGTCAAATGGCATGATCAAGGGCCAATCGGTTAGCGATGATGAAGATTTCAGTCCCCGCTTGTACTTTTTGCGTGGTGGAGATCAGTAGCTTCTTCTAAGCCCTTCCGCTGCCGGTGCTAATTTCAGCAAAAAGCGCCTGTTTTCTGGAGAAGGAGACGTACTACGTGCTGATGGCGCATCAGATTGGCGATCACTGCCAGCTCCTCAGCAATTCAATCAAACCCCGCATTTCCTCCTCGCCCAGTTTTCTGCGAAAATCCGGCATCCCAGTCTTCGAATTACCTCTGGCGATCAGCGTGAGGATCGATTCATCGTCGCTGCTCTGGACATCCTCGCTGTTGAGCAAGCTGGGTCTTTCGTCAACCCCCTCACCCGACAGTCCGTGACAACGCGCACACAGGTCGACGAATCGGGACGGATTTATTTACAATTATGCGCAAGAATCCCCAATCGATAACAGTGGCCGTAAGCACTTGATCTCCACGGTATTGGATTATCTACTCATGAATCGCCCACCAGCTGCGGCTATTCAGACTGCCCAAGGCTGCGGGCGTCGATTTGTCAGTATCCAAGCACATCGGTCCGATTGGCTGGGGCAATATGCTGCTTTACGGCGAGTATGTCTTGAACCGAAATCTGGGACAGGCGTAGAAGTCTGTCCTTAGCGTATATGGGGTTTTGGGGGCAAAAGGACGAAAACCTACGGTAAGGACCAGCGGGGGCATTCGAAAAGAGACCTCCGGTTTTGAATAGTGACCACTGGTCCATATAAGCCCCAAAGAGATGTGGCGGCTGGTGACACGAGCAGATCTAGCATGGCCAGCCCCCATTTTGTCCTGATCTCTTAAGTACGCGATTGCCCTGTACACAACCCCGAGACTTCTGTACAACGATCGTGCATTCTGATATGATATGTCCAGGATCTTGCAAACTTCCCGCGTAGGTAAACATCTTACTTTCGCCGCAACACACCAGGCGCTTAAGACAAAGCTGGTCAGCGATGACCCCGGATTCGGGGCTACGACACTGATCGAAGGAGGAAACCATGATCGAAGGAGGAAACCGTCGCATGAACCGCATTCACTGTGTAGGTCTGTGTCTTGCCCTGTTCCTGGCAGGGATGCTGATGCTAGTAGCGCCGGGTATGGCGAAAGCCGCGCCGAACCTTGCGCTGCCCAATGGCTACCAGGACAATACTGGTGAGCCAAAGCCGGAGGACAGAAATCTGATCTCTGTTCCCGGCATCTTCAAACTCCTGCTGGGGCAAAGCTCCAGCCCGTTCGATGGCACACTCAGGCTGGATGGCGCACAGGTCGAGTTACCGCGCGTCAACGCTACGGTTAGCATCGACGGACTCGCCTTCAGCCCGGCCAACCGCTCCTTTGGCTGGGATGCCGTCAACCTGATACAATCGCAGCCCTTCAGCAACGAGACAGTCACGGTGTCAGACACCCGGGCTACTGTACAAGGCAGTGAAACAAACTTCAGCACCGAGGTCTCCGCCCGTGTCGATGTTCATCCCGACGAAGCCAACCAGGCAAGCGCCACCATGGCGTTGCACTATGACGGAATGAGCGGCCAGTCCAGCCTCGCTGTGGCCGATGGCAACGCACGTGTAACAGCGGGACCGGCAACGGTTATGGTGGACGGCGTAAACGCAGGAGATGGCGGGTTAACCGTTGACACGGCCCAGGTGGTAATCCCTGAGGCGGAGACCGGGTTCAGGGTGGGTGGCTTCACCGTCGTCGACGGTAACGCGTCCTGGGAGACGCTGGACTGGTACGGCCGGGAGTTCAATCTCGGCAATGTGGTCACCCTGTCTGATAACCTGGTGGTCATTCCAGGCCCTGGCTCAGAAAATGCAGAGGCAGGCGGTGCCACGACGACCATCGAGGTCAACGCCGGCGATCTCGCCGAGGCCAGCGGCCAATTGATCTTCACCTACGATCAGGCTGCCGGACAGCCGGTGGTGGCGCTGCGCAACGGCAGCGCTGCGTTGGGCGTAGCAGACTCCTACCTGGCCGTGAACGGAATAAACGTCAGCCCCGACGGTGCGACAGTCGATTCCGTGCAGATGTCCTTTGCGCCACTGAGTCTGCAGACCCAGGTCACGGGCGTAGCTATCGACGACAGCAGCGGGCTGACCTTCGATCAGGCAATGGTACGCTACCGGCCAGATACTGCGGAGGGTAACCGCCCCTTTACCGGCTTCGACCTTGTGATCGACAGCAGCGAGGACGGTTACGTCGTGACTACCACCACGATATTTCCGGTGGCACGGGCCGACCAGTCCTGAGCTAACGTTAGGGACCGCAGTCATATTGCCGGTCCGGCCGCTATGAACAACCTATTCGAAAGATGCCGGTCGATTGCGCAGTACCCTGTAACGAAGCGGACCCTGGCTTTCCGGTTCCGAGGACACTTGCGCCGGAACGCACTCGTCGAATCCCGGTTACTTGTGACGGGTCGTGACGAGGTGACGGGCGAGCAGACGATTGAATTGGCTCATGCGGCGCTGATCGGGCAGTGGCAGACTTTGCAGGGTTGGCTGAATGACTACCGAGGAACAATTTCTCCCTGGGGGCCTATCTATCACCGTCTGGCCTGCGCCCACTCAATTGTAACGGAGCCTTAACGTACGTTTTCGTCCTTTTGCTACTAAAACCCCAGGATTTTCGCTGCCTGCCATGGCCCCACGGGTGAGGGTGTCGCAGGGCTCGGGCGGGATTTGACGACGAGCGAGTTTGTTGGCATTGCCTCTGACGAGGATTTACTTGGCTTTATCAAGGCAGGCCGACCCGCCGATGACCCGGCCAATCACCGTAGCAACACCTTTGCTCAACCCGGGAAAAAGGTTGGCGTTAGTAATGGGATGAGTGCTTATGGAGCAATAAATACATCTCAATTCTTTGATGCAGTTAGAGCCGATGGGTGGAAGGACAGTTGCGACGCTTACCGTAACCTCTCGGCAGTTGCCGTATTCATGCCATTCAGTGATGGTAATCCGTTCAATGATTACCATTGGTATCGAACGGTGACATCGAATGGAATCTGGGGGCATAAGGCTGGTAAATCGCCTGCGAGTTCGACTGATTCAAGTAATAGGCAGATTACCTGGCCGCTTTCTTGCGATCGGAAATTCTGGTTCAACAATACATGGTATCCCGGCTATACCTTGACCTCAACTATGTGGTATTTTTAGGCTCTACGCAGATTAGTGGGGTAGAGCGACGGGAGGGCCATGTTGAGCGATGACTTGTAAGCGAAAATTCTCGAAGTTGCGGAAGCCATAGGCACGATTGATGATGACTCGAATGGCCCGATTGATGCCCTCAACAAAGC
>JAAENG010000238.1 GCA_024224665.1 Chloroflexota bacterium | reverse complement strand
GAAGTAGCCCTCGCGGAAGAGGGTGGCGTTGTTGTCTGTGGGCGAACCATTCAGCTGCACCACCTGCGGGTTGTCCAGACCAAGGCCATCGATCAGGGGCTCCAGGGTCTCACCCATGAGGCGACCCACGGAGACGTTGTCGAAGCTGACATAGATATCGGCGCCCGGCCCTTCGATTGTGAGACGGTCGTAATCGATAATCGAGACGTCGGATTCACGAGCCTGGGCGATGATGGCTGCGCCTGAACCACTGTCCAGATTGACCAGAAGGATCACTTTAGCGCCATTGGTAATGGCCTGTTCGGCTTGGGTCTGCTGCGTACGGGCATCGCCTTCAGCGTTGACGATGCTGTACTCAACACCGGCAGCTTCAAAAGCCTGCTCGAAGAATCGACGATCGTCGTTTTCCCAACGTGCTGATGATGCGCTGTCTGGCAGCAGAACGGCGATGCTGCCTTCCGCTTCCGTCGCCGGCGTTTCAGCGGCAGGTTCTTCGGCGGGAGCTTCAGTGGCTGCTGGCTCTGCGGGGGCAGGTTCCGCCGGAGCCTCGGCGCCACCACAAGCAGTAATTACAATGGCTATCACAAAAATAGAAAGGACTAGAAGTAGCTTTCGCATAGGGTCTCTCCTTGGTTGATTTGATGATTTTGAATAGTTTCTACATTGTTATGACTACAGACATTGAGACATCGTTGGCTCGGAACTGCACCTCCTTGAACGTCACCAGCCTGCTGATCTTGTGCCGTGAAGTGTCCCATGAGCAGGTTATTATCGATTTATTCCAACCACCAGATTAAGCCCACCCAAATCATCTTGCCACTATCCCAACGGCGCCAAAGCGAAGCGATGAGCAATGAATAGAACAGAGGGTGAAGAACGGCCTTATCTGGAGCCTGATCCTAACTTATCGAACAAAGTCTATGTCACGAAGCCTTCTATTGTCAACAAGTGGAATTTGATTAATAAACCATGACGGCAACATTTCCAGAAACGTTCCCGATATGATGTTAGGTTACAAGTTTAGCGTCAAGAATTTAGCGATTGCTCCCAGACTGCGCTGAGAAAATCAGGCCCCGCTGGGGCAGGTAGCAAGTAGCAGGTCGCAGGTGCGAGCGCGGTTGCAGACAAAGTGTTGAACTTGCCACCTGCAACGTGCCACTTGCCACACACATCGACAAAAAGTTGTCGATCATTTTTCGTAAGCGCCTAAATGACTCGGTGCGATCGTTGCCAGAGAAATACGCGATCACGCAGCACGTGTCGCTGATAGTCTAAGCGCGTTTTCCTATTTTGCCACGTGTGACAGGCCCAAGACTGCTGTGGAAGGCACGTTCTATGTTGTTCCAATTGAATGTGCTCCGTGCTGCGACTTGAAAGCCACGTTATGAGCGGGCATCTGTTGCCGGATCGATCACGAGGTTCCCTTTCGCCGGCAAACGTTCTCCGCTAGCTTCATTTGGGTCGATACCAACAGATAGGGCGATGGCCATACCGGGGGTCAGTGGACTCAAACCCAGGCGGGCAAACGGCGCTGATATCTCCATCAAACTGCCTTGAACCGCACAGTTGGCGGGGCCCAGACTGATGTGTGAGCCGTCCACCAACTGGTAGAGGTAGGTCGTAACTTGATCTCTGCCCTGACTCAGTAGGTACTCTCTCTCATCCGTTTGCAACCGTATTTCGACATGATGCTGCTCAAGCGGCGACATCAATTCGAGGCGCAGATACAGGTAATTGGCATCATTTCCATAACGAACAACACGGATTTCGCCACCTGCCTGCTGCATAGCACCTGAAGAAGCGGCAGCTGGACGCAACAACCTTGCCTGAGACCATTGTGCGCTGGCATCGGGGTCGGCATTCAGCCGCGGGGAAATGGCAACCGCCATCCGTTCTGCGCGCTCGCTGAGGCCTTGAATCGGTGCAAAGATATCTTCCGGAGGTTCGATATCCATGGCACGATATGCGGCGATTAGGTAATCGATAAAAGTCTGGTCATACAGGGCATCTTGATCACTGGAATTGTGGTGCGAATACCACCAAAACCAATCTGAACCCTCTGCAGCAAAGAGATATCGTTGAGCATCTGCGATATGTTCGTCCTCCGGATCACCCGCTAGCCAGCGTTCATAACATTCACGTAACTGGCCTAAGCGACGCCAGGCTTCGTTATGCTCGGGATCACCAATCCATGTCGTGTAGTCTCCACGGATCCACGAACCTGATGCCAGTTCGGGGAGCACCTGTTTGGGAGGATAGGTCCTTAAGTGTTCATGAACGGTGACCGCTTTTATGTCAGGGTCTTGTTGCAAACGCCGGTAGAGGGCGTGCAAAAAGAGATCACCGTTGTGCTGGTAATGTTCCCAGGCATTTTCACCGTCCAGGATGATAGGTACCAGAGCCGGTGTCTCTTGGTGGCGCATGCGGTGATGTATGCGCTTCAAACGCACGATCATATCCTCGGCTGCCTGTTCTCCACCCAGATGTTGGTATGTAAATCCCACCCGATCTGAAAGATCGTGGTCACGAAATACAACGGCGAGATCACCCTGCTCAGATTGAAGGAGATAAGGCTGATAGAGTAAGTCTGCTTGTTCGACCAGGCCCGTGGCATCTCGCTGGAAGTAAACATCAAGGCTGCTCCCCAGGATCGCTTCATCAGTTGCCAACCAACGGATACCTTGTGCAGCCGCCATGGGTAACATCTCGGGGGATACGGCCCCTTCGCTGGGCCACATTCCCCTTGGACGCCGGCCTAAAAGCTCAGTCTGAAGTGCTACAGCTTGCGCGATCTGGATCCTGGCATCATCGGCGGCCTTAAAGGGCGGGGTCGGAACCGGCAAACCGGGTGAAGGACGTTGAGCGATGTCACTATCAATGAGCAAAGGTAGGATCGGATGGTAATAGGGAACGGTAATGATCTCTAACTGCCCACTGTCCTGCATGCGCCGAAAGATGGGCATGATATCACCCACAATTTCCAACTGGCGACTGATTAGCTGTTCGGCATCAGCGATGGAGTAGTGCTGTCCCTTTTGGACCAATGAACGCAATAGTTCATCTTGTTCCAGCAGGTTGGGATCTGTCCACGCCAGGTTAAACCATACGATCAGGTCACGATAAGTCTGTTCAGAGAAATAGTCAGGATTAAGCAGGGCCAGATGGCGGCGGTTCAGAATCGCCTCATAGCGTGGGTACCGCCTGATAATGTTGTCCCAATCGATACTGAAGCACATATTGAGTAGATAGTGCTTGTCATCGGGGCTGAAATAGGGCTGCAGCGCTAACACCATGACCCGATCTTGTAGATTTCCGGCCGCGTAATCCCGTATCTGTTCTGCTAGCGAGGGCACTAGGGTGAAGGTCACATGCACATCGGGATAGTGTTCGACAACCTGCGCCATATGCAAATAATCTTTGGTGGCATGCAGGCGTACCCAAGGCAACAAGGCCATATTGCTCTTGGGTTGGCGGTAATAGGGTTGGTGCATGTGCCAGATCAAGGCAACGTGTAGAGAGGGCATGGTCTCCTTGCCGAGATACACTGTAGCTCAAAACGAAACCGCAGAAACCTGTACAACCTGGCAACTAGAGGAGTTGCTTGGCGAGATCACATAGGCTTCTGCGGTTTATCGGCTGTGATGGGGGTCAGTCTTCAAATCGAGATTCAGGACGCAAGTGCGGGAAGAGAATGACATCACGAATGTTGTCTTTGTCGGTGAACATCATGACCAGCCTGTCGACGCCCATACCAAAACCACCCGCCGGTGGCATACCATAGCTGAGCGCATTCACATAATCATCGTCCACAGGATGGGCTTCCTTATCGCCGGCATCCAACTCACGACCCTGGTCAAGGAAGCGTTCGAGCTGATCCAAAGGATCGTTGAGTTCACTAAAGGCATTGCAGAGTTCCATACCTCCCACGAACCCCTCGAATCGTTCAACCGTGTCTCTGCTGCCGGGCTTGCGTTTGGCAAGGGGAGAAACGTCGAGGGGATAATCTATTAAGAAGGTGGGTTGAATCAGGTTTGGTTCGACGAATTGGCTCAAGAGTTTGTCGATTAGCTTTCCGCGAGAGGCACTTGTTGCGGCATCGATGCCCTTTTCTCGCATGGCGCTACGCAGACTGGCAGCGTCAGGATACAGGTCGTAGTCAATGCCACTGGCCTCTCGGATGGCATCGCGCAAGGGAATACGCGGCCAGGGTGGGGTCAAATCGATGTCATGACCTTTCCAGGTCACATGCAAACCGCCTACCACTTTTTGGGCGACAAACGCGAGCATTTCTTCAGTTCGCTTCATCACGCCTACGTAATCGGTGTACGATTCGTAGAACTCCAGCTGGGTGAATTCCGGGTTATGTTTGTGGCTGATTCCTTCATTACGAAAATCTCGGCCGATCTCGTACACCCGATCATAGCCTCCGACAAGAAGCCGTTTCAAGTAGAGTTCAAAACTGATGCGAAGATAAAGATCTTGGTGAAGGTAATTGTGATGGGTGACAAAGGGTTCGGCAGCGGCGCCACCATAGACACTTTGCAACACCGGTGTTTCAACTTCTAAAAACCCTTCGCCATCGAAATACTGGCGTAGAGCCCGCACGATATCTGCACGCACTCTAAATACGTCACGAATGTCGGGGTTAGCAAGCAGGTCGAGATAGCGCTGCCTCTGGCGCACTTCGGGATCTTTGATGCCATGCCATTTGTCGGGCATAGGCTTGATCGCCTTGGCCAACAATGTAATCGCGGATGCTCGACAGCTGATCTCACCCGTTTTCGTGACGACCATGGCGCCGGCCACGCCGACGATATCACCCAGGTCGAGGTCTTTTTTGAACAGGCCATTGTAATACTCAGCGCCCAGATCATCTCGCCGCGCCATGATCTGCAATCGCCCCGAGCCATCTTCTATATGTGCAAAGCTGAGCTTGCCCATGATCCGTCGCGAAACCAGACGGCCGGCCAACGACACCTGTTCGCCCTCCCCTAAATCACCGGCTTTGTAAGCGGCAATCACCTCAGTGATTTCGTGTGTGCGTTCGACGCGCGGGGGGTAGGGATCGATTCCCCGGGCACGCAGACGCTCCAATTTCTCGCGCCTGGCTACTTCTTGATCCAGCAAAGCCTGTTCCGCTTGAATCTTACTCTGATCCATCATAATTTATTCAACACTGGTTGCAAACCATGTGATTTACCTAAACGGATTCCCACCTCAGGTATGCGGTTTATTTTATACTAATTATGTCAAATTCCAATTGGCCGCCCGGCGTATCGACTTGTACCTTAGCACCGATTTGTTTTCCGACCAGGGCGCCGCCAATCGGCGATTTATAAGAGATCATGCCGTTACCAGGATCGGCCTCGGCGGCGCCAACGATCGTATAGACTTCTTCGTCACCATATTCTACATCTTTAATGGTGACAGTGCGCCCAAGTTCGACGGTGTCGGTGGGTCCATCATTGGCTTCGAAGATGACCGCATGCTTGATCTTGGCTTGAAGATCCTGTACCCGCCCTTCATTCATACCAGCCTGATATTTGGCCTCATCATATCCAGCGTTCTCAGAGAGATCGCCTTCTTTACGAGCCGCTTCGATCTGCTTGGCGATCTCAGGGCGGCGGACTTTCTCACGCCATTCAACCTCTTCTTTGAGTTTCTGTAGCCCTTCGGCTGTGATATAGACGGCGCTATCGTTTTCGGTGTTCATTCTACGAACGGTCTCCTGCTACACAATAAAAATAGGCGCTCAGCGCCTTTGAAATCGAATGTCGGTTTTCACCAGGACACAAAAAGAAAGAACTGAGCGGCACGTGGCCCAGTTCTGTCCGGAAAACTGCGCATAGTATACAAGACGTTCGTACTTCTGGCAAGAAAAGAGCGCCGTGCAAAGGCACATACGTGGAACACACCCTCACAATTCCTTACCTTTCAGCTTGAGCTAGTAGCCTCTGATCTGCCAATAGTTGATCAAGATCATCTACCATCTTGTCAAGCAGAAGTAGGAGCTGATCCGAGGGTCGTGCTGCTAGCGCCAGCATCCCTTCAACCTGATCGATACAGCGGTTGGGACGTTTTGGGCATGTGGCCAAGACATGGATGAGCAAACGCTTCTCGCCCGGATGTGGCATGCGATTGATCGCGAAAAGGATGTCGAAGTAACTGGCCAGGAACTCGGCAATTCTGTGGTTGACGCTGACAAGATCACCACGAGCGATTGCTTTAGCGATCTGCTGACGATAAGATGAGATATTGTCTCGCAACAGGGGGTAGTTCTTGGCGACAATGGCAGAGCGTAAGTTCTCGGGATAAGGTTGGTCTGCGCCTGCTTTGAGCGCAGCGAACCACCCTGTGCGGTCGAAGAGGATGTCCGAAGTCAACACATTCTGCCAGAAACAGGTGCTGTACCCCACCCAGGCCTCCTGACGAACTAATATGCGCTCGATTTGTTCCTCGAGCCATTGCGGCGACCGGTACATCACATCGACGTGGACGCCGGTAGCTGAGTCGATCCACTCATCACCAGGCTCCCAGAAGCGGTTGTCCAATTCCAGCCGTGCGGCATGTTGGGCGATGTTCTCTCGTTCACTTACAGGCACTTCTTCATGTGCATAAACATAGAGATCGATATCAGACCCAGATTCCGCATACCCTGAGGTCATTGATCCCGCCAGGGTCACTGCTTCGACAGCCTTTATGGCGCCAAATTGTAAAGCGATATCTTTAGCTAGTGTACGTGCTGTCGAGTCGATCTTCATTTACACAGTCTCTCCATAATGCCAGGGACTAAACTCAAGTTCGCCGATGTCCTGAACTTCGCTCTTGCTGGGTTCACCAGAGGCGACTTCGATCACCAGGTTCAACAGACTATCTGCAAGCTCGTTCATGTCGCTACCGACTAAGACACGTCCGGCATCGAAGTCCATATCATCGATCATGTGATCGTACATGGCGGAATTGGTAGCGATTTTAATAGAAGGTGACGGTTTAAAGCCAAACACCGACCCTCGCCCGGTGGTGAACAAAACCAGATTGCAACCCCCGGCCACTTGTCCTGTTACGGCTGCCGGATCGTTACCGGGGCTATCCATAAAGGTCAGTCCGCGCTCGCACACAGGTTCGGCGTATTCATAAACTGCGGTTAGCGGCGTACTGCCCCCTTTGGCCACAGCGCCCAGAGCTTTTTCGACGATATTCGTCAATCCTCCGGCTTTGTTACCCGGGGTGGGATTGTTATCGATCTCAGTTCCGAACAGTCGTGTATGCTTCTCCCACCATCGTACTCGCTCCAACAGTTTCTCTGCCACTGCCGGCGTGACAGCACGTTGTGTAAGCAAATGCTCTGCGCCGTAGATCTCGGGCGTCTCTCCCAGCACGGCCGTCCCCCCTTGCCCTATGACCTCGTCTGCAACCAGCCCCACCAGCGGATTGGCAGTCACGCCCGACCAGCCATCGCTGCCACCACATTGCAGCGCCAGGTTCAGACCGGACAATGGTCGAGGCGTCCGTCGAGCCTCATTCACGGCCGGCAGAACGCTCTCGACGGCATCGATCCCGGCTTGCATGGTTCTACGGATCCCACCCAGATCCTGGATAGATAGACTGAACATCGGAACCGAATCAGAGTTCAAGCCATAGGCCTGCGCCAAATCGGCGATCTGGTTGACCTCACAGCCGAGTCCCACCAGCAGATAGGCTCCAACATTGGAATGATGAGCCATGCCTGCCAGCACACGTTGCAACCACACATATTCTGGCCCACCCTGGCGAATGCTGCAGCCTGAGTTATGTGTCAAAGCGATTACCCCATCGACATTCTCAAAGACACTCAGGCGTTCCTTCGTGAAATGATGGGCGATCTTAGCGCAGACCGAGGCCGAACAATTGGCGGTTGAGATCACAGCGATGTAATTTCGCGTGCCAACACGGCCATTGCTGCGTGCATAGCCCAAAAAGGTTCTGGGCGCTCCCTTGGTTGCAGGCTTACCCACCAACTGTTTGATTCCAGCTTCATCGTTAGGTTGTAGATCCGGCAGCTTGAGATTATGGCTATGCACATGCTCGCCGGCCTCTATCGACCGGCTGGCGACACCGATCTTCTGGCCATAGCGGTAGACGACATCATTGGTTGTGATATCACACAGGGCGATCTTATGGCCGCTGGGAATGAATTGCCGCACCGTTAGCGCACCCATTTCCCGATCGCCGGCAACGAGCTGTGAGCCTGCGTGCAGATTGACCTTTGCCAGCCCGATCTGATCGCGCTGATTCAGGCGGATTACTACCTCGTCTAACGGAATAGGCAGGTTCGATGAGGGGAGAGACAGTTCAATGGTTTGGTTTGTCATTAGTCAGTGGGGGTCAGGCGATGTGCGGGTGGCTGGATGATCTCCAAGGTGATGTCGTCAGGATCGAGGAAGTAGCAGGTGTATCCGCCCCTGTTGATACCCGCCTCGATGGCAATCGGTTCTTCGCTACGGAAGCGTACGCCCAGAGATCGCAAACGGGCGAATTCTGCATGAATATCATCAACCTGAAAAGCTAAATGGGCCGTACCAGGATTGGGTGTAGCCGTATCCACTTTCACGCCCTGTGGCGCCACATACTCCACCAGCTCCAGGATATGGCCAGAAAGGGGCGGCGCTTTGGCGCTTAGCTTGAACTGCGCCACCTTGAGATGGGCGTCAGGATAACCCACAAATTTACGGGTGTAAGCATTGGCCTGTTCCTGAGTATGCTGTAATTCCATCCCCAGCACATCCCGATATAACGCAATGGATTGTTCGATATCGGATACTGTGAAGCTGAAATGCCAGACGTCTACTAGCATGGTTGTCTCCTGGAGCAGAATGTAATGTTCGGATTCTGGTGAGTCTATTTGTCGTGTTGGGTGTTACGGGGGCAGTCTGACAGCTAGAGATGTCCTGCCAGGCGATCCACAAAGTCACCGCACAAACCGGTGTAGGCTTCTGGTCGCAGCATGTCTGAGATCGATTCGGCGCTTAGGTGCTTGACCACACGAGGGTCTTCGAGCAGCAGAGCACGTAGAGGCCGTTCCTGCTCGAATGCCAGCATCGAAGCATGGTGTACGACCTCATGGGCAGTTTGCCTGCCAAGATACTGGCCTAGTTGCAGCATCACAGCCTCCGATAAGATAAGGCCGTGCAGGGCATCGAGGTTTCGGCGCATGCGCTGGGGATAAACGATCAGGCCTTGGATGACCGTTAACGTGTGAGCGATAGCCCCGCCGGTGAGAATACAGGCTTCGGGGAGGGTCGCCCACTCGATATGCATGGAACTCCAGTCACGTTCATGTTCGGCTTCCATGGCATTCATGATAACAGGCACAAGTCCACGAACCATGCGCGCTTCAGCGAGGATGCCTTCGCAAAGCATGGGATTGCGTTTATGGGGCATGGTACTGGAGCCAATTTTACCGCGTTCATAGGGTTCCTCGATCTCGGCTACCTCCGATTTCTGCAGGAGGATGATCTCATGGGCGATCTTGCCCATCGTGCCGGCGATCAGGGCCAAAAGCGAAACATACTCAGCCAGGCGATCACGGGCGGGGTGCCAGCAGATATCCGGGACACCCAGCCCCAGGTCGGCCATGAGCAACCGCTGGATCTCCAGGCCCTGCTCTCCCACTGACGCCAGTGTTCCCGCAGCTCCGCCAAATTGCCCGACCAGAACGCGTGGCTCGATCTCGTTCATGCGTTCGATGTGCCGGCGAACTTCGGAGAGCCAAATAGCGACCTTGTAGCCAAAGGTGATGGGCAGGGCATGCTGGCCATGAGTGCGGCCCGCCATGAGGGTATCCCGTTCTCGCCGGGCCAAAGCAGCCAGCTCTTCAGCCAGACTGTGCAAATCCCGCCGGAAAATCGCGTGGGCGGTTTTCATCTGCAGAACCAGACCCGTGTCGGTAACATCCTGCGTGGTTGCGCCCCAATGCACATACCGCCCCGCCTCTCCCTCGCAGAGTGCATCTAGCTGCCAGATCATGGGCACCAACTCGTGTGTAGCGAGATCGATCCCCTCCTTCATCTTGTCGAAGTCGATGTACTCCACCCGGGCTTTACGCGTGATCTCTACCGCAGCCTCGGCAGGAACCAGACCCACGGCAGCCTCTGCTCGCGCCAACGCAGCCTCATACTCAAGCCAACATCGAAGCAGATTCTCATCAGAGAACACATGGCGCAACTCTTTGGCGCCGTACATATCTTTGAATATCTTTGAGTCGATGACGTGTGAGGGCATGGGTGCGTGTTCCGTGTTGCGTGGGTATCAATAGACTATACCTGCACATGGTACTATAAAAACCGAATAACACTTGCTTCTGGGTCGCATCGGTATCGAGTTGCAGAGTAAGGCCGTAGGCTTGTGCGAAAGTTAAAATCGAATCGCAGGAGTCCTGATGAAGCAACAACGGCAGGGCGAATCTGCGCTTTGCGGCTACCCCTCAGCAGGGCAGTCACTGGCAGGTTGGTGAAGCTCAAGCTATCATCGTCAGGCAGCTTTTCCTATGGTACACTCAGGACTGTCTATCCATCTGCGAGATAACGAAACGCCTGATTCAGCAATGTGTGCCTGCTTCTGAGGGTGAACGATGATACTACAGCGCTGACCGACGCCTCTTATGTCATTCCACTTACAAAGCAACCACTTAGGACTGAGAATTCAGTGACCATCGCACATATCGTCTCCACAACTGCCAATAGTCGATTGGAACCCACGCAGTGTGATGCCTGGTGCGTTTCACGGTTCAATCGTCAAGCTTTGCCACATGATGTCGCGAACTGAGGTCGTCATCTGCGGAGCCGGAATCGCCGGAATCGCCGCCGCCTATCATCTGGCCGTTCGCCAGGGTATGAGCGATGTGCTTCTGGTGGATGCCCGCCCACCCATGTCTCTGACCAGCGATAAATCATCCGAAGGCTATCGCAATTGGTGGCCCGGCTCCGATGAGGCCATGGTGCGGCTGATGAATCGCAGTATCGATCTGCTGGAAGAATTCGCCGCTGAGAGCGATAATCGCATTTTGCTCAATCGGCGCGCCTATCTTATCGGCGCCCTGTCCGGCTTTGGCCTGGTAGCAGCGGCAGCCTCCGGCGAACTGCTGGCCTTGCACGTGTCTGGCAGCGCATTACCCGACTACGCGCCCTCTATTCACCTGAACCGCTATGACGATCCGGCCTATGTGGAACGGATGTCACAATGGCAGGATTCCAGCCAATTGTAAAGATCGTAAGACAGGAAACCGGTAAGACGGTAAACCAGGAAACCGGGCAGATCATGCCCCTGAGTTCCATCGACGCCAATCCCGATCTATCGGTCTACTGGCCTACTGCGCTACAAATAAACCGACAACTCACACATTTAATCCATCGAATCTACCAACCCAATTCCCCATTATCGCGGAGAGCTTTCCATGTCCAACGCATTTTTCAAAATACCTGAACCCATCAACGATCCTGTACGATCTTATGAACCTGGCAGCCTCGATAGAGCACTGCTCAAAGAAACGCTGGCGAACATGCAAGCCCAGGAAATCGAGGTTCCGCTCGTCATCGGTGGCCAGGAAATCAAAACCGGAAACGTCGCTGATTTGCGCGCCCCGCATGACCATAGCATCAAACTTGGCGTCTATCACAAGGCGAGCGCAAAAGAAGTGAACATGGCCATCGAGGCCGCGCTCGACGCCCGCTCCAACTGGGCGGCCATGCCCTGGGAGCACCGCGCTTCGATCATCCTCAAAGCCGCCGATCTACTCACCGCCGCCTGGCGACCGGTTATCAACGGAGCCACCATGCTGGGACAATCCAAGACCGTCTATCAGGCCGAGATCGATGCCGCCTGCGAGATCGTCGATTTCTGGCGGTTCAATGCCTATTACATGACGCAGATCATGGCCGAGCAGCCTATCTCAAGCCCCGGCATATGGAACCGGGTGGAGTATCGGCCGTTGGAAGGGTTCGTGTTTGCGGTCTCGCCCTTCAATTTCACATCCATCGGCGCCAACCTACCCACTGCACCGGCCATGGTCGGCAATGTGGTGTTGTGGAAGCCCGCGTCCAGCGCTGTTTATTCGGCCCACTATATCTTCCAACTGTTGCGCGAGGCAGGAATGCCCGACGGCGTCATCAATTTTATTCCCGGCTCCGGTGGCCAGGTTGGAAATCCGGTCATGACCAGTCCCGATCTTGCCGGTATCCATTTTACAGGTTCCACTCCCGTCTTTCAGGGCATGTGGAAGACCGTCGGCGACACCATCCACGAGAAGAAGTATTACCCGCGCATCGTCGGCGAAACCGGAGGCAAAGATTTCATCTTCGCTCACAATTCGGCCAATATCGATGCCCTGGTAACAGCCACCATCCGTGGCGCCTTCGAGTACCAGGGCCAAAAATGTTCGGCGGCCTCTCGCCTCTACGTGCCCGCCTCGATCTGGCCCGAATTCAAGGAGAAGTACGTGGCCGAAGTCAACCAGATAAAAATGGGCGATCCCACCGATTTCAGCAATTTTATGAACGCGGTTATCGACCGTGGCGCCTTTGAGGAGATCACCGCCTACATCGACCATGCCAAGGCCGATCCCGACAGCGAGATCATCACCGGCGGCGGCTACGATGGTAGCAAGGGTTGGTTCATCGAGCCTACCACCATCGTTACCTCCAACCCACGTATGAAGACCATGTGTGAGGAGATTTTCGGCCCCGTCATGTCGATTTATGTATACGACGACGATAAGTTGGATGAGGCTCTGGCTCTGTGCGATGAGACTTCGCCCTATGCCTTGACCGGTGCAGTGTTTGCCCAAGACCGCTTTGCCATCGTGAAGATGGCCGATTATCTGCAAAACGCCGCCGGCAATTTCTACATTAACGACAAGCCTACCGGCGCCGTGGTCGGACAGCAACCCTTTGGCGGTGGGCGCGCCTCCGGCACGAACGACAAAGCCGGTAGCGCCACCAATATGACGCGCTGGATGTCGGTGCGCACCATCAAGGAAACGCTGGATCCGCCAACGGATTGGCGGTATCCCTTCATGGACTCCAAGTAACTTCTCAGGTGTCATTGCGAGGGACGGCCGGAGGTCGCGTGACGAAGCAATCCCCACGCAAACAGACTGCGTTATGGACAATGCAATGAGCCCAAGTAATAAACCCATTCGTCTGATCCTCTTTGATATCGACGGCACGCTCACGGATGGCGAAGCAACACCTCTCGACCTGGACCTCATGGCTCGACTGGCTGAAATGAACCGGGCGTCTCGTGCTGATCCCGAGCGGCCTGCGGTCACACTCTGCACAGGACGGCAGCCTTCGTACGCCGAAGCAATGTTGCAGGCGATAGACGGCCATGTTCCCGCCATCTACGAGAATGGCTGTGGTCTGTACGTGCCGCATCCCTATGCTTTTGTGCCCCATCCCCTGGTGGAGCAAAGTACGACCTTTGAGCCCGCCAAAAAGTTGTTGGAGGATGCCCTGGTACCTAGCGGGCGGGCGTTTTTCCAGGCAGGCAAAGACCATTCATTGAGCATTTACGCACACAACGGCGATGACACGCAGCGGCTCTATGAATGGTCTTGTCAGGCGTTAGGCGATCTGCGAGATGAGGTCTCTATCGCCTATGCCGCCTCCTGTCTCAATGTCATGCCCCGCGGGATAGACAAAGGGACGGGTCTGGATATGCTGTGTGAGAAAACAGGATACCGGCCGGGTGAGATCCTCGCTGTCGGCGATTCCGACAATGATCTGGAGTTTCTCGCAAAGGCCGGTGTCAGTGCCGCACCTGCTAATGCCAATGTCCGCATCAAAGCGTTGGTGGACTATGTATCGCCGTACGAAACCAGCCTGGGGATACGGGATATACTGCGATATTTCGAAGTAGTGCGACTTTAGGGCAAGTGTTTCGCCTATCACTCTCAAACGAATAGAGCGATCGATGTCGTGCATCGCCGCTCATCCAAATCCTTCTAAAAAAATACTGACTCCCCCCCAACTTACTTGAATGCAATCTGTGGACTTGGAGATTGCTTCGTCGCAAGAAGCGCTCCTCGCAAAGACAGAAAACTTACTTTACGCTGTACAAAAATAGATGGAGAAACTAGTTATGCATATTCACAATGTCTACTTCTGGCTTACAAGTGGACTCGATGATGAGTCGTTAACAGCGTTCGAACAAGGATTACTATCTCTTGCACAGGATCCTCAGGTGCAAACTGGTTATTACGGCAAACCGGCCGACACCCAGCGCGACGTGGTCGAGAACAGTTATTCTTATGGTCTGGTTCTTGTGTTCGATGATATAGTGGCGCATGATTTGTATCAGGTCGGCGCCAATCACCTCAGCTTTGTCGACGAACATCTCTCCAAGTGGGTGAAGGTTATCGTACACGATATCCAAACTTGATGCGTGCAGGGCTGGCTGCCCTGTTTTGCAGGGGGACAGTATTATGCTCAAACCCCACAGTGACGACTGGTATGATCGGCTGGCGACCATGCAACAGGGATACTACTATCCTTGGCGTTCTCGCTTGCCTGCCAACAATGGCGAAGATACGTTTTTAGATGTGGTGACAGCACATTTGTCACCCGAAGTCGACCTCTTGGAAATTGCCTGTGGACACGGGGCCATGGCACTTGATCTGGCGCCAAGTTGCAGGAGTATCGTCGGCTATGACCGTGTGCAGGCCTTTATTGATCTAGCGCAAGAGTTGGCGCGGACAGGTGAAGTGGATAACGCTCGCTTTCTTTTTGCCGATTCATCCGCGCAGGCCAACGGCGGCAAACCACGCATACCCGCCGCTGACGATAGCTTTGACAGCTGCAAGATCAGCGGTGTAGAATCTGTTCAATGAACATGTTAGCGCTAACATCTCCGGTTTCGGGCCGGATCCAATCATGAGCAAGCGTGTGACCATGGCCGATGTGGCACGTGAGGCCGATGTCTCACTCATGACCGTTTCCCGGGTGATCAATCAGGCCGATTCCGTGAGTGACGGTACACGTCAACGAATTCTCGATGTGATCGATACCCTTGGCTATCGTCCCAGCGGGATCGCACGAGGTCTGGCCACGCAGCGAACCGGCACCCTGGGACTGGTAGTGCCCGATATCGCCAATCCCTTTTTCTCGGGCGTGGCCCGCGGTGCAGAACAGATAGCCTACACCGAAGGCTACAATGTCTTCCTGTGCAATTCAGAGGAAGATACGGCGCGGGAAGTGGATATCCTGCAATCACTTGAGGAGAAACGTGTCGATGGCTTGATCCTTTGCAGTTCCCGCCTCGAGGACGATGATCTGGCACAGGCACTCTCTGCTCACGCGTTCGCCGTGCTCTTCAATCGCCGTATCGATAGCGACTCGATTCGCTCGACCATGGTGGATGATGAATCTGGTGCGATTAAACTGACGCGGTATCTGCTGTCAAGCGGGCGGCGGAGAATCGGTATGCTGGCAGGGCCGCCGGCCTCGCATAGCGGCCATCAGCGTTTACGAGGTTACCGCGCTGCACTGGCCGCCGCCGATCTAACTCTCTCAGACGATTTAGTGATCCCATGCACCCCCTCAGTTACAGGGGGAATGTCAGCAGCTAGCGATCTGCTGTCTGTGCATTCTCAACTTGATGCACTCATTTGCTACAATGATCTTGTGGCAGTGGGCGCTCTACAAGCTTGCGCCGAATTGGAGCTTTCGGTACCCGAGGATATCGCCATTGCCGGTTTTGACGACATCCCTATCTCAGGTCTGGTCACGCCGCCACTCACTACCTGCAGTGTGCCATTGCAGACAATGGGCGAGGCCGCCATGCGATTGCTTTTGAACCAAATATCCGGCTGCAACAGCACTGATTTGGATACGGTTTTCTATCCTGAACTGGTGGTGCGCGCCAGTACCTGACCGTAGACCCTGACTGCCCTTCAGATACCCAAAATGCGCTCTAAAAAACATAAAGGTAAAATGAAATGGATTTAACTGAAGTTACCAAATTATATGATCTAAGTGGTAAGACGGTTGTTATCACCGGCGGCGCCGGCGTCTTGGGCGGAGAAATGGCTTGTGCGCTGGTAGGGTGCAACGCCAATGTCGTTATTCTCGACCGAGATACGAGATTGGCAGAACAGGTCGTGCATCGTATCAAAGGGATGGAGGGCGTCAAGGGAGAGGCGATCATTGTCTACGGCGATGTACTCAAGCGGGATTCGCTGATCCAGGCTGATGAAGAAATCCAACGTGAACTCGGTGGCATCTATGCTGTGATCAATGGCGCCGGCGGCAATCGTGCCGAAGCTACCACCGGTGCTGATCTCAGCTTTTTTGACTTACCTGATGAGGCACTTCGATTTGTCTTTGACCTCAATATCCTGGGCACGATTATGCCCAGCCAGATCTTTGGCAAGAGGATGGCGCAACAAAACGAGGGCATCATTCTCAATGTCTCCTCCATGAGTGCTTTCGCACCACTGACCCGTATTCCTGCTTATTCGGCGGCCAAGGCAGGCGTCAGTAACTTCACGCAATGGCTGGCCGTGCACATGGCGCAAGAGTATTCGCCCAATATCCGCGTGAATGCCATTGCCCCAGGATTCTTCCTCACCCAACAAAATCGTTTCCTTCTCACCGATCAAGAGAGCGGTGAACTCACAGACCGAGGCCGCACCATCATCGACCACACTCCTATGGATCGTTTCGGAAATCCAGAAGATCTGCTGGGAGCGGTGTTTTGGTTGCTCTCCCCACTCTCCTCCTTTGTCACCGGCGTTGTCCTGCCCATCGATGGCGGCTTCAACGCCTTCAGCGGCGTCTGAACTCTGGCGGTATACCATGCAGATTCGCCAGTCTGGGTCGAAAACGCACCACGCAGCTCGAACTCAGATCTCATACAACCCGTTCTCTCAGGAGACATTCAACATGGTATCAGGACTAGGCTATACAGACCATCTCGTTAGCGAAGATGAAGCGAGGGAGGTGTTGACGGAGGGTTTGCAGCGAGCAGACCTATCGGGTAAACGCGTGATCGTGCTCATCCCAGATGGCACCCGCAGCGGCCCGGTTCCTCTCTTTTTCCGGTTGTTCCATGAGCTACTGGGGGATAAGGTTGCCGCCCTGGATTATTTGATTGCCCTTGGTACGCACCAACCCATGCCAGACGAGGCCATTGAGCAACTATTGGGCGTGAGCGCAGATGAGTTGGCCGGGCCCTACGCCGATGTGCGGGTCTTCAACCATGTTTGGGATCAGCCCGATACGTTCGTGCGCTTGGGTACCATCCCTGCCGCTGAGATCGAATCATTGAGCCAGGGACTTTTTTCTCAAGATGTGCAGGTCACCATTAATAAGTTGATCTTTGAGTATGATGTGGTTATCGTCTGCGGCCCCGTTTTCCCCCATGAAGTGGCCGGTTTCTCAGGTGGCAGCAAATACTTCTTCCCAGGCATCTCCGGCGCCGAGGTCATCGATTTTACCCACTGGTTGGGCGCGCTCATCACCAATTACGAGATCATCGGCAACAAATATACACCGGTGCGGGCTGTGATCAATCGGGCTGCCGCATTTGTCGATATGCCCAAATTATTCTGTTGCTATGTTGTAAAAGGGCAAGATCTGGCCGGACTCTACGTGGGTGAGCCCGAACAAGCCTGGTCTCAGGCTGCCGATTTATCCTCGCAAATCCACATCTTGTGGGGTGATCGAACCTATAATAAAGTGCTATCCGTCATGCCGAGCCTGTATGATGACATCTGGACGGCGGCCAAGGGGATGTACAAGATGGAGCCGGTCGTTGCCGATGGTGGCGAGGTGATCATCTACGCCCCGCATATCGATGAGATCTCTTACACACATGGCCAAGTCTTGGAGGAGATCGGTTACCATGTGCGCGACTATTTTGCCAAGCAGTGGGACCGGTTCAAAGACTATCCCTGGGGTGTCGTTGCCCATTCAACGCACCTGCGAGGCGCCGGCACCTACGAAAATGGCGTAGAAAAACCACGCATCGACGTTACTCTGGCCACCAAGATCTCTCGCGAACGCTGTGAACGAGTTTGTTTAGGCTATAAAGATCCAGACACGATCAATCCTGCCGATTGGGCGGATCGTGAAGATGAGGGTATCCTTCTGGCGCCTCACGCCGGAGAGATGCTGTACCGCCTGCGAACATAGCGTTTGCGCAGCCAGTGCCTGCGTGAGGCCAATCGAGGTGCAGACAAACTGCGACCCTAACTGCGTGCTACGTGGCGATTGCATAAACCGTCCCGCAAATGAGGCATAACACTCAATTTGAAACACCTAAGACATGACGGCGACGAATAAACATACGAGAGTATCTCCTTTCGTTGGCCGAGAGTCGGCTGAACCTCCTTTGATTCTGGCTTTGGATATAGGCACATCCTCAATTCGAGCGTTGTTGTTCGACCGGCAAGGTAGACGTGTCTTGGACATCGAAGGTCGTGCACACCCGCTCATTCGTCATTCACCGCCCGGCGCATCTGAGGTCGATCCGGATAGCTTGATCGACGACATTTTTTCATGCATCGACGTTGCCCTCGCTCAGGCCGGAGATCTGGCGTACGGCATTGCCGCAGTGGCTACCGATACCTTCGTCAATAACATTCTCGGCATCGATGTGCGAGGGCAAGCTGTGACCGCACTCACCACTTACGCCGATACTCGATCTGCCGCAGAGGTGGAGGGATTGCGCCGTGACTTCGATGAAGTCGAGACTCACAATCGCACGGGCTGCCGATTTCATCCCAGTTATTTACCCGCCCGTTTGCGCTGGCTCTACCGTGTCGTACCCGAACAGTGCGCCCAGGTCGACCGTTGGGTTTCGATCGGGGAGTATGTCGAATTCAAATTGTTTGGCGAGGCGACCGTTACCTATTCAACCGCAGCTTGGACCGGTCTGCTCGATTGGCGCAAGCTGGTGTGGGATGAACACATGCTCGCCGGCTTACCCATCGCCCGCGAACAACTCTCTCCGCTTAGCGACGCCAGCCAGCCTCGAAGAGGACTGTTGCCTGACTTTGCCAAACGCTGGCCCTCATTGAAAGATGTCCCCTGGTTTTCTGCCCTTGGCGATGGCGCCACGGCCAATGTAGGCAGTGGCTGCACCTCAGCCGCGCGTGTTGCCCTCACCGTAGGTACCACCAGCGCCATGCGAGCGGTTGTCGAAACCGATATCCCACGTTTGCCTTCCGGTCTGTGGTGTTACCGTGTGGACGCCAGGCGAGCACTTCCGGGCGGCGCCCTCACCGAAGGGGGCATGGTCTACGCCTGGATGAATGACACCCTGCGGTTGGGTGATAGTTCGAAGGTCGAGCAAGAACTCGGCTCTATGGCTGCCGATGCTCATGGGCTGACCTTGTTACCCCTGTTCGCCGGCGAGCGTAGCCCTGGATGGGCCGGCCATGCTCGAGCAACTCTGCACGGCCTGACCCTCGCCACAACACCCGTGGAACTATTGCGCGCCGGTCTGGAAAGCGTAGCCTATCGCATTGCCCTGGTCTATGAGCAGATCCGCTTGCTTTTGGCCAATGAGCCTGAGATCATTGCCAGTGGTGGCGCTTTGCTCCGCTCGCCGGTCTGGTTGCAAATCATGGCCGATGTTTTGGGTAGGCCGATAGCAGTCTCACAGGTGCAAGAGGCTACGGCGCGCGGTGCTGTCCTGCTCGCCCTCGAAGCGCTGGGCGAACTCGACGATATCGCCGCTGCACCCGATCTGATCGGTGAGACCTACCAGCCTGCCGCCGAAGCACACGAGATCTATCAACAAGCCATCGCCCGACAAAAAGCGCTGTATGCAAAGCTTGTTTCCAGCTGATGCTCAAAATAGCAGTTGCTCGAGGGTAAGAAATTGCTATTGAAGCGTGACTACATGATGGTGTATAGTGACTGATACGCCGCACAAGCCAATAGGTATTCACACAACTCGTCTGTGATCGAAAAATCGATCAAAGCATATCTAACTACAAAACATCGCGTGATTGATTCCAGAGTCGATGCTGTTTAGCAACCCGACCTCTTACTTCTTGCAGCCCGCCTATTTTTAATATCGCATCTCCTGCAAGGAAAACTACGCAACACGCAACACGTATCACTCACATCTCTGTGGAGAGATAAGACATGTCTACTAACAACATAGGGCTGATCGGGCTGGCCGTCATGGGCCAGAATCTGGTTCTCAATATGGAGCGTAACGGCTTTCGTGTTGCCGTTTACAATCGCACCACTTCTAAGACTAAGGATTTTATCGCCGGGTCCGCTGCCGGTAAAAACATCACTGCTGCATATTCACTCGAGGACTTTGTAGCAGCGCTCGAGCGACCTCGGCGCATCATGATCATGGTGCAAGCGGGTCGAGCGGTCGATGCTGTGATCGGCCAACTCAAACCCCTTTTGGACCCGGGAGATCTGATCATCGATGGCGGCAACTCATACTTCCCTGATACAGAACGGCGTTCGCAGGAACTGGAGGCGGAGGGATTGCGCTATCTGGGTGTCGGCGTCTCCGGCGGCGAAGAAGGGGCGCTGTGGGGACCCAGCATGATGCCCGGAGGACAGCCGGACGCCTATGAGTTAGTTCGCCCCATTTACGAAGCGGCAGCGGCTGAAGCGCAGGGCGAGGCCTGTGTGACCTATATCGGCCCGCGCGGCGCCGGCCACTACGTGAAAATGGTGCACAATGGTATCGAATATGGCGATATGCAACTCATTGCCGAGTCATACGATATCTTGCATCGCGGGCTGGACTTGAGCAACGAGGAGCTGCACCAGGTATTTTCTGGCTGGAACGAAGGTGTTCTGAAATCCTTCTTGATCGAAATCACGGCAGATATTTTCGCTGTCAAAGATGATGAGACTGGCCAGGATGTGATCGATCTCATTCTCGACAAAGCCGGACAAAAAGGCACAGGCAAGTGGACCAGCCAGAACGCTCTCGACCTCGGCGTACCTACCACCACCATTACATCTGCTGTATTCGCCCGTGCGCTCTCGTCCTTCAAAGAGCAACGTGTAGCTGCCTCAGAGATCATCTCGGGCCCGACCGCTGAGATCGACACTGACCGGGATTCGTTCATCGAGGCTGTGGGCGATGCGCTCTACGCCTCCAAGGTCGTTTCCTATGCTCAAGGTTTCGCCCTTTTACGGGAGGCGAGTAAAACCTATAATTATGAATTAAACTATGGGGAGATCGCCCGTATCTGGCGAGCGGGTTGCATTATCCGTGCGGTCTTCCTCAACGATATCACCGACGCCTACAAAACGGATCCTGAACTGCCCAATCTTTTGGTGGTCCCATTCTTCCGTGAGGCGGTTGCAACCAGGCAGGCCAACTGGCGAAAAGTGGTTAGCACCGCCGTGCAGTTGGGTATCCCCACCCCCGCCATGAGCGCATCTTTGGCCTATTTCGATGGCTATCGTAGTGCGCGCGTCTCTGCCAATCTCATCCAGGCCCAAAGGGACTATTTTGGCGCCCATACCTACGAGCGCCTGGACAAACCCGGCGGCAAGGTCTTCCACACCAACTGGACGGGCACGGGAGGTGATATCACCGCCAGCACCTATAACGCCTGATTGTTAGCTAACGTCTGTTTGTTTGCTAACGCCTGTTTGTTAGCTAACGCCTGTTTGTTAGCTAACGCCTGTTTGTTTGCTAACGTCTGTTTGTTTGCTAACGCCTGTTTGTTAGCTAACGTCTGTTTGTTAGCCCTCAGCCGCAGCAAAAACCTCTTCCACCTTCACCTCGAATCCGGCCAGCAGCACCGAATCCGCCTGTTGGCCGCTTTCGAAACACCCGTGCTCGACATACTGTCCCTCGACCAGTGTCAGAACATAAATCTGCCTCATTGCCGGATCGACAATCCAGTATTCAGGAATGCCTGCTTGCGCGTATTCTCGACGTTTCGTCTCATAGTCACGGCGTCTATCGTCAGGACTAACCACTTCTATGACGAGATCAGCACCGACCCAAAAGCGTTCAGACCGCCGCTCATCGTTCTTTCTCAGCATAAATACGATATCGGGTTCACGATATTTATTCGGCCATAATTGAATTCTGAGTGGGGCAAACAATACCATGCCTAACTGTTGTGCCATCACGAATTGTTCAAGTAATCTGAATAAGAAGCGTGTAATGATCTGGTGAGATTGAGTTGGCATGGTCAGAACCTCCAGAAGTCCATGTGAGAATTCGATCAGGCGGTTTGTATCCAATGCCAAATAATCTTCTGCATCCCATTGGCCTTGAGGAGGAAAAAGACGCGCAATGTCCCAGGTTGGTTCTGCATTCAGGGTTGCATTAGGTAGACGTACTGCTGCCATAATTGCCTCCAGTATTGCTAGATTCGAACATCATACATCATGTTATCATTTTCATGTGACGCTGTCTAGCGTCTCCACTTACGTTTAACCCAATCACAGACCATGAAACTATCACTTGTCTTATCTACACAACCGGCTCAATTCCAGGCTGTTGCCTACAAAGGTGATCTCGAGACCAATGTCGCCAAGATCGCAGCTTTGGGCTATGACGGGATTGAACTGGCGATCCGAGATCCGAAGCTGGTCGATGTCGATGAACTTGGCCGCATTATGGATTCGCAGGGCGTCGCCATGCCTGCCATTGGCACCGGACAGGCTTGGGGCGAGGAAGGGCTCTCATTCCCCGATCCCGATCCTGCTATCAGGCGGGCGGCCATCGATCGGGTGAAGAGCCACGTAGCGGTTGCTGCCAAATTCGATGCAGTCATTATCCTGGGCCTGCTGCGGGGTGTTGTCAAGCCGGGCGTTACGCAGAAACAAGCTATGGATCATGTGGTGCGGGCATTAAGAGAATGCAGTGAGGCGGCGCGGCCTTTTGGCGTGCGGCTGGCTCTGGAACCCATCAATCGCTATGAGACGACGCTCATAAACAATACAGCGGAAGGCATGGCACTCATCGATCGGGTGGGTGCGGATAATTTTGGCCTCTTACTCGATACTTTCCACATGAACATCGAAGACCCATCCATCGAGGAGAGCATCGCTCTGGCAGGTGAACGCATCTTTCATTTCCATGTGGCTGATTCCAACCGTTGGTATCCTGGCGCCGGGCATCTGGATTTCCGATCGATTTTGGATGCTCTGTTTGATACCGGCTATGAGGGTTATGTCTCGGGCGAATTCATGCCCGAACCCGATGCCGACACAGCGGCACAAGAGGCGATTGCCTTCTTGAGGCAACTCGAGCTATAAGACTGTCAGCAATCTCATAGTCAGAGTCAGATTTTCCACATACACTGCAAAAGTTTGAAAAGATAATCTGCGATCTTTCTAGCGGACACTATCTTCATTGTGTCACCCTGAGCGGATCAATCACACAATCCACATAAGGACGACATGCCAGCGAAGGGTCTCATACAGCTTGAACGAGGAGATTCTTCGCAGGCACATCCAATAAAATATATCCCCAATTGAATCGAGGAGTATGAATCATGGCAAAAGCAATTATCATTGGAGATGGGCCGGCCGGACTGAGCGCCGCCCTGTACTTGGCCAAGAATGGCGTCGATACCATGGTATTCGGCCAGGATAAAACGGCTATGCACCATGCGCATCTGTATAATTATCTCGGCATTCCCAGCATCAGCGGTCCCGATTTTCAGAAAGTATCTCGCCAGCAGGTGGCGGCTATCGGAGCCGAACTGGTCGATGCCCTGGTGACGGCTGTCGAGAAAACCGACAGCGGATTTACCGTGAGTGTTGAAGAGGGCGCGACCTATGCCGCTGATTACGTTTTACTTGCCGAAGGCAAAGCTCGTAAACTTGCCTTAGCTTTGGGCTTGGCCGAAACCGAAGATGGCATCGCCGTGGATCAGGATTTTCGCACGGCAGTGGACGGGCTATACGTGGTCGGACGAGGTACGCGCACGGGTCGTAGTCAGGCAATCATCTCAGCGGGTCAGGGCGCGTCGGCCGCTATCGATATCCTGTCGACGCTGGAGGGCGAGGATTTCCGAGATTTTGACGAAGTGGTTGAATAGCAGGAGGGAAACCGGAAAACCCGCAATATCTCGCGTGGGCCTAGGACAAACGTGTTGCGTGTTACGTGGTGTTTGTGCTGACAGAACACACCTTTCAAGCAGGATCCGAAACAGCCGTAACAGATTGTGACTTGTGGTCTGCTGATTCTGAACCACGCCGCCGATTCCTTACGTTACTTGGGGACGAGTACCATGATCGGAATATCCCTACCATTTGCTCTTCTTTGATAGGCTGCGTAGCCTGCATAGAGATCGACGGCCTTCTGCCAAAGCCTTTCACGTTCGGAGCCTTTGGCTTCGTGGGCAGTGTAAGGACAGGTGATTTCTTGATAAGTAAGGGTGACTTCGGGGTGGGCACAGAGATTGTAGTACCAGGCGGGATTGCGGGAATCAGCAAAATTGGATGCGATCAAGGCGAAGTTATTGCCATCAGGGATGCTGAGCAACGGGCTATTGCGTTGTAGACCGCTCCTGGCGCCTGTAGACGTAAGGACCACAAGAGGCAGATTTGTCAGCAAGGTGGTCAATGAGCACTCACCCTGCGAGAGCCGGTGCACGATAAAATCGGCTGATCTGGCTGTCCCTGAGAATAGCCATGATCCAGCCTGGGTGGCGGAGAATCTGATGATAGGGCGCTGCCACACGCTGGGTCGATAAAATACGGGTTTATATTTGAAGTCGGGCATCGGCCACAATCTACCTTGAAAACAACAAACCGAAAACTGGCCAAGACAGTACTTCTATCGACTGCTGTGTTGGGCGACTTCCGAAAATAATTGAGGGAGATTTTACCGTTTTTCGGAAGTCGCTAAAGGCATTTTCGGATTGGAGGCTTATTCATTTTTCCGAAAATGTCTTGGCGTGCCAAGTGTCCCAGATAGACATACAACTAACCTGGCAGTGAGGAGGGTGTCGCCGATAGCGCCGTCCGAGCCCGCCGGCGGCGATAGTTGGCGCTATCGGCTGTGTAAATGATCAATGCCATCCAGATGATGCAGTAACCGAGCCAGCGGCTGACTGAGAAGCTTTCACCATAGACAAATACACCGAGCAGGAATTGCAGTGTCGGGGCGATATATTGTAACAGGCCCAATGTTGTCAAGGGAATGCGACGTGCACCCGCTGCAAAGGATAACAGAGGAATGGCAGTGATCGCTCCGGCACCGATAAGTAGAAGGGATTGCTGTAAACCAACTTGTCCAAAAGCCATCTGCCCATTGGCATTCAGCCAAGCCATGTAAGCCAAAGCGGGCAACGTCAGAATCGCCATCTCTGCAGAGAGGCCCTCCAATGCATCCAGTTTCACCTGTTTTTTGATGAGGCCATAGACGCTGAAGGTGAACGCCAGGCTGAGAGCAATCCAGGGCAGATTACCATAGCCAAGTGTCAGATAAAGCACACCCACAGCAGCCAGCGCCACGGCCACCCATTGCCAGGGACGTAAGTGTTCGTGCAAAACGAGCACACCCAGCAAAACACTGGCCAGAGGCACCATGAAATAACCCAAACTGGCTTCAACTATATACCCATGATTCACACCCCAAATATAGGTAAACCAGTTTAGCGCTAGCAGAGCGGCAGCTGATATCAGTAGAATCCAGGTCTTGCGATCCCCCTTGAGTTGGCGAAACCACTTCCAGCGGCGTCGCAGAACCAATAAAATCACGACAAATACCAGTGACCAGATAATACGGTGGGCGACGATCTCGCTGGCGCCTATGTCCTGGAATGCTTTCCAATAGATAGGCAGCAAGCCCCAACAGATATAGGCGAATGCGGCGTAGAGTATGCCTCGGTTCATAGTGAGGTACGAGCTTTTGGGGCGAACACTGGTTCGTTAAAAGTAGAAGCTGAGCAAGGGTCACCAAAATCCATGCAGCGAGTGACCCGAAATCGGCGATCTGGGAGAAACCACCATTCTAACAGGTGATCCTCCTCCTGGTGCAATGCGAAGGGTTCAGTTGCGGCTTTGAGTAGAATAGTTGCCTGGAACAGTTCATTTGGGATAGTAACTGAGCGGCTCCCAAGTTCGTAAATATCTCGCGACTGCGCGAGAATAAGCCTTTACCAACGAGGTTGAGAATCTGTCCACTGCAACAGCCATGACCATTTCCCTCATCTGTACCGTCTACAATGAAGGCGCTTCCGTTCGCAAGCTACTCGAGAGCGTTTGCGCCCAAAGCATGCTACCCGACGAGTTCGTGATCGTAGATGGGGGTTCTGAGGATGATACGGTATTGCAGATCGAGGCCTATGCTGATCGACTGCCATTGCGGGTGATGGTGGCAGCGGGCGCCAATATCTCGCGCGGCCGCAACCTGGCTATCGCTGCAGCGCAAGGTGATATCTTGGCCCTGGTGGATGCCGGTGTGCGATTGGAGCCCTCCTGGCTGGAGGACATCACCCGACCCTTACGCGAAAACCCGAACATGTACGTTGTCTCCGGATTCTTCGTTGCCGATCCCGAGACCCCCTTCGAGGTTGCGATGGGCGCCACCGTGCTCCCAAACGTCGAAGAGATCGACCCCTCCACCTTCCTGCCCTCGAGCCGCTCTGTGGCCCTACGCAAATCAGCCTGGGAACAGGTCGGGGGATATCCCGAGTGGTTGGATTACTGCGAGGACCTGGTATTCGATCTCAACCTTCGGTCTGAGTACAACACCTTTGGTTGGGCGCCGTCCGCTGTGGCGCATTTCCGACCTCGTGGATCGCTCACCCCCTTTTTCAAACAGTACTACCGCTACAGCCGGGGTGACGGCAAGGCTGATCTCTGGCGTAAACGACATGCCATCCGCTATGCCACCTATCTAGTGGGCGCGCCCCTGCTGACCATTTTAGGTAATAGGGTATCCTGGCTGTTCTGGCTGATGGGGATAGTGGGTTTTGGCGCTTATTGCAGTGCGCCCTATCGACGCCTTGTTCGCGCCTGGAATCGCCCCCTGACCGGCGGTATGCTGCTTAAACCCATTGAAAAGATCACTACCCTGGTTTTTGTTCCCGCCATCCGTGTCATTGGAGATCTGGCGAAAATGATCGGCTATCCGGTTGGTGTATGGTGGCGATGGAAGAGAAAAAAAGGCTTAGGGCAGTCTGCCAATCCCTAGCCAAAACCTCTTCTACCTCCCCCGCCGCTGCGACGAGAGCTGCTTGATCGACTGCTGCTGCTCGATCTGCTACTGCGACTGCTACTTCGACTGCTGGAGCGAGAACTTGATCCGCGATAACTGCCGCTACCGCCACCACTACCCGAGGCCGAGGCATTAAGAATATCGCCGACGACCTTGGCAGTCGCAGTCGTCGCATCCCATGAAAGCTCAGCGGTTTTACCTGCGCCCCGTACCACCAGTTTGAAGGGCCGCTTTACCTGAAATGCTTTGGTTGTGTCCTAGATGAGTTAGTGGCGTGCCCATGTGCTTCGTTCTTTAGTCAGATTGTGAAAAAGGTCTTCCTAGCAGCTTGTCGGAAAAGTCATCAGGACACAGATATTCGAGGATAATACTTGGGTTTCACAGTGAAAATCCGTGTGAATCCGTCTTGATCCGTGTCCTAATAGCCTTGAGAGCGACTTCTCCGACAGTCTCCTAGAATCGACCCTATCTCTCGGTGCTCAACTTTCTCTATGTGGCCAGCATCGCAGTCAATAGGAGTCGTTGAATGATCTCCGATTCAGCTTTGAAGATGCCAAAACGTCTCTATGTCACAATTTCATCCCTTTGCTCAAAGAAAAGATGCTGATCGGTGAGGAACAGAATCCCCTCGGGCCCCTCATCTCTCTTGTTGCTGCCAGATTGCTTTGACCGCCGTGAGGGGCGCTTCGATAGCAGACAAATCGATTTCGCTTGTCTCATCCAACCGATCCAGCATCCAGTCGACCTTCTGCAGTTCCCGATCAATGCTACGCAGTTCACTTTCAATGCCATCGCTGAGACTGCTTAAGTTGTTTGCTATGCATCGATTTTGCTTTCGAGCCGCTCGACCGCCCCCTGTGTGGCAATGAGTGTGACCTGGTCGGGCTTGGTATTGAGCCGGCGTACTTGTAATTCGATTTTGGCCAATTGGCGCTGAAGAGCGCGCGACTGGCTCTTTAGTTGTGATTCAACTTGCTCTCGTAGCCCATCCCATTGCTGATCGAGAGCTATCAACCTGTCGTCCAACAGCCCAGAGTGAATATAGCCTCGTTTACGCAGAGCAGCCAGGGTGAGAGGGATTTGGGTGAGTCGATCTTCTATTGCGCCAATCGCTTGATAAGCGCCGGACAACTGTGATGCTTCTACGAGTTGATTGAGGTTTTTCTGCAACGCAGCAATTTCGGCCGACATCTCTGCGCTTACAGGTGCTTTCGGTTGCACGACCGGTGCTTGTTGCCGGGGAGGAGCACTTTTGGGTTTGGGAGGGAGCGCCTGCCGTCTGGCGAGTTCCCGACGAGCATCCCTGCGGGCGTCGCCTTTCTGTAGTTTCTTGTCTGTGCCTTGCCTGGGTCGCCGACTCGACTTGAACTGCCCTGCATCGGTTGCATTCATCATTTTTCCCTTGAGTGGTAGATACAGTAAGCGATTCACAGCTGAAATGCAACAGAGCCTTTGGGCTTGATTGACCTCTTTGCAACAGCAGTTACTGCCTTAGCAAATAGCCCTGAAGTCCGCGAATATCTCAGTCCTGGTGGCATGTCTGATGCGACTTAGCAGAGCACAAGCAGGCTCATCGCTTACCTTGGGAGTGTCAGAAAGTAGTCGACGAGAAGATCGATTTTCTCAATCTCCATGTATCACCATATCTGACATGATTGGTCCACCCTTGAACGCCGGCGTCAAGCTCGGCGAATGTTATCTTTCCTGCGTTATACAAACCGATGTTGTGACGCAATCGGCGCTTGAAGTTGACGGCATTTCGCTTTTTTAGCAAACGGTGTGTAGGATAAACCACAAATCCCAACCATGGGATACCTTGATGAGTCGGTTGAACTTGCGCAGCGCCACTATGAATCGTCAGCCGTTTATTCTCTAGAAACGCAACGACAGCATGTTTCCAGTTCCATAAATCGCTCTTACTGTCCGAGAACAAAGCGAAATCGTCAACATAACGTAGATAGGCATCGCATCCAAGCGTCTTGACAACGAACCAGTCTAATGGATTCATGAAAACATTAGACCAAAACTGCGATGTGAGATTACCGATTGGTAATCCACGTTGGCGACAGCCTGCGAGAAGGTCATCATTCGCAAAATACACCATGTCGTATTCCTCCTCCAGCACACCGGCTCCACCATCAAGAATGGTGTCGCACAACCAGAGTACATCGTTATCGGGAATAACAGATGCTATGGTGTCGTGTAGGATTTGATGGTCGAGTGAAGGGAAGTGTTGAACGATATCCATACGTAGTGCATAGCGATACCGTTGCGTAAATCCTTGGAAGCGGTCGATAGCTCGATGCGTGCCCTTGCCGATTCGATTGGCGTAGCTATCACGAATGAAGCATTTTTCAAATTGCGGTTCGATGATGTTGCACAAGGCATGGTGGGCAACACGATCCCGGAATGGAGCAGCACTGATTTTGCGCCGTTTGGGCTCATGGATGGTAAAGTGTTTGTAGGGTCCCGGACGATAGGTTTTATTTATCAAATGGGTCTGAAGCTGAAGTAGCCGATCTGCTATCTGATGCTCGAAGCGGGCGACGCTGGCTTTACCCCGTTTGCCCTTTGCAGCTTTACGATAAGCTTCGAGTAGATTATCCCATTCGACAATGGAGGCATACATGGAGGACATGGTCATCTTTACTCGCACCTACGATCTACTGGTGTGGTTGCTACCCCGCTGCGAACGTTTTCCCAAGGCCCAGCGGTTTGTGGTCACAAAACGGTTGCAAGATGCTGTTTTGGATTTTCAGGAAGCGCTTTTTTTGGCAAATAGCCATAGCAAACGCCAACGAATAAGCTACCTACAGGCTGCTGACGCGCATCTTGATAAAGTACGGCTTTATTTGCGTCTGGTACAGCAATGGACCTGGCTTTCCAGCGGGCAATATGCCCATGTCAGCGCCATGGTCGCAGAGATCGGACGGTTATTGGGCGGCTGGTTACGCCAGGCAAGAGGAAAATAGGGGGCAGGACACCTACGCGTCCCAGGTTTCAATATGCGCCTGACGCCGGCGGCGCCCCCGTACCGCCGTCGTTGCGTGCAGACCAGACAGATCCGGCGCTATTCTTCTCCTTCGCCTCGGTCGGCCGACCACCTCTAAGGCGGTGAGCGAACATTGCCGGAACCAGAGTCGCTGTGATGGGCGAACTGGCCGAGTAAACAAGCGTTTTGCGCCTGTTTACAACAAAGAAGGGACGGAAGAACATGGACGGAACACGACACCACAACCCGAAAACCATAATTGTTGTTCTGTTTATGCGGGTTGTTCCTGTTCCGGTTCAGGGCGGATGCATTCTCTGCATTGTTGTTCCACGAGCCGCCGCGCAGGACGAATCCGGACCGCCTGACTCGTGTTAAACGAGCATAGGCAGTATAGCACAAAACTAAATCATTAGCGACGGATCATGCGCGCGGTGGTGGGCAAAGCCCCCCACACCCCCCAGCCAGAGTTCAGAGGACTGATTGCACAGAGATCAGAGCTCTTAAATAGGGACGGAACTCGACACCACAACCCGAAAACCATAACTGAAGTACTGTGCATGCGGGAGGTTCCTGAGCCGGCCCAGGGCGGAGGCAAGCCCTGCAAGGTCGAACCACGAGCCGCCGCGCAGGACGCGTGTGGCGTCGCCACTCACAAGGGTATGCTCGGGATTCTCATATTCGTTAAGACACCATTCCCAGACATTGCCACT
>JAAENG010000237.1 GCA_024224665.1 Chloroflexota bacterium | reverse complement strand
CAGGGAACTGAGGAGTAGCAACAGGTCAGCATAGAGACGCAAGCCGGCCAAGCGAAATGGTTTGCGTCCACTGCGAGCGAGAACGCGGCGCAAGCGAGCGGCATAAGCAGCCACCAACTCATCTGTTTGCTGTTGTCGGTTAGGTGGGGTCAATGTGGTCTTGGCGGCTGTTGCAGTATCGGAGGAGCGCTGATGACTACCGTGCTCATGAACCAACACGTTACTGCCATGCAAAACAGTGCGTACTTCGGCTATGGTTTGCGGGGCGACAAGGGGTTGAGCGGGGGTGGCCTGCACGGGTGCGGGAGGCAATTTGCCACTGCCATCTTGCTGGACAGCTTGAACAACCGCCTTGACTTGGTGCAATTCTGGGGGTGGAGTGACCGCCATGCCGGTGACAATCAGTGTGGACGTCCCCTCTGCACCCCCCTGTTTGGCTTCAGATTGCACTTGACGTAACGTCGGACCGGCAGCAGCTCGTATCTGCTTGCGCAGTTGCGTTTTCATGTGTTCATCAGCTTCGTAGATCGGCGTTACAGCATTGCTCAGGTAATGTGCCTGACAATACTGATGGGGCAAATCAGGCCAAGTAGCCTGCAAAGCCTTGAGCAATGCCCCCTGTTTGTCACTCACCACCGCCAGCCAGGGCAGATCCAGGGCCTCCACCGCGGCCAGGAAGGCCTTGAGTGTGCACTCATCGACACGAGGCAACCAAGCGGCAGCCAACAATGTGCCGGTCAACAGCTCCCGGGCTATCCACAATTGCGGCTGTCCCCCTTCCGGTTCCAAACCATCAACGCTGAGGATCAGCCCGCCATTCTTGGCAGCAGCAGCCTTCAACTTGTCTACATCAAGACGCCCGGCACATGCTAGCAGAGCCAGGTACTCTCGGTAGAGATTACTGAGATGACGCTCACTGACACGGATGTGCTCAGGCAGTTCAGCTCTGATTTGGCCAAAGGTCTGTTTTCCATAATCCCGCTGATAACCGATCTGGGCCAATACATCTAGACCATAGCTCGAATGGGGCAAGCTCAGGTGGGCTGCCTCCGCCGACAAGTAGGTGATCTGGGCGTGCTGGGGACAATAACGTCCTCGACTGCTAACATGCACATTCTCCTCCAGTGTCTGAATTGCCTTGCGCCAACTCAAGTAGCGACGCGAACGCAATGGCCCAGCACAAATGAGACACTGCTTGATTTTGGGATGGTAGTGTTGATGACTCCTGTATTCTACTGCTTTGCGGCCGCCCTAGCCCCACCTCCCAGCACAACTGCACCCTTCAGAAAATACATCACCCTCCTCTTTGAACTGCTCTGCCTCACTTGTCAATACTCGGCTCAATTGCCGCCGTAACCCTTTTCGCTGCTTCTTGCTCAATCGATAGCGCCGCAGAGGATTGATGTAGGGCCGTCTCCGACCCTGCCCTGAACCAATCCACTCCGCCCAGATTACCATCATCTGCCCACTCACGACTGGTGTGGCCATTGATGCTTGTCCCACATGACACTGCTCTGCCTGATCTTTCCAGCTTGACAACATAGTCCCGATCAGCAAAATCAGTACAAGGTATGCACATCCTATCAACACGGTTTTCATCATTGCAGTCCTCCGACTTGAGAATTGTCAGATAGAATGCCAGATTCTTGCTTTTCTAGCCAAACGTGGACTGCCTCCTCTTTCCCTCGTTCACTTTAACCTGATCCTACACATCTGTGGTCATGGCCGCGGGCCTTCATCCTCTGGTGGTGTGCGACTTTTTCCGTTTGGCGTTTTACCAAAGCCGGCGGGGGCAGAGATGAGGGTCAATTTGCGACCAAAACCCTGATTTTGGCCCGGGCCCTCGTTCAGTCGCATGATCAGACGGGGGCGAAGGACAACTTTGGGCCGAGGTGGGGGGATATAAAGTTTGGTGACTAAAATTGGCGTAGACATAGATCAGTCGCCAGGCTTGCGGGATAGAGTGGAGGCGAAATGAAGGAGTGTCTTGGCAGCATGTCTGTTGTTCGTGCGTGTATGTCGTCAAAAGGTACTGGACAGAGCAGACACAAAAATAGTGGGGAGATTCCTTGGGCAGTATAACGGCAAATGGAGGGATAGTTCCAGTTCAGTATATTTACCACTAACCCACCCCCCAACCTGGTTCACTCCAGTCACAAACAACCACTCCCGCTGCTCGCTATACTCACACGAACCCTACACTCCGGTTCCCGACCTCGCTCCCACACCGTCACAACCTCATACTCAACCCCCGGCCCCACCCGGCAGTGAAGTTCAACGGTGGTTTTTGACTCCCGCCACGGCGTTGGCATTGTCGCAGTGGCGGCTATAATAGAGTCCACTGAAATAAGCCTATTAACCGCAAAGTGAGAACATAAAGTTCTACAGAGATCGCAGAGGAAAACATGGGTTTCACGGGGAAAAGCGTGTCTAAACCCCACCCTATTTGCTGTTGTCTCGGCCTTCACTGCTTGTCTAGACCTTTTTTCAGGGGAGTCATAATAGTTTCTCGAACAAAGGTCATTGAACGGCAATTAGACAGCTAGAATGGTTGCCAGGGCTCGCGGAATTCCTCAATCTAGTTTGAGTGAATGTCAGGGTGTTGTCATGTATTTACCGCATTTCCTCTCGACCTGATCAGTTCAAGGGTGTCCTAGTTGTGTGCCCGAGCGTTGGCTGCTACAATTTGGGGATACTTCGGACTGAGAATTCCGATTCTGCGGAACTCAGCAGTTACTTCAGGACGTCATTCTGTAAGTGGCTCCGTCCTAAGTCCTTACGACTGCTTTGTAGCGACCCTACCTTATCCAATACCAACGTTGATCTCAGAAACGACTCGACATTCCAAGCGCGGCCCTTCGCGCCAGCTATTGTTGCTGGTGCTAATTGCGGTTTTTCTAATTATTGGAGTTGGTGCTATTGTTATTGGCTACCGCCAAATACAGCCGGCAGAAGTAGAAGAGCCAATAGATCTTGTCATTGCGCCCGCTCAAGGAGATGAATTCCTCGCTATAGTCGCACCATTCCACCGCGATGGTGGTGACCCTCAGGCGATCGGTGGATCACTGGCTGAGAGCCTGCGTGTAGCCACTGATGCCGAGGACCTGTATCGTATCGAAACCCTTCCCCGGGCTCCCTCTGAAGAGGAGGTCGCCAACATAATGCAAGTGTACAGCCCGCGGATCATGGTGACCGGCAGCTACGATGGCAGTGATATCCATACGACTATCAATTTGCGCCCACCACGTTATCTGCCACCCCCCGAAACGGTTGCCAATGGTGGATCTACACTTATCCCCTATTTTGACCCGGTCGAGTATCATGTCTTTGCACCACAAGCGCTTGATCAGCCATTGAGATATGTGCAAGCGTGGACAATTGGACAAAGCTACTTTTGGCGGGAAGCGTACGAGGATGCCCTGAGTCCACTGCAAGAGGCGAAACGCCTGATGCCACGCCAGGTTCCCCTAGAACAACGGTCTGATATGGATGACTTTCGCTCGAGTCTGAACTGGCAGTTGGGCTATATTGCCGGTCCGGTTCAGGGCAATTGGCAGGCTGCAAGAGATCTTTTCAACGAGGCGCTAGGCCAATCACCACAGGACCCTGCCCCCGCACTCGGGCTTGCAGCGTCCCTGGCACAGTTGAATGATATCAATGGCGCGTCCGCTATTCTAAGACAATCTTTACGTAATCATCCTGATTCCTGGAAGATTCAGTTTGCTCTGGCAGAAATCGCAGCCCAACAAGGAGATCAGGCAGCAGCATTTTCCTCATATGATCAGGCTATCAATCTGCTGTCTGAGAATTTGACTTATGCCGGGAGGCTGGCATTGGCAGATATCTATTTTAGCCGTGGTTATTATCGGCTTACATTGGATGATCCAGCGGGCGCGATTCTCGATTTTGAGAAAGCGTTGGAATTTGGCCGTGATGACATCTACGTACACGGTAACCTGGGTTGGGCCGCGTATCTGGTCGAGGATAACGATACGGCAGTACGTGCCAGCGCCGCTGCTCGCCAGCTTGACCCGCAACGTCCGGATCTGGCATTCAATGAAGCTCTCCATTTATTGGCTGCAGGCCAGACCGAGGCGGCGCGTGTTGCCTATCAAGAGGCTATTGACCTCACCCTCACGTTTGACGATACCCTCACTCGTAGCACATACTTTGGTGTTGCCTACAACGATCTGGCAGACTTAGGGGAGCGATACCCCAGGTATTCGCCTCTCATTCAGGAATTTCAAAACATGATCGATACGGCCAATGGTTGATCAAGCGCCTTCCGCAGCGCTCATGTTGCAGGGTCGCAGGACACTTGCATGTTGCGGTACGCCGACCCATAGCCAACTGTAGATATTGCTATTGTAATCACCCAAAAGCTATCATTGACATTGCTAATATCCTCCATTCACTCTTCCCCCTCTTCTTTGGAGGCTCACATGATTGATCGCAGCCGTTCCTCACGCTGGTACCTTGTATTCGTTCTGTTCCTGTTGCTTCTGCTTTCCGGTTGCAGCGTGCCCGAAGCAGACAATGTCACACCGACCGCAGATGTGCCTACTCCGGTTGATACGCCGAATCCAGATGCACCCGTCGGCACACCTGAACCAACCATCAGGGCACAAGCTCCCATTACCCTGCAGATCGATTCCGAACTCAAACCGGCAGTAGATCCTATCTGCCTGGAAGGAATTGATGAATTTAGCTTGCGTAGCGCTCCTTTTCCGGATGCTGGTCTTGAACCGGGAGGGAGTCATATATTCTGTGCGGTTGGAGCAGCGGAAGGCGCACTCATCGAGTTCGCGCTGGTGAATCCTGATGGGAATGAAGATATTCGGGATGTCATCAGTTCCAACCAGGATGGAGCACCCATAGCACCCTATTCGTTGGCCCTATCAGCCAACGACAAACCGGGGCAATGGCTACTCCGTGCAAGTTATGATGGCGAGTCGAGTGAAGTTGGATTCACCGTCATCGAGCCGACACGCCCGTTCATCGCCTTGAATCAAGCCCTTATCGAGAATGACAGTATCATCAATGCGGGTATTGGCGGCTTATCACCCGGTAGTACTGCCCGATTCGCCTTGTATAGTATGGTGGATCCTCGTTCGGCGACTGGCGAAGCCGCGCAGTATGATGCAATACTGCTGATCTCGACCCGTTTGGTAGCCGACGATTTCGGACGGGCCGACCTGGAGCTAGATGTATCAGATCTACCACCAGGGCCGTACATGTTACTGTTGCTGCCTCCCGGCACCGATCTGGGCAGCCCAGCCGTACTCCGGCTTCCTAATCAAGATCATTTGATGGTAGCTACCAATCTGATGCGCACAGCAGTTGCTGTCGGCGAAGAGGAGATAGGTCCGGAAACGGAAACAGAGGTAGAAGTAGCGGAGGTTGAACCGCGATCTCAGGATGGGCTTTCTGCCCCACAGTTGGTGCAAAGCCCCGGCATCCGCCCCAACACTTTGCAGCTCTCACTTCCGCACCTGAAGCCTGCACCTTGCCTGGAGACGGATGCCGTAGCGGTTAGTATCGGACCTGAAGCAGGTGAAATCGGGACATGGTGGCGAGGCTGTGCCAGTGGTTTCGAGGCAGGCGAGAAGGCCCGTATTGCTGTGAAGATGGCCAACGGTCAGTCCGCTATCTTCAATATCACGTCGGGTCTGGATGGTACCGCTCCCTTCCGCTGGTACGGTGCTCCTGGTGAAGGATCGGGTGAGACCACTGTTACGGTTCAGGGGGCAAATGGCAGAGCGAGCGTTAGTTTTGATATCGGCCCTGCCACCCGGCCACACGCCATGGTCTTCCCGCTGGATTATCAGAGCAACATCGGTGGGGATCTCTACCTGACCGGATTCCCGGCCAATGCAGCGGTCGGCCTGGCGCTGTACAGATTGGACTCTGAGGGTTTGGGCGAGAAAGTCAAACAGTGGCAGGTAAAGACAAACGCTAACGGAAACTTCAGCAGACCACTCCAGCAGGCAGAGGGATTAGAGACCGGGCGCTATGTTGTGATCGCCCAAGGTGGCCCGACCTATGTCTACCCCGGCCTGGATACGCCTAGTAGTGCGATCGCGTTCTTTAGCTACGATGTACCGCCTGCACCAGAGGCCGAGTACTATGCACTGCATGTTGGCCGTGTGGGTGAAGTCATTGCTGCTGTCGAGCCGACACCCACTATCGTAGAACCAACGGCAACCGCGGAGCCTACGGCAACCGCAGAACCTACAACAGTGGTAGAACCAACAGCAACTGAAGAACCGACACCCGAACCGACTGTTGAAGTGGTGGCAGTCGAAGCGGCAAGTCCAACGCCGGAAGCCATCCAAGCCGGGGCGACGCCCATCCCACCTGGTGAAGCACCTGCCGAGATCCCTCCTGAAACCTATGCCTTTGCTGTGGACGAAAGCGCGCCAGTGACCTGCCCCGACGCTGCACCTGGCGAGCCCACTATCTGTATGTTACCAGATGTACTGCCGCGGGGAACGTTCGGCTACATGGTCATGCACGATTTCAAGCCGCGGGCGAAATTCACCATCAATGTGAAGGCGCCCAATGGCAAGATCACCCGCATGACCCGTAAAGCCAATGCTGATGGTTACGCTTATGCCTATTGGTACGCACTCAATAATGAAAGATTGGGCAAGTATCGGGTTACGATCAAAGGGGGGGGTAAGACCTTCAAGGATAACTTCACTGTGGTCGAACCCAGCACGCAACATGCGATTGTGCAGAACCGCTCCACGCAGCCGGGAACAGCGGTTACCTTTAGTGTGGCCGGATTTGAACCCAAAGAGACCGTGCTTCTGGCCCGTTACCTCAATAAGGGAACCAAAGAGGGTGAACTTCAGTTCGAGTACATCGACACAAAAGAGTTGAAGACCGGAAAAGGTGGGGGTGCGCAACGGAAGTACACCACCAAGCGAGGTCAGAAAGGAAACATGTATCTGATCCTCGTTTACCGCTTGGGTGACGCGGAGCCGGCTACACAAGTTGTTTATAGTGTAGGCCAACCTCTGAATTCACAATATCCCTTTGCCTGGGCACAGAACTACCAGGAAGCGCAGTAAGTTCGATTGATTCTAAATCAATAAAGGGTTGTTCGGCGTAGGCGCTTTAGTACTGTTGGTCAGGCACTAAAGTTTACTCGCCGAGCAATTCCTTTGACTATGTCTGTGCAACTGCATATGAGTGGGTGAAGAGTGTGTTGCCCGTCGCAGGTACTTGACCATTGAACGCACAATGCCGAGACCGGCATTGACATTGAAGTGATCGTGCCAGAAATCGGCCAGGACATCGACCAGTTGTCTTTTGCTGTATAAGGCGCGTAGGAATCTATACCGTATCAGGTCTTCGTAAGGGCGTTTCTGTTCTGCGCTTGTGGCTGCCTTTTTGTATTCGAGCCACAGTTCCTGGCGGGTTTTATAAAGGCTGGGCATATCACCGCTGGCGACTTTCAAGTCTATCATGTCATCCAGAACGCTGTCATCGATGTTGGCTGGATCAAGTTGTTGGTCGATGTAGGCTTGCAGGCGGGCGGCATCGTCGCCAGCGAGGGCTTCGAAGTCGGCGAAATCGCCGGGGCGGGGGCCGAACGCCATGCGGTTGAGGGCGACGGCCGCCAGAGAGGGAACGGTGGTGGGGGTGAGTACGGTTGGGCGAGTGTGAACGGCGGGCGGTATTGCCGAGAGATTGTCTTGCCCGAAAGTGAGTAGGGCGCGGCGACTTAGTGCGAGATCGGTAGCAGGCATAGGGTGGCCTCCGCCAGTTGAGGATCAGGAATAAGGTCCGGCCAGGAATTGCTCAAGAAAACATCGACAGCTGCGAAGCGATTATGTGTTACGAGATTGCATCCCCGGAAGTGGGAACTTTGCATCCGAACACCGCGCATATTTGATCGGCAAGTCTTTAGCTTGGCGAAATGATGGGCTGCTGGAAAGATGTCTCGCTGCATCCCGGTGGTAGATTTGGTCTGACCCTTCTCGCACTCACTCCCCTAATGTCTGGATAACCTGGTTGTACAGCCGCCTCGAAATGTGAAAACCCACTGCGAGCAGTTCATGCAAGAACGGTCGCACTGTTTCGAGCAAACCAATTCGCTCTGCCAATACCAGCAGACCCACTGTTCCAATGACAGGCACGTGCAACAATTCGGCAAGAGGGCGCGTCGCTAAATCATCGAACAACAAATTGCATTTTATGACAACGCCGCAATCCTACCTGGCTCGGCATTCATCTCATGCTCCGACATATCCCAAAATGAGACGCCTTTTCTGGAAGCATAGCGCACGAACTCAAGACGCTCCAGACCCAGGAGTTCGGCTGCTTTGCCACTAGACACGAGTCGCCGACGATACAAATCCAGGACCGCAAGTTCCTTGACGAAGCTATCCAGAGGTCTGTCGGTCAAGGGTCGCAATACATCCACCCAGTTGGATTCAAATTCTAAAGCTATTTTTGACATGAGACCATGCTCCTATGTCGAGTCTTGATACTCCAGCCAGTGTATAATGGCGTAAACTCATTGTCAACGTCATTCTCCCCGTGCGGTATGATGTGGGTCATGGTTTTTGGGGTTGGGGTGTGATATAGTGAGGTCGTAGTCCTAGCTTGTATGTGATTGGTGTCAGGACTTAGCGGTCGGCGCTCTCGCCCTTGGCCGGCCGGTAGGTACTGATATAGATGGTGTTTGCGCTGTAGACGTCCTAATTTCGATCACATCGGCCGAAATTCAACATCCGATTCTCTTTTTGGCGGTTCTTCTTTCAGTTGTTGCAGTACCGGCAACACGTGACCTTCATGCTGTGGGTAAATCCCACGATATGGAGGTCAAAAATGGCTTTCTGGCGCAAGAATGAACTCGATTACGAACAAATGCAACATCTCATCGAGCAACAGCCCGGTATTAATCCCAATCATTTGGCAGAACACTTGGGTGTTGCCCCCTCGACCGTGCAGCGCAGGTTACCCAGCATGGAAGAGGCTGGATACTTGCTCTTTGAAGATGAAAAAGGCGGTTTGTGGCCTTTTCGCAAGAATCGTTGACGAGTTTCGGCGAGTTTTGCGGGATTTGGAGAACGTGTGTGCTATGATGTTGCAGTAGACGTTGACAGCGAGTTCAAAGAGATTGACGAGGTAGAATTATGAGTCGAGGTATGACCAAATACGAACGTTTAGAGGAGATGGTACGGCTTTACCATCAACGTGCTTTCAGCGATATTAAGATGGCAGCCCGTCTGAGCATGCCAGATCACAAGGTAGACCGCACGACCGTTTACCGTTATCGCAAAGAACTGGAGGCGAAACATCCTTTTGTACAAGATGAAGATGGACATTGGCGTATCGATCGCACCCGATTTCTCTCGAATATCCAAGTGAATGTGCGAGAGGGACTGAGTTTATATCTGGCAGCTCGCCGCGCGTCTCAGCAAATGCAGAATGGTGGCAGAGACGCTGCCAGCGCTTTGGAGAAGCTGGCATTGGCTTTACGCCAGCCTATGACGGAACGCCTGGTGAAAGCAGCAGATGTAATTCTCCAACAGAAGAGTGATGCCAATCGGGATAAGATATTCGAGACCGTTGCCAATGCCTGGGTTGAGGGCAGGCGCTTGCGGATTCGTTACCAAGGTTTGGCAGGGACACGATCGTATGAGGATGTGATTAGCCCCTATCTCATCGAGCCGACGCCGTGGAGTGATGCTGTTTACGTAATAGGCCCAAGTGACAAACTAAACGATATCGTAAGCTACCGCTTGGACAGGATCGAGCATGCATTTATGTCGGGCGAGACATTTGCGATTCCGGCCGATTTCGATGAGGAATCTCTACTTCGCCATGCCTGGGGGGTGTGGCGAGGGGCAGGTGATCCTGTCAAGGTGAGACTGAAGTTCGCTCCCGGCCCGGCGGCGAAACGCTTGAAGGAAAGCGTCTGGCATCCACTTGAAGATGTGATTGATACTGACGATGGGGGCTGTACGTGGGAAGCGCCGATTGCGGAGTGGCGGGAGATGGTGCCTTGGGTGCGATCGTGGGGGGCTGATGTGGAGGTGATGGAGCCGGTAGAGTTACGAGCTGAGATCGAGAAAACAGCGGTTAGGTATGCCAGACAGTATGAAATTTCAACCGAGTGCGAAAAACTTCCACATCAAATTCCATACGCCAAAACCAATCAAAATGATGAGGGCGAAATTCACCTGCTTCTTTACCACCTCATTGACGTGGGGCAAGTGGCGTTGATCATGTGGGTGGAGATATTTACAGATAGCATTCGTGGGCAACTGGCCTCGGCGCTTGATCTGAGTGTGGCGGATTGCGGGCGTTTTCTTGCCTTCCTGACTGCGCTGCACGATCTGGGAAAGGCGGGACCGGCCTACCAGAAGAAATACGCACCTGAGTGGCTCAAAAAAGAGTTGGTAAAGGCCGGACTGGGCCTGATTGGTCATGGCAGAGCCTATGAGAAGACATTCCCCCACGGCACTGTGACGACTTGGGCTTTGCGGACACTGCTGCCAGACATGTTGGGGATAGATAATCGATTTGCAAAGAAGATTGCTTTTGCTCTGGGAGGACATCATGGCGTGTGGCCGCGGCTTAGGGCGATCGACCATATTTCTGATAACAGACACCCTGAGTGGGAGCAAGTGCGCCGTGATTTGGTTTGGGAGTTGATCGCGGTGTTCAATCCACCGGTGAATGTTTCGCCACCAGTTTCTACTGCAGAACTGAATACTTTTCTCACCATTCTGTCCGGTCTCACTTCCGTGGCTGATTGGATCGGCTCTCGCAACGATGAATGCTTCAAATACGTGCGGCAACCCATGTCTTCTCGACGCTATACCCAACGGTCGGTGGAGAAAGCAAGGGAGGGGCTGAGCGATCTGGGTTGGATGGGCTGGCAACCGACCGGCGAGACAAGATCATTCGCCGAAACTTTCGACTACCTTGGGTTCGATGCCCCGCGACAGGTTCAGCAACAGGTGATTGACGTAACCGCAGATCTGGAAACTCCGACATTGCTGATCTTGGAAGCACCCACCGGCATCGGAAAAACGGAAACCGCCCTATACGTGGCTGAACGCTGGCTGCAGCAACACAAAGGTCGGGGCCTGTATGTTGCTATGCCCACCCAGGCCACCAGCAACCAGATGTACGAGCGTACAGGGGAATTCTTGCATCGACGGTATCCTGACATGCCCATCAACTATCATTTAGTGCATGGGCAAGCGGCATGGCTGGATGAATTGAAGAAGAAGGTCGAGTTACAAGGCGTCGGCGATGAGGTGCAAGCGCACGTAAGCGCTGAAAGTTGGTTCAATCCCCGCAAGCGTACTCTGCTGGCTCCATTCGGTGTGGGCACTGTGGACCAGACATTGATGAGCATTCTGCAAACCAAACATTTCTTTGTACGGCTGTTTGGGCTCAGTCATAAGGTGGTCGTTTTTGACGAGGTTCACGCCTACGACACCTACATGAACACGCTCTTCCATCGTCTCCTCACTTGGCTCAATGCCATTGGCGCATCGGTCATCATCCTCTCGGCCACACTGCCTGCCAAGACCCGCCGTGAGTTGGTCAAAGCGTATATCGGTCAGAACCTGCCGCCAACCCAAGCCGTTTATCCCGCCCTTACGATTGCCAATGCGCAACGGCAGGAGACAATTCCTTTGCCCAAGCCAGTTAACTATACGTTGCAATTGGACTGGAGTGTAGGCCGGGAACCAACTGTGATCGTCGAGTTTTTACAGGGTGAACTGGCCCAGGGTGGCTGCGCTGCCGTAATCTGCAATACGGTGCGACGAGCACAGGAGATATATCAGGTACTGGATGCAGCGCGAAAAAACAATGGACTTGATGTAGCCAAAGATGATCTCATCCTCTTCCACAGCCGTTTTCCCCCGATTTGGCGCAAGGGCATTGAGGAAGAAGTGCGGACGAAGTTCAAGAAGAGCGGTAAGCGTCCGCATCGGGCTATCGTCGTCGCCACGCAAGTGATTGAACAGAGCCTTGACATCGATTTTGACTTGATGATCAGCGACCTGGCTCCTGTAGACTTGCTGTTGCAACGGGCGGGGCGTTTACATCGACACGATGGCAACGAGAGATATGGATTACCGCGCAGATTGGTGATGGCCACGCCGGATTTGAACATGGCAGGTATTCCCGAATTCGGCGATGACACCTATATTTATGCAGAGTATATTTTGCTACGCACCTATCTAACTTTGCACAACACAGCTTCAATCGAGATACCTGAGGACACAACAAGGTATATCGAAATCGTATATGACTCTATCTGCCCGCTTGATCTGCCGCCAGGGATTAATGAAGAACACTTACAGCAAATATTGAGGGAGATGAGAGTCAAAGAACGGAAAGCGCAGGCTAAGGCTGGTAGGAATCTCGTCCTTGCCCCGCAACAAAGAGGTTTGCTAGCGCAGGAGATCCTTGGTCTAGATGAGGAAAATCCTGAAGTGCATAATACCTTACGGGCCCAGACACGAGATATTGATTTCAGCATCACGGTGGTGTGCCTGCACAAGGATAAACAAGGGCTCTGTGTATGGGATGATAATGATCGGCCCATAAATATAGATCTGACTGATCCGCCACATCCAAACCTGGCCAAATTGCTCCTGCAGAACGCAATTTCGATCCAGAGTCAGTGGTTGGGTAAATATTTTGTCGAACAAGAACCACCCCAAAGCTGGAGTAAGGACTCAGCTTTGCGACATTGCCGCGTCGCCGTCTTTGAAAACGGCATTTACGAGTTACCCAATTTTATTTTGAAGCTAAGCCGAGATTTCGGCCTGGAAACCATCAGGAAGGAGACGACATGACACGAGAATTCTCATTTAATCTGGTAGATGAACCCTGGATACCTTGTCTCGACCATAAAGGAAGGACTATTGAACTCAGCCTGCGTGATGTGTTCGTACAAGCGCATCTTCTAAAGGCCATTACCGGGGATTCTCCCCCTGTGACGGTGTCCCTACACCGTCTGCTCCTTGCGATCCTGCATCGCGTGTTCGGCCCGGAAGATGAACTAGCCTGGGTAGCGCTTTGGCAGGCCGGGCAATGGGATATGACGGCAGTAAACGTTTATCTGGATGCATGGCGGCACCGCTTTGATTTGTTTGATTCTGAGCGGCCGTTCTATCAGGCAGTCGACGAGCGGATGAAGGTTAAGTCTGTTATCGGCCTTAGCCATGACTGTGCATCTGGTAATAATTCGACCCTTTTCGATCATCATACTGAGGATACCGGAGAATCACTGACACCTGCAGAGGCTGCTCGAGTTCTCGTTGCCGGGCTGGCATATGGATTGGCTGGGCTAAGCGGCATCCAGCAGAAGTTTACTGACGGTACGTGCGCTGGTGGCATAGTTCTCCTGATCGAAGGAGATTCCTTGAAACAGACGTTGTTGCTCAATATGATCCAGTATCCCCCCAACAACGATCGATTCCAGATTCATACTGCCAAGGATGCACCTGCCTGGGAAATGGTCGATCCATTCATGCCGGATCGCAAGTATCCACTTGGATATCTCGACTATCTGACGTGGCAAAACCGAAGAGTGCTTTTCTTTCCAGAAAAACCCAACCAAGACGTAGTGGTCAGAAACATGACGATGGGGCCGGCGTTACGATTCGAAACGACTTTGCTCGACCCTATGAAAAACTATCGGATTGACACAAAACTTGGACACGTTGCGATCAGTTTCAATGAAAATCGTGTGTTTTGGCGTGATAGCGCTACCCTATTTGCCTTCAACGCAGACATGGAAGGTAAAGCGCGCCCGCCTGCGACATTCAGGTGGTTGCGGTGGCTAATAGATGAGATGGATGTACCTGATAGACAACATATCTATCGGACCGTTGCCTTGGGCATGGCAAAAAAGCAGGCGAAAGTCTTTTTTTTCCGCCAGGAACAATTGCCAATGCCTTTAGACTATCTTATCGATGACGAATTGGTTGCTACTCTGGATGCGGCTCTAATGCACACTGGAGCGATAGCATTTGACTTGGTGAAATCTGCGCGTCTTATGGGCATGTATCAGCAATTGGCTGATGTGGAAGATAGAAACTGGCAGAAACAATGGCAGGGTTTGAATGTCAATGCCAAGAGTTCAATCAACAACTGGATTGCACACACCGGGATGGAACACAACTACTGGGCTGGTCTTGATACTCCCTTCCGGTCGTTCATTGTTGATTTGGCTCAGAATCAAGAACAGGCGTTGATTGCCTGGCATGGGCGATTACGTGAATCTGCATGGTCCGCATTTGAACAGGCCGCTGAATGCGTTGGCAATGACGGGCGATCCTTCAAAGCAGTCGTGCGCGGACGCAATTATCTCTATTACCGTCTAAGTGAAGTTTTACCCATCATGGAGGAGATTGTATGAGCTATGAACATGGTTTTATAACTTATCTTGAAGTCCTGAAGGAAGACAGGGCAGCATTGGCCGCTCTGCGCCGAGGTCTCGGCCAACCGCCGGGCACGGTACCAGACATGTTTCGGTACGTCGTCCCTTTGCTTCCTAAAGATACCTATCCTGGCAGTTGGACAGAGAAAACCTACTATCTGATCGCCTCACTCTATGCACTTCACCCGGGAAACGCACCAGAAGGCAATCTTGGTGACCATTTTGCGGCCACACTTGATCCCAACCGCGACCGCAATGACTCTATCGAACGCCGGTTCACTGCTCTACTTACCGCCAACCCGGATGACCTCCATATCTACCTGCGCCAGGGCATCAGCTTCCTCAAATCGAAGGATGAAAAGGGCAAGGTGAACTGGCATCAACTGATGTGGGATGTTCTGCAATTGGGCTATCCTGACAAAGCAACAGGCGTGCAGAAACGCTGGGCTAACGCTTTCTGGCGCCTCGCCGTTTCCAAATCGACTAAATCTAACAACGACCAACCATCCACCTGATCGACGAAAAGGAGACTCAACATGTTTATTGAACTACACATGATCCAGAATTTCTCACCGGCCAATCTGAACCGCGACGATACCAACAACCCCAAGGATTGCGAATTCGGCGGCCATCGTCGTGCTCGCATCTCCTCACAATCACTCAAACGTGCCATTCGCCATGAGCCGATTTTTACTGAGACTACCAAGGCCCAAAACGGCGAACGCAGCAAATGGATGACACGACCCATCAAACGGCGACTGGTAGATATGGGGAAAGATGCCGAGCAAGCCGCTGCTGTCGCCACAGCCTTTGTCACGGTCTATGTCAGCAAGATGGACAAAAAATCTCCTGAGAAAACCAGCGTTCTCGTTTACTTTAGCCGAGAAGAGGTCGATGCCATTATTGCTGGGTTACTTGCTGAGTGGGATGCAGCCGTCGATGCAGCCTCAGGAAACAAACCTGCGACGTTGCCTGATTTGGTTAAGACGCTCCAAAAAGGCGCCGAAAAGCGCACCGGCGCGCCGGACATTGCTCTCTTTGGCCGTATGTTGGCCGAAAAGCCCACCCTCAACATTGATGCCGCTAGCCAAGTGGCCCACGCTATCTCCACGCATCGTATCAATATGGAGATGGATTTTTATACTGCTGTGGACGAATTACAGAATGAGGAAGACGAAGAAGGTGCGGGTGCCGGCATGATGGGATTTACCAATTTCAACTCGGCCTGTTTTTACCGCTATGCCCGCATCGATTGGCGACAACTTACTCATAACCTGGGATGGCGTGATCCCGAATCGACTAGAGGCGGTAAGGAGACAATCGTTGAGGCAAATCGCAACGCCATTGATCTCGCCCAGCGCACGGTTTCAGGCTTTCTGCGTGCTGCCATAGATGCTATCCCAACCGGAAAGCAGAACAGTTTCGCCGCCCAAAACCCCACGAGTTTGGCAATTGCCCTTGTGCGCAAAGATGGCAAAAGCTGGAATCTGGCCAATGCTTTCGAGGAGCCGGTGCGTGCGCGTCGTGATACAGGCATCATTCGTCCTTCCATTGAAGCGCTCGATGAATACTGGAACGATCTGACCCGACGACGGGACGATGCGCAATTCGAGGCTGTATCCGTTTTCACCGATTCGGCCAGGCACGAACAGGCGCTCGATAGCCTGTCAGTCTATCACCAACCCACCCTGTCTGCCTGGGCCAATGTCATTGCTAACGCCCTGACCGAGGAGTAAGCCATGCCAACTCTTCTTCTCCAGTGTGTCGCCCCATTACAGGCCTGGGATACTCAAAGTAATTTCGGGGTCAGAACTACCGGTCGAGAACCATCCAAAAGCGGGATCATCGGACTACTATGTGCCGCCCTGGGACGATCGCGCACGGAATCGGTGGATGATCTAGCACAACTGCAAATGGGCGTGCGAGTCGATCAAGAAGGTAGCATTTTGCGAGATTGGCACACAGCAGGTGTTGATGGTTATCTCAGAGCCAGCGGATCCATCGAACGTAAGAACGTGATTACCTCGACTCGTTACTATCTCAATGACGCCGCATTCCTGGTTGGCCTGGAGCACGATAATCGAGCCTTCCTGCGTCAATTACACAACGCCCTGAACAACCCGCGCTGGATGCTTTTCCTCGGACGCAAGTCCTGTCCACCTTCTGCACCCGTCTGTCTTCCCAATGGAATACAAGACACCGATCTGCTCACTGCGTTAAAAAACTTCCCCTGGCTAGGGCTAGAACGTTACCACTGGAAAGAACGCGATAAAGAAAATCGGCTTGAGCGCACTCAAAGACACTACCAACGCATTCAGGGAAAAGAATCTCACGGACTTCGTGTTGTTCTCGAAGACAAAGATAACGGCGAAAGCGTTCGTAATGACCACCCCCTCTCCTTCGAGAAAGGCAACAGGAGTTTCACTTCTCGGCGTGTTCATATCGACTGGATCGATTGGCCCGCATTTCCTCAGGAGGTCACCTGATGTATCTCTCCAAACTCACTCTCAACCCGCACAACCGCCAGGTACAGCAAGAACTGGCGAATCCTTACCAGCTTCACCGCACGATCATGCACGGCTTTCCAGAATGCCTGCCGGAGAACGAGCGCGTGCTGCATCGCCTGGATATCGATCCACGCAGCGGTGAGCTTGCCTTGCTGGTGCAATCGATCCATCAGCCAGATTGGTCACCGCTGCTGGAGGCTGGTCAGGGCCGCTATTTGTCACAGCCGCCTGAGAGTCCCAAGCTTTTCCAACCCGAACTTCCGGTGGGCAACACCCTGCGTTTTCGCCTCAATGCCAATCCCACCGTTAAGACGCGCAGCAATCGTGATTCCGGCAAAAAAACCCGAGTTCCACTTAAACATGAAGAGAAGCAGTTGGAGTGGTTAAAGCGCAAGGCCGAGCAGCACGGCTTTTGTGTGCTGTGGGCGCAGACCAGTGGAAAAGATAACTTGCGAGACTGGATCAAACGCAACGACGGCACGCACAGACTTCAGCTTCACACAGTCCAATTCGATGGCATCCTGCAAGTCACTGACGCCGACCGATTTGCTGAATCCCTGGCATCCGGCATCGGTCCTGCCAAAGCCTTCGGCTGCGGCCTTCTCTCCGTTGCTCCGGCCCGCTAACCTGAGCCAACCACCATGTTTCGCACCTTAACAATCGAATAGGAGGTTTATATGCGAATCAAAGATTTACACGAGCTGCCCAAGTTGCGAGACGGCATGAGCTATCTCTATCTGGAACGCTGCATCATTGACCAAAAGTATCGGGCGGTAGAAGCCATCGACAAACAAGGCCGCACTATGATCCCGGCTGCCAATCTCGCCGTCCTCATGCTCGGGCCCGGCACCTCAATCACCCACGAAGCGGTCAAAACGCTGACCGATAATGGCTGCTCCTTGCTTTGGTGTGGTGAAGAGGGCGTGCGCCTGTACGCGCAGGGGCATGGCGAAACCCGTCGGGGCTACCATCTTCTAAAACAAGCGGAATTGGCGGCCAGCCCAGTCACGCGGGTGGAAGTCGTGATGAGGATGTACAAGTTCCGTTTTGGCGAGGAGCTAGACCCCACGCTGACTATCGAGCAAATACGTGGTCATGAGGGTGTACGCGTACGAGAAACATATGCTGAAGCCAGCCGTACGTTTGGCGTACCCTGGCATGGCCGTAACTATGATCGTCAGAATTGGGGCGCAGCTGATCCTGTCAACCGAGCGCTCTCGGCGGCCAATGCCTGCCTTAACGGTATCAGTCATGCCGCGATTGTCTCGGCGGGCTACTCACCAGGACTGGGATTCATCCACACTGGCAAGCAGCTCTCCTTCGTTTATGATATCGCCGACTTATACAAAACTGGTTTGACGGTGCCAGTGTCGTTCTACCTAGCAGCACAGAATCCGACCAAATTGGAAACCCGAGTGCGTCATGCCTGTCGCGATGCATTTCGCAAGACGAAGCTGCTGGGACGCATTATTGCCGATATCGAACAGATACTTGACCTAGATCGCGAAATTTTAGAAGCCGGTGCTGGCGCCGACAGCGACCCGGCCAAACCGGAACCTTTATGGGCACCGCCCGAAGAATTCACAGGAGATGAACTGGCATGGTAGTGATAATCCTCGAAAAGGTCCCTGCATCGCTCAGGGGCGAACTGACACGTTGGCTGATCGAGCCACATACAGGCGTATTCGTTGGTCATGTTTCAGCCATGGTGCGCGAACGCTTATGGATGAAATGTTGTTCCAAGCTCAAGGGTGGTGGCGCCCTGATCGTCTGGTCGACAAATAACGAGCAAAGGTTTAAGATGGATATGTTCGGAACAACTAAGCGCCATATCGTCGATTTTGAAGGTTTGCAGCTCATTCGCGTGCCCATTAACACATCTTAGCTCTTTCAAGAGCATTCCCCACACCCGTGGGGGTGAACCGCTGAAAAAAGCGGCAAGGCTTGCCAATGTTTCGCATTCCCCACACCCGTGGGGGTGAACCGTGTATCAATTTCTCCGGCCTCATTATTAATATGCATTCCCCACACCCGTGGGGGTGAACCGTCCAGGTAACGAATAGCAAATCGATAGTTGACGCATTCCCCACACCCGTGGGGGTGAACCGCAGGATATCACCAGCGGCGGAGAACAGATAAAGCATTCCCCACACCCGTGGGGGTGAACCGCTGGGTGTGTGGATCATAATTAAGGCCAAAAAGCATTCCCCACACCCGTGGGGGTGAACCGCTTTCAACTTAATTAGAAGGAAGATCGGAAGCGCATTCCCCACACCCGTGGGGGTGAACCGGTTCCAAATTATAATGAAACCGTCGATAGGAAGCATTCCCCACACCCGTGGGGGTGAACCGGATGAGGGCGGAGGGAGCAACGCTACTAGCTAGCATTCCCCACACCCGTGGGGGTGAACCGTGCCGAGTCATCTAATGATTTGACTGCAATGCGCATT
>JAAENG010000236.1 GCA_024224665.1 Chloroflexota bacterium | reverse complement strand
GATCGCTTCGATTACGCCCGCAGCCATCTCGATACAGCCTGGTCCAGAAGCATCGACGGCGCCGGAACCTGGACCGAAAACTATCTCTCCAGCCCAGGCAGCAACAACATTGCCCCAACTCTCACGCCCAGCCCAACCCTTACGATCACACCTACCGCCACGGCGACACCCTCACCGACGCCCTCAGCGCATGCCATTACACTCAACGAGATCTTGCCTTCACCAAAAAACCGGGATTGGGATGGAGACGGTAGAGCTGAGCATCTGGATGAGTGGATCGAACTCTACAACGACAGCGATCATGCTGTGGATTTAGGAGGGTGGCGTTTGTGGCGAGGCAAGGTTGGAACTGATGGCTTACCCGATGGCTACTATTTCAGAATGCCCGCCGGTAAACTGGTGGCAGCGCGCGGCTACCTGCTGATCTTCCGCCATGAGAGCGACCTCAGTTTGCCGGCCAGCGACGGCGCTTTGCATCTGGTCAGACCTGATCTCAGCATCGCCGACAGTTTTCTGTGGAACGATTTTCTGGGCTTCGATCGTTCCTACAGCCGCTTGCCGGATGGTACCGGCCCCTGGGGAAAACGTGATGTCACACCAGGACGTGCCAATCGTGCCGAGCCGACGCCGCGTCCCCAACCAACGGCTGTTCCCTACGCAGGACCCATACCGGCAACAGGTACAGAGGGCGTTGCCGGGGCCTACGGAGCTGCACCCGACACCCGCATCACCGTCGAAGGAAGAGTGACCGTGCCGCCTGGATTATTCGGCGACCGTATCCTCTATGTGCAGGATCGTTCGGCAGGCATAAAGCTCTATCTTCGTTACGGACGCTATCCCTCAGTTAATTTGGGCGATCGGGTGCGTGTGACCGGATACGTGCGCGAGTTTCATAAAGGGCGTGAACTCAGCGTGCCTAGCTCGAAATGGATCACGGTACTCGGGCCTGGTTCTGAGCCCCAACCCCGGTATTTGCGCACGGGCAGTCTTGGTGCGGGCTTGGAAGGTCGCCTGATTATGGTGGTCGGAGCGATCACTGGCTTTCGGGAAAATCGCTTCTGGTTGGATGACGGCAGTGGTGGGGCGCAGGTCTACGTCGATTCGGATCTTCCCTGGCAGCGCCCCTATTTCAACAAAGGGGATGAGTGGGCTGTGATCGGTGTCGTCAGCCGTTACGATGACAGCTACCGAATCATGCCTCGCTATCAAACTGATATCAGCCCGCCTCCAGGGATCTTACCGGCCACGGGGGGATCGCACTGAATGTAAGAGCGGGGGCTGCTCAGATTTAGTAATGGTCAAATACTCGTGTGATCCGATAAAGCTCCAACAATGCCGTAAAAATCTGAGCGCTGCCAGAGAGTGACCCCGAGGGTGAGCATCGTTTGTATGGTCATGGCAGATTTGGTATGATCTTAAAATCGAATTCAAAATAGCTACTCATCAGCTGACTCAATTCTCCATCTGAAGTAGAGGATTTCTTTTGCCCCAATTACTAGAAGTTCGCGACTTAGTTACACGATTTGACACAGAAGATGGTGTTGTACATGCCGTGAATGGCATCTCCTTCGCCCTTGCTGCCGGCGAATCATTGGCGATTGTCGGCGAAAGTGGCTCGGGGAAATCCGTGAGCGTTTTGTCCATCTTAAGCCTGATCCCATCTCCCCCTGGCCGGATCGCTGGAGGGGAAGTGTGGTTCAACGGCCGTGATCTGCTCACCCTTTCCCCTGCCGATATCAGAAAAGTTCGGGGAAAGGATATCACAATGATATTTCAAGATCCGATGACCTCTCTCAATCCCGTACTCACCATCGGTAAGCAAGTAACAGAGGCATTGACCAATCATCAACGCATTGGCCGTGCACAGGCTGAGCAGAAAGCTGAGGAGATGTTGAACCTGGTAGGAATTCCTGATGCCAAGGCACGGTTGAAAAATTATCCTCACCAATTCTCTGGCGGCCAACGCCAGCGTGTTGGCATTGCCATGGCTCTAATCACCGATCCTTCACTGCTTATCGCGGATGAACCAACCACGGCTCTCGATGTTACCATCCAAGCCCAAATTACCGAGCTGGTGGCTTCGTTACAACAACAACTGGGAATGGCGATCATTTGGATTACCCATGATTTAGGAGTCGTGGCCGGATTAGTAGAAAAAGTGGCAGTTATGTACGCGGGCTTCATCATCGAGATGGCCCCGGTTCGTGACCTCTATTCGAACACCAGCCATCCTTATACCTTGGGCCTGCTGGAATCGCTTCCCACTCTCGAAGGGAATGTAGAACGACTCATTCCTATCGAAGGTTCGCCGCCAGACTTGCTGCAATCCCCGCAAGGCTGCCCTTTTGCCCCCCGCTGTCGTTTTGTCGTCGATCGTTGCCGGGAGGAAAATCCGCCGATGTCGACAATCGCCGCTGAGCACCTCGCTGCCTGCTGGCAGTGGCAGGTGGTGCGCGATGAAGCAAAAAAGGCCGATCAGCCAGCGGCGGTAAAAAAAACATTACTCGGCGAGGAACATGGCCATGAACCGGTTCCTGAGACACTCCTTGAAGTCACTGATTTAAAGAAGCACTTTCCAATTCGACAGGGCATTTTTAGGCGGCAGGTTGGCGCTGTGAAGGCGGTGGACGGTGTGACCTTCACGATCAAACGAGGCGAAACTCTAGGGTTGGTAGGGGAAAGCGGCTGTGGTAAGTCGACCACGGGTGAAACGATACTGCATCTACTAGAACCAACCGCTGGTCAGGTGATTTTCGATGGAGAGGATATCACCTCGCTCAAAGGGAATGAGTTACGCCAGCTTCGCCGTCGCATGCAGATGATATTTCAAGATCCTTATTCCTCGCTCAATCCGCGCCTTACTGTAAGGAGCATTATTAGCGAGGGGCTGGATATCCATAATATTGGCGATAAAGGGGAACGCCGCGAGCGCGTATCTGAGTTGATGAAGTTGGTCGGCTTAAATCCCTACTTTGCCGGCCGCTACCCTCATGAGTTCTCCGGTGGGCAGCGTCAGCGGATCGGTATTGCCCGGGTTCTGGCTACTAATCCAAGCTTTATTGTGGCCGATGAGCCCATTTCTGCATTGGATGTTTCCATCCAGGCCCAGGTGGTCAATTTACTCGATGACTTGAAAAAGGCTTTTGGGTTTACCTATCTCTTCATAGCTCATGACCTGTCGATGGTGCGCTACATCAGTGACAGGGTGGCAGTTATGTACTTAGGGCGAATTGTGGAGTTGGGGGAGCGAGATGAGATATTTGAAAAGCCAATCCATCCGTACACGCAGGCATTACAGTCGGCCGTGCCTATTCCGAACCCAGAGAGGGAAGCTGAGCGTCAACGCATTGTGTTAGAGGGTGATGTTCCCAATCCGGCCGATCCGCCGCAGGGTTGCCATTTTCATCCTCGCTGTCAGTATGCCAGTGTGATATGTAGCAACGAATATCCAGAATTTCGAAATCTGAGGGTCGACGCAAAACCGCACAGGGTCGCCTGTCATCATGCCGAGCAGTTTTGTTGAGCAAGTCATTAGACGTTATTAGGATTTAGATAAGAAGCTCGCTTGCAACTTGTTGGTCTGACGTAGCCTCGCTAGATCTTTGTAACTTGTCATTGGCGGTTGTTCCTGCCTTGTAACGTGCCTTCTTTGCGTCATTCCTCGTATAGACCTTCAGATAATCTTTTGGACAAAGTAGCCTCCCGACAAGCGTGAGAATCAGGCCAAAAGTCAAAATCTTTTTCTGAACATCTATAGCAAACCACACCTTCTCGCTTTTGACATATTTTGCTTGTCCTATCTAATACCTTGGACCAAAGCATTTGGCATTGAGAAGAAGTGGTGTTATCATTTCCAAAATCCTCGCCTTACTACGCCTTCTCTACATTC
>JAAENG010000235.1 GCA_024224665.1 Chloroflexota bacterium | reverse complement strand
TGTGACCCTCTTGGGTTGGGACAACGCTGCTCAGGATGGCGCCTTCACCGGCAACTTCGAGTCGACGGATGATGGCCGCCGTTTGGCCGAGAACTTGTTCGACGAGGGCTGTGACGTGATCTTCCCGGTGGCCGGGCCTGTGGGTCTGGGCAGTGCGGCAGCGGCGCAGGATCGTGAACTGATGATGATCGGCGTGGATAGTGACCAGTACGATCTGGCCCCTGAATTTGGCAGTGTCTTCGTGAGTTCAGTGTTGAAGAACATGGACATTGCCGTATATGACACCATCGGCACAGTGGTCGATGGCAGCTTTGAAGGCGGCAGCAATTTCTTTGGTACGTTAGAGAATGGCGGCGTGGGACTTGCCTCATACCATGACTTCGAAGACAAAGTGCCGGATGACCTGAAGGCTGAGATCGAGGCCATTATTCAGGGCATCATCGCCGGCGATGTCGACATCTCTGGCGCCGCCAGTGAGGCTGCCGAACCGGACATGATCTACACCGTTGGCATGGTCAGTGACCTGGGCGGGATCGACGACAAGTCATTCAACCAAACGGCCTGGCGTGGCATCGAGACGGCGCAGGCAGACTTTGGGATCGACGGTGTGTTCCTGGAGAGCCAGCAGCAGACTGATTACGAAAAGAACATCAACGAATTCTTGTCTCAGGACAAAGACCTGATCGTAACAGTTGGCTTTCTCTTAGGAGATGCCACCCGTCAGGCAGCGGAAGCCAATCCTGATGCCAGCTTCACGATTGTGGATTTCCCCAGCGAAGCGCCGAACGTTCGAGGGTTGTTGTTCAATGTGTCACAACCCAGCTTCCTGGCCGGTTATCTGGCTTCTGGGATGAGTGAGACTGGCGTGGTCTGCACCTATGGTGGCTTGAACATCCCGCCGGTGGTCGAGTTCATGGTGGCCTTCCAGAAGGGCGTAGAGTATTACAACGCCGAGAAGGGTGCAGATGTGACCCTCTTGGGTTGGGACAACGCTGCTCAGGATGGCGCCTTCACCGGCAACTTCGAGTCGACGGATGATGGCCGCCGTTTGGCCGAGAACTTGTTCGACGAGGGCTGTGACGTGATCTTCCCGGTGGCCGGGCCTGT
>JAAENG010000234.1 GCA_024224665.1 Chloroflexota bacterium | reverse complement strand
TACTCGACACCCACACGGCCACAGTCGACTGGGATGACGGCCTCGGGCCTGTAGCCGCCGTGGTAGATGGGGCAGATGGCTCAGGTACGGCCACAGGCATGCACAGCTACCTCAGCGATGGAGGTTACACCGTCCAGGTCTGTGTCACCGACAATGGCGGGGCCGCAGGTTGTGACACCCTCACCGTCACCGTGCAGAACGCGCCCCCCACCGCCAATGACGACACTTACACGAGCGACGAAGACATGACGCTGGTCGTGGGCCCACCCGGCGCGCTTGATAACGACACCGACCCCGGTGACGATATCCTGACCGCCGAGCAGTTGTCAGTTCCCAACCATGGTACGCTCACCACCTCTCTTCAGCCCGACGGCTCCTTTGTCTATGAGCCCGCCCCCAACTGGCATGGCAGCGACTCCTTCACCTATCAAACTTTTGACGGTATCGACACTTCCAACGTCGCCACCGTTACCCTCCATGTTCTCACCGTCGATGATCCCATCGATGTTGTGGTGGGCGATGACCAGACCGTGGATGAAGGGGCGGAGATGGGTGTGCAGGCCACTTTTTACGACCCTGACAGCTCTGAAACACATACCGCCAGTGTCGATTGGGGTGATGGCGTTAGCGATACGGGCTTTGTCTCCGAACTCGACGGATCAGGTCTTGTCACCGCCACTCACACCTATCTTGATGATGCCGGTGGTAACAACACCTTCACCATCACCCTGTGCGTCAACGACCCTGGCACATCCATACCCGGCGGCTGCGACACCCAACTGGTCACCGTCAACAACCTACCCCCCACCGTCGACGCCGGACCCGACCAAATAGTAAACGAAGGGGACTCGCTCACAGTCACCGCCATCTATACCGATAGCGGCATACTCGACACCCACACGGCCACAGTCGACTGGGATGACGGCCTCGGGCCTGTAGCCGCCGTGGTAGATGGGGCAGATGGCTCCGGTACGGCCACAGGCATGCACAGCTACCTCAGCGATGGAGATTACACCGTCCAGGTCTGTGTCACCGACAATGGCGGAGCCACAGGATGTGACACCCTCACCATCACGATACAGAACGCGCCCCCCGCCGCCATTGACGACACTTACTCCGGTGATGAAGACAGCCCCTTGGTCGTGGACCCGCCCGGCGTGCTCGACAACGACCCCGGTGGCGATACGTTGACATCACAGTTGGTGAACGGTCCCAGTAACGGCACCTTGACCACCCCTCTGCAAGCCGATGGCTCCTTTGTGTACAAGCCCTTTCTCAACTGGAATGGCAGCGACTATTTCACCTATCAAGCCTTTGACGGCATCGACGCCTCCATTGTCGCTACTGTCACCCTCCACGTCCTGCCTGTCGATGATCCCATCAAGGTTGTGGCCGGTAAGGACACCTCGATAAATGAAGGGGAGGAGGCCGCTGTCTCGGCCAACTTCACTGACCCTGACAGTTCTGAAGCCCACACCGCCACTATCGACTGGGGAGACGGCGCCACTGATAGCGGCGTCGTGGCTGAAGGGGGTGGTTCCGGCACGGTAAGCGGCAGCCATGTCTATGCCGATGACGGCACTTTCATCGTCATTGTTTGCGTCAACGATCCCGGCACAAACACGCCCGACGGTTGCGATACCCTTGATGTCACCGTCAGCAACCTGCCCCCCACGGCCGACGCCGGCCCCGACCAGTCGCCCAACAAGGGTGATATGGCGATTGTCTCGACAAGTTTCTCTGACCCAGGTATACTTGATACCCACACCGCAACGGTCGATTGGGATGACGGTCTCGGCCCCGTAGCAGTTGTGCTAAACGAAGCAAATGGCGCTGGCACGGCCAAAGGCAATCACAGTTATCTTAGCGCCGGGGATTACATCGTCCAGGCCTGTGTTATGGACAATGGTGGGGCAGAGGGCTGTGATAGCATACTCATCTCCGTGCAACCCTTCGATTCCGACGGCGACGGCCTCAGCAATGGCGAGGAGCGTGAATTGGGCACCGATCCTTTCAATCCCGACAGTGACGAAGATGGTCTCGACGACGGCGAAGAAGTGAGCGGCGTCGATCCCTGGGCTCCTACCGATCCCCTCAACCCTGATAGTGATGGTGACGAGATCCCGGACGGCGAAGAAGTGGCCAACGGCACGGATCCCAACGATCCCGACGACCCGCCCGCCAGCATCCTGCTCTACGAACCAATGGTGCTAGTGCATCATCTACATTAAAGATTCGGGTTTCTCAGAAGGGAAATGATCCGAAATTTAAGGCTTGACGATGCACTAGCTTGAAATTAATTCATCCTCGCAGAGAAGGTCGTAGTCCTAAGCAAAGAGGTTCTTTTCAGCATTTGGTTGATGATGTAGCTGAAGAGATGCTTGTATTCGCTGACCCCCATTTTGCGAAGAAGGAATGGAATCCGTCAAATCTTAAGATTTGTCCAGAAGGGACATGGAATGAACGTATGCTGGTTGAGGCTGTGTTGTCGATGATGACTACAGTTTACCACCTTAAGAAGGTAGGTCACCGAGTATGGGAATACTTTAGAAGTAGAGTCGGTTACACTATGTATCTTTTCAATGTTTTAGTGCAATGGCGTGGTTTTCAGCCTGATTCTGACGGGTTTGCTCCTCTTTCGATGGCTGAATTCAGTCTTTGAACTAGCACCATTGGTTACGATTACAATAACGATGGCTACATCGATCTCGATGGCGTGTTCATCATCCTCGACCAATCGATCTTCGGTACCCAACCCTACGACCCCACCTACGACATTGCCCCCGACATCGCCGACGGCGTGGTCGACATCAAGGACATCTTCAAGGTTTCCCAGCATATCGGGGAGAGTTGCCCGGTGTGGTAGAGTACGGGGGACCGCTAGTACAAAGCGGCAAAAACTAACGGAAACGTGAGATATGACCCGGCAAGACGATGTTACATGTCACAATACAGGGGGGTTTTGCTCGTCCGCACCTGTGGAAACGGAGGCAAAAAACGGCTCAATAGATTACTCAGAGTTTTCAGTAAGTGCTGTGATTGTGATATACTGAAACACTCTGATACCTTCACCAAAATTGGAGATGACCTCTTGTGCTATATTCGTGACAGTATTCAGCCCACAAAAGGGTGGAAATCGAACGAAAATAGGGACTGACCCCTTGGATACCCTTTATTTGCATCGCTTCCTCTCCACCAAATTGCCTGTTTTGGCACTGTAACGAAATTGGCGAAGGTATTGATTCATCACAGAATAAAGTTAGGACAGTTATCAACTGCTGGAACTTCTTAATCTTGCAAAAAACCATACGTGATTCGCTCATAAATACCACTTTAGGAGAAGGGACCTATGTTGTATAACATGTCTTCTCGGTCACCGTTAGTAGGATTTGTATTTCTTATCATCGTCTGTGTTCTTGTAGCACTAACAGGGCTTGTTGCCGCACAAAAGGACCCGGTGAGGCCAGAACTGACTGTGCCATTAGTGCCTGAACCTTCTGGTGCGGCTACTGACATCCAAGACGATGATTCATCGCGACCGGCGACCATGCAACTCAACCCGGCAGCCTGTGGTGGCTCACCCTACAGCGCCACTGACGAAACTACGCTGAACAACGCCATTGCTTGTGTGAATGCCGCAGGGGCAGGTACATTCACCATTGACATCTCTGCTAATATCACTTTGACAGGCCACACCACAGCCATCGATACTGCCGACGCTGACGAGATCATCATAGATGGCAATGACAATACGGTGGATGGGGATAGCAAAGGCCTGGTCTTCGAGGTGAAAGGGGGCAGCATAGTTAGTTTCAAAGACATCACCATTACCAAAGGTTCTGGTGACTCGTACGGCGGCGGCATCGCAGTAGCGGGCGAGGATACGGTAGTGACGATTACGGACAGCACCCTCTCCCACAACGAAGCCCCCTTTGGTGGAGACGGCGGTGGAGGCGGCCTCTTTGTCGACTATGCAAGCAAGGCGGTAGTAGAGAACAGTAAAATTTCTGACAACAAGGCCCAATTTGGCGGTGGTATATGGGTACTGCGTGAGGCGGAGTTAACGATTACGAACAGCACAGTCTCCAATAATAAGGGCAACAGCAGCACATACAGCCCCAACGTCGGGGGCGGCTTATTAGTCACGTTGATGGGTACGGCATCGGTAGACAATAGCACCTTTTCTGGTAATGAAGTGAATTTCGGCGGGGGGATCTACGCACTGGAGAGTGGCTCTGAAGTGACGATTACAAATAGCACCATTTCCGCCAACTCGGTCAACTACGGCGGACTGGGTGGCGGCGTCGTCGTCGCATATGGCAGCAAGATGATGATAGAGAACAGCACAGTCACAGGCAATACGGCAGACGGCGGTGTAGGCGGCGGCATCTTTGAGGTGGATGCGGAGTTGGCTATTACGAACAGCACAATCTCCGACAACTCGGCTAGAGAAGGGGCAGGAATCGGCCAGTCCTACGGCACGGTGACAGTAACCAACACGATTGTAGCTCTGCAGGCATCTGGTGGTGATGATTGCACTGCCACGGGTAGTATCGCCTCTGGCGGCTACAACATCGAGAGTAGCACAAGTTGCGGTTTTACTGGTATAGGCGACCAGCAAATTGTAACTGACACTCTCAAATTGCAGCCGCTGGCCGACAATGGTGGAGACACGCTGACCATGGCCTTGGACTCCGGCTCTGTAGCCATCGAT
>JAAENG010000233.1 GCA_024224665.1 Chloroflexota bacterium | reverse complement strand
TACATTACTGAGTTATTTTCTTAACTTTCATTAGGGCCCGGCCCCTCAGGGCCTGGTTTGCCAGCACGCGAGCGCCTGAGGGCGAGAGCGCCCAACCAAGGGCGCTTTGTACTTTGAGCCAGGGATTCCATCCCGTTGGTAAATGACGCCAAAATTGTAAAGATGGATTTCTAGCGTAATGAACCATGCCGTATTTTGGGAGTTCAGTGTATTCGTTTGCAGGAGTGAGGCAGAAGGGGTTCCGATAAGCGCTAACCGGCGCCCCATCGCACAATGCCCGCCGCCCACACATAGCCGATACCGGCAGCAACAATGGCCATGAGATCGCCATTCTTGAGGCGCCCCTGGGCCAGGCCCTCACGAATACCGAACATTGCATCTTGTTCGCCGGTGTGGCCGAGATGGCCGAGATAGACTGATTGCTCTTCGTTCAAGCCAAGGCGATCGAGCATGTCGCGATGGCCGGAGGGTTTGATGAGGACCATATTGAGGAAGTCGAGGTCGGCGCGGGTGTAAAGGTTGCCGTCTGCTTTGGCCCCGCTCTTACGCAGGGCCTCATCCACACACTTCAGCCAATTAGCCATCGACACATCGTTCAACCGCTCCTTCATCACCTCCGGTTCCACCAGATCAAAGTAGAACTCGGCATTGGCGATGGCTTCGGGCGTGGGAAATTTGACCGTACCGCTGGCGGGCACAATCACATGTTTGCTCATCATACCATCGGCAATGAGGTGGGAACCGAGCACCTGGTTGCGTGGCCAGTTCTTGCGCAACAACATCGCTCCGCCACCCGAACCGATATTCCACAAAAAGGTTGTGCGGCGATTCTCGAAATTGATGAAATCGGAAATACGGTAGCCACCGGCGATGAGCACCGTGTTGATTTCAGGATCGGCGATCATCATATCGCCCGCCATTTTCATTGCCCCTACGGTCGTGGCGCAACGAGCATGGACGTCCATCACCCAGGCGTTGGTGGCGCCTATCTCGTAGGCGAGATGTGCGCCCGATGTCCACAGAAAGTACTCGCGCCATTCCTCGGTGGTACAGAACACGACATCGATTTCTTCGGGCGGGATGTCGGTCTGGGCCAAGCAATCGAGCGCAGCTTTGATGCCCATTTCGTTAGGATGGTCATCTGAGCCGCCTACATGCTTTTTCTCGATGCCGAGCTTCTCTCGCACAATCCATTCGGGCAGGCCACTGGCCTCGGCGATGTCTGCCGCTGTGAGATAGCCCTCAGGTGAGTAAGTTCCGATGGCTGCGATGCCAACGGTGGTGGCCTGGTTTGTGGTCATAGTTCATCTAGATCGGTAGTCAGCGAGAGGTAATCAGCCTCTTCGTAGGCTAGTTGGTAACTACTAAGTCACTGCAGGAAAATAGCTTATCAACGCCCAAATCCATCAAAGATTGCGCAGATTGCACAGATTCTTTGGCTTGCATCTGCGTGGGTAGCACCGCACTTGAACTGGGAGTTCACTTTTTACGACGATTTTCAGCATGTCGCTCAGAAAACACCTGGGTTTCAGGCTAATTATGAGCCTCAACTAATGGGTTTCTATGAGCTGATT
>JAAENG010000232.1 GCA_024224665.1 Chloroflexota bacterium | reverse complement strand
TCTTAACTTTCATGATCCGGCGCTGGTTAGTAGCCGTGGGTGACGACCGCTGTAGGCGGTCGTACATCCCCCGGCGGATATGTCAGGTTGTTATTACCGGATTAATAAGTTAACTTTCATCAGGGCCTTCGTAGTTTCAGCGACGAATTCCATTCGGTTCGTGGAAACGCCAATATTGTAAAGGGGACAAGTACTCAGGATGAACCTCGCCGAAATTCGGTAGAATCTGGTTTTCCAAGGCCCACCCATGCCGCCGCAAAGCCCATCCTCCCGGGCCAAGAATTCGCGCCAGAGAAAGGATGAACAGTTGCGCCAGAGTTTGTACGGCTTTTGCGAGGCAAGTCATGCGTTGTTATAATGCAGCGCGTCACAACGTCGCCCAACGGAGCGCGGGCGTTCGCTCAACAACCGCTTATGCAAGGATGCATTTAATGGATTTTGCTTTCACATCTGAACACGATATCGTCCGCAAAGCCACACGAGATTTTGCGGCCAAAGAGATACGTCCCAACATCAAAGAAAACGACCGTAGCCAAACCTTTGATAAGTCATTGATGCCCAAAATGGCGGAAGCGGGTTTATTGGGCATTTCCATACCCGTCAGATATGGGGGAGCTGGGTTCGACTACATCAGTTTAGGGATTATTTCAGAGGAATTGGAATATGCAGATACCAGCGCCCGCGTGATCATCTCGGTGCATAATGGCTTGAACTCACTCGGTGTCTTTCAGTGGGGGACAGAGGAACAGCGACAAATGTTCTTGGCGCCACAGGCTTTGGGCGAGAAGTACGCTGCTTTCTGTCTAACGGAACCGGATGCCGGAACCGATGTCGTCGCATTGCGCTCTGTGGCTCGTAAAGATGGTGGGGATTACATCATTTCAGGAGAAAAGATGTGGATTAGCCTGGCTGATGTCGCCGATCATTTCCTGTGGTTTGCCAAAACCGACCCGCATGCGCAACCGGCCCATCGTGGGATCTCCGCCTTCATGGTGACCCGAGATATGGATGGAGTGACCAGCGGCCCAATCCATGGCAAGTTGGGCGTGCGAGCCGGCAACACCGGTTGGGTCCACTGCGATGAGGTCCGAGTTCCTAGCAGCCATCGCATCGGTGCAGAGGGGGAGGGATTCAAAATCGCTATGTCCTGTCTCGACAACGGCCGTTATACGGTTGCAGCCGGAGCCCTGGGACTGACACGCGCTTCACTAGACGCTTCCCTGACTTATGCACACCAGCGCAAGACATTTGGCGTCGAAATCGGCCAACATCAACTGGTCAAACGCATGATCTCCCTAATGGTGCAGCGTGTGGAAGCGGGCCGTCTACTGGTTTACCAGGCCGGTTGGTTGAAGAACCAGGGAAAACGTAACACGCGTGAAACGACGCTGGCCAAATGGTTCTGTACCGATGCCAGCTTCGACTCCGCCTCCGATGCTATCCAAATCCATGGCGCCTATGGCTTCTCGGATGAGTATGATGTCGAGCGCTTTTTGCGCAATAGCAAAGGGGCTGTTATCTATGAAGGCACACGTGAACTGCAACAACTTATTCAGGCAGACTATGCGCTTGGCTATCGCCAGGATAAACCATTACGCTGTGAACTCCCTCCCTACGATGCCGAATCTTGGCAGTCTGAAATATAGAAGTAACTAGCGATTATTCTCAGACTGCGCTGAGATAATCAGGCCCGCTGGGGCAGGTAGCAAGTAGCAGGTCGCAGGTGCGAGTGCGGTCGCAGACAAGGTTGAACTTGCCACTGTCACTCGCAACGTGCCACTTGCCAAAAACATCGACAAAAAGTTGTCGAACATTTTTCGTAAGCGCCTAATTCCATTATCAGAAGGAGACATATTTATGCGTTATCTTGTCTGTGTCAAGCAAACGCCGGACACGGCCGAGCTTCCCAAAGTAAAACCTGAGGAAGCAGCCAGCGGTGAACTGAGTATCCAATTGGTGGTCAACCCCTGGGATGAACATGCCCTGGAAGCGGGTATTCAGATCATGGAAAATAACAGCGGCAGCGCTGAAGCGATCACCGTGGGTGGTGAAGGCAGCGTCGAGGCGCTGCGCAGTGCGCTGGCCATGGGTTGCAAAGGGGCAACCTTGATCGAAAACACTGAAGCCGATGCCTGGGGCGTTGCCACGTTGTTGGCAGCTGCTGTCGAGAACATGGGCGATGTGCAACTCGTGCTCACGGGACAGATGACAGTTGACGGCAATAGTGGCGCCGTTCCGGTGGCAATAAGTCGTAAGCTAGGTTGGCCCGTTATCACGGGCGTTGCAAAAATCTTGGCTGTGTCTGATGACAGTGTGACCGTGGAACGTGTCGTAGGACAGGCCCGCCATACCGTCAAGGTCCAGTCACCCGTTGTTCTTTCTGTGATCAAAGAGATTGGTGAACCACGCTATCCTACCTTTATCAACATCCGCAAGGCCTCACGGGCAACGATCCCCACGTTGACTGCTGCCGACCTGGGTGTGGATACCCCAGCCCCTGTGGCGGCGATGAACGATTACCGGAAACCACCTGCCCGCGATGCAAAGGTCCAACTCTTCGACGGCTCGCCCAGTGATGCAGCCAACGCATTGATCGACGCTCTTCTCGCCGAAAAGGTGCTCTGACCAAACCAGCAGACTAGCATTCACGATACTCGCCCGCTCAGAGAAAGAGTCGTGGTCGAGTGCCGAGAACAGATAGCTGTGCTCAAGGAGAAATCGTATGAAAATACTTGTGTTTATCGAAACCGATGGTGGAGCCGCCGTTGCCGGTAGTTGGGAAGCGCTGGGCAAAGCACAGGCCCTCAGTGATGATGTCGAAACCCTCGTCATTGGTGAGGGTGTGGCCGATGCTGCAGCTGAAGCAGGGTCGCGTGGGGCTGCCAAGGTCTACGTGATCGATGACGCCAGCCGGGCGCTATTTGATATCGATCTTTATGCAGCGGACGTGAAAGCTGTATTGGCTCAAAGTGGTGCGGATGCACTTCTGGCCTCACACACCGGTAATGGCCGCGATCTGGCTGCTGCGGTAGGTTATGATCTGGGAAGCGGTCTCATTGCCGATTGCTTGGATCTCAGCGTTGATGGTGGTAAATTCAATGGCGTGCGTTCCCTCTATTCTGGAAACATCCTGGCAACAGTCACGGCCGAGGGTTTTCCACAGATGGCGACCTTGCGTCCACGGGCGGCATCAGCAGCTGAAGCCACAGGCGCGCCGGCCGACATCGTGACAGTCGCCCCAGCTGACGCAACCGCCCGGGTAGAGATCCAAAAGGTGGAGCCAGCGGAAACAGGCGAGATCAGTCTCACCGATGCCAATATCATTGTGTCGGGTGGCCGTGGCGTTGCTAACGATCCCAAGAAAGGCTTTGAACTGGTCGATGAATTGGCTGCCACGCTCGCTGCGGCGGTGGGAGCCTCCCGTGCAGCAGTTGATGCAGGCTTTATTCCCTACAAACATCAGGTCGGGCAAACGGGCAAGGTCGTACGACCTGACTTGTACATCGCTTGCGGCATCAGTGGCGCCGTGCAACATCTTGCGGGTATGAACTCGAGCAAGGTGATCGTCGCCATCAACAAGGATAGCGAGGCGCCGATTTTCAGTGTGGCCAACTACGGCATTGTTGGCGATCTGTTCGAGATCGTGCCCGCGCTCAATGAGGCGGCGAAAGGGAAACTAACCAACTGATATTAAGCAATTACTGATCTAGCCCCTATCCCCATTGATGCTGCCGGCCCCATGCCTGGCTATGAACACGACATTGATGAGCGGATTGTTTACGCTATTGTATTCTTGAGATCGGCGGGCGTCCCTGTCAATTTTGGGCCCCGCCGAATCAACAATGCCGACCAGGTGGCGCCAGAGATAATGATGGTTCTAAGCTCGTTTAGCCGCCTCCAAACACAACACCCCGCGAGTACCCACAGTTGCGGCATGCACGGTTCGAGCGGGAAGCTGCAGGCGATCTCCACTCTCCATAACGATATCCTCTTTTGTTGCCGGCAGGTGGAACGTGATGGACCCGCTCACCACGTATAGGATTTTGGTGTAAGAGTGGGTATGGGGGCTGTAGATGAAATTGGGGCCGTTAGACCACGGGTAGGGTTGAAGCCCCTCACCGTGCATTTGCCTACGAAGTTCATCTTCGCTGATTTCGCCGAAATCCCACTTAGTGAACTGATAGGTCATTTATGCAAACTCGTGTAGAACATCGCCCATACTCGAGGCATCGTAGCCGCCCAGGGCCAGAACAGCGCTGCGGAAACCTTGGCTGCGAATGATAGCCAGCAACGGGGCCAAAAGGTCGCTTTCGTAATATGCTTTGGGGATCAGCAGTTGGTATTGCTCTTCGAACAGAGGCAGAAAATCCATATCCAGAGCACGGGCGGCAGCAAGGATGCCGAGGCCACAATCCGCAGCGCCACTTTGCACAGCGGCAGCGACTGCCAGGTGCGTGAATTCGGCGCGGTCGTAACCGTTAATGGTGGATGGCTCGATGCCCAACTGTCCGAGTTTGTAGTCGAGTAAGACGCGGGTCCCTGCCCCTCGCTGGCGGTTCACATACACGATATCTGGGCGAGTGAGATCTTCGAGGCCATGTAAATTTTGGGGGTTACCTCGCTGGACGATGAGCCCCTGTGTGCGGCCAACAAATCCCAAAACAATAAGCGGGATGTCAGGTAGATAGCGTTTGATATAACTGAGATTATATTCACCCGTGACCTCATCCAGCAGATGGGATCCGGCCAGATGTGCTTCACCCCGCCGCAGTGCCAGCAAACCGCTCAACGATCCCACATTGCCTGAGCTAAAGTTGCGGTCAGGGCGTTCGCGCCGGAGTTGATCGGCGAGCAGGTCCAAGGTGAGATCGTGGCTGCCAAGGTGCACAATCGTCTGATCAATCACATTGGGCGGGCGCAACAGTTCTACGGTGACCATATCACCAACGTTTAAACCCTCTGAGAAACGGGGAATGTGGGCAATGCCATCTGCCCGCACCATAGACATAATCACCCCGGCGCCACGCGCTAATGGCGTAGCCACGACACGCTTATCTACACGCCCCAAGGTCACACGCACGTATTCGTCCTGTCCCATAGGCGAGAGGACTTTGCGGCTGATGCGAGCCTCTAAACATGGGCGAGGCGCCACATCCTGCCCAACCCATTGCTGCAATAGGGGTTTGATTAGCAGGTCAAAGGAGATCATGGCGCTGACAGGATAACCGGGAATGCCGACCACCGGTTTGCCCTGCGCGTGTCCCAAAATGCAGGGATGGCCGGGGCGAATCGCCAGGCCGTGAACGATCACCTCGCCCAGTTCGGCAAAAATCTGGGCTGTATAGTCCTCTGAACCTGCCGACGAGCCGGCATTGACTACAACCAGATCGTGATCATCGAGGGCGGCAACGACGGCGCGTTTAATGCTGGCGTAATCATCGGCGATCATGGGTAAGCGGTTTACACAGGCGCCCCACGCCTCAGCCATGGCCCCCAACACAATCGAATTAAACTCGACGATATCACCCGGTTTCAGTTCACTGCCCGGGGCGACCAATTCGGTTCCCGTGGGCATAATGGCAATTCGGGGCAGACGGTAGACCTGCACCTGTGAATGTCCGCTGCCGGCGATAGCGCCGAGATCCTGGGGCCGTAATTGGTGATTTGCCGGCACGACCAGTTCGGTGGCGACGATATCCTCTCCCATGGTACGCACATGATGCCAGGGCGAAACCGAAGCCAAGATCTCAATCTCTACCTTTTGGTCTGACTCCAAACGCTGTGCTTCTTCGATGGGGATGACTGCATCGAAGTTTGCAGGCAGGGGATCACCTGTATCCACATAAATAGCTCGTTCGCCTACCAACAGATTTAGAGGTCGCGTCAGAGTGGCTCCAACTGTGTCAGCCGCCCGCACAGCATACCCGTCCATGGCAGAGGCGTGATAGTGAGGCACTGAAGTGCGCGCCCACACCGGTGCAGCCGTTATCCTGCCATTGGCCTGAGCAATAAAAACTGCTTCTGACGGCAGCCTGCGCAAGGCGCCGATCGTTTGCAGGGCGTTGTGCCAGGCAGTTGTAGCTTCGTCCAGGGGGATATCGTGTAGGTAGGTCATGTTATTGATGCAAAGTCACCATCACCCAGGCGTCCTGCTCAATACCCAGACTATCAAGGTGAACGCGCACGACGCCATCTGCATGGACGAGGGTGTAGATGAGGTTGGATTTGCCGAAAACCGGTACGGCCCAGAGTTCGCCATGGCGTTCCTCCAGCCGCACCTGAATATGATCTTCACGGCCGGCGGCGCTGGCCACCTGGCGTGAGAGACGGGCCTGCAGCTGTGGTTTGAAGGCGTCGAAAGGGGCAGCGCCAAGATTCAGGCGAATGGTGGGCGACACAAAAAGGTCGAAGAGCACCATAGCGCTTACCGGATTACCTGGCAAGCCAAAGAGGGCTTTACCCATGGCGACAGCAACGATGGTGGGCTTACCGGGACGGATCGAGACTCCATGCGCCAGGATTCCCGGTTCGCCCAATGCGCCCAGCACATCCACGCTCATATCGCGATAACTAACAGACGAACCGGCGCTAAGTACGACGATGTCGCAGGTCTCGATGGCGTGACGCACAGTCTCTTCCAACGCCTCACGCTGGTCGGGCACAATATCGTATGACACCGCTACGGCGCCCGCTCGTTGAGCCAGCATCGCCAGCGTATAGGTGTTTATATCGCGTACCTGACCAGGACCTGGCGTCTGATCAGGGGGGATGACCTCATCTCCGCTGGAGATAATGGCGACGCGTGGGGAGCGAGCGACTGTAATCTCAGTTAAACCCAACGCCAGCAAACCACCGACATCTTGCGGGCGCAGGCGATGGCCGACCTCTAGGATTTTCGCCCCTTTGCGCACATCCTCGCCAATCTGAATGACATTCTCACCCACTGCCACAGACGTGAGTATTTCGATGCTGTGTTCATCAGCCGCTTGCGTGTTTTCTACCATGACGCTGGCATCAGCGCCGGAGGGCGCCATACCACCGGTGTGGACGATGGCCGTTTGCCCTAGCCCGACCTCCAGATCGGCTTGCTCGCCCATTGCCACTTCCCCGACCACGTCGAGAAAAGCGGGTAGGCTGGGCGAAGCGCCGTAGGTATCAGCAGCCCGCACAGCATAGCCATCTACCGTACTGCGAGGAAACTCAGGCAGATCATGGGGGGCGCGGAGCGCCGCTGCCAGAAAACGATCAAGCGCCTGTGTCGTTTGAACTTGCTCTGGTCGGGCAGCAGGCTGATAGTGCTCGATCAGGCGCTGCCATGCCCTGATCGGCGTTAATACATTGAAGAATTCACTCATAGACAGTGTAAATGGTTAGGCGCTTACAGCGTCGATATGTGTGGCAAATGGCAAGTTCAACGGACGGGTCACTTGTCTGCAACCGAACTCACACCTGCAACCTGCCATGGAGGGACCTCATTTTACCAGTACAGTCTGGGAATAACTGCTAGTTAACTATCTGTTCTTTCCATCAAGAATGATGCCGTTTACGCTCACCGAACCGGCCCTCCTTGATTCTGCGTAACATCTCTCGTGATTGAAAATCATACATCGGTTTTAGATCAAAGTAGGTTTGCGCAGATCGAATCTCAAATTCCACGCGAGCGCCGACATCCTTCTCGTACAAGATCTTGGCAGTTACGAGAATCTGATGGCGAAGGAAGGGTTTTGCATTGTTTAGAATGACGACATCCATATCACGTTGGGCAAAGCGCGCCAGGGCAAATTTCAACTCGGTCTCTCGTGACAGTTTGTCCAGAGGATCCTCTTGTACCGATCTGGCAAGCAGAATGGCTATATCGATATCAGATTGCGGGCGCGCGATCCCTTCTGCCTGTGAACCAAACAAGTAGACGGCGATGACATCTGCTTGTTCCGAAAGATAGGCGATCATCCCCTTGCTATCGAAGTCGGGGATCAAGCTGAGTTTAGCAGGAAGAGGCATACCAGCATGGTAGCATAGGAAGATTGGCCGGGCAACGCCATAAGGCCTTGCCATTACCTACGGTTTCTAGATCATGGTGAACGACGATAACAGTGCGGCCAGTCGTTCGCATTTCTTGCAGCACATCGACAATTGCACGTTCGGTAGAGATGCCAACCTCTTGAAAGGGCTCATCCATGCGGTAGATTTGCGCATCCTGCATCAAGGCCAGGGCCAGGAAAACGCGTTGTTGCTGGCCCCCCGAGAGCTGGCTTATCTGGCGATTGGCGAAGTCCTACATGCTGACTTTACTCAGCGCCAGCATCGCCATATCGCGTTCAGTTTCTCGCGACCGCCTGATCCACCCCAGATGTCCATGCGTCCCATCATGACCACATCCAGTGTATCGGTGGGAAAATCCCAACCTACGCTGCCGCGCTAGGGCACGTAAGCCGCATTGTGACGTTGTTCTTTGTTTCGACTTTTGCCATTTTCGATCAAGAAAGACTGGGGAGACAAGGGCAAATCGGGCGTGGTTCATTACGCTAGAAATCGATCTTCACAATTATGGCATCCTATACCAACGGGATGGAATCCCTGGCTCAAAGTACAAAGCGCCCTTGGTTGGGCGCTCTCGCCCTCAGGCGCTCGCGTGCTGGCAAACCAGGCCCTGAGGGGCCGGGCCCTAATGAAAGTTAAGAAAATAACTCAGTAATGTA
>JAAENG010000231.1 GCA_024224665.1 Chloroflexota bacterium | reverse complement strand
TCTCTTCTGAGTTGGATGACATAGCTTCTCTCCTGGTTTGTTTGTAGGTCGGTTGTTTTGACACCTTCAGTTTACCAGATAGGCTGTGTCTCCAACTCATTTAGGACACACCCAAATCATATGATGCCTTTGATGTTGATGGACCAGGAGCATTCGACTATGGCGCCTTGGGATCGCTGGCCGATGAGTTAAGACTTATGACATACGGCTGGTGCTGGTCCTCAGGCTGTATCGGTAGCCCGCCCCCCGGGCCTATCTCGCCTATGCACTGGTTGACTACCGTCACCACCTATGCAAAGCGGAAAGTACCCGCCGACAAGATCGTGCTCGGCGTCAATCTCTACGGTTATGACTGGTCACCAGTTGCGAGTGGTCAACACTCTTTGGAATGTGGAGAGGCCAGCAGATCGAGTCCCCACTCGGTATTGGGTCCCTTGAGCATGGTACTGGGTAGCATCCACTGTATCGATGGTATCAGCGCTACGGCGCTAACCTGGCCCGACGCCGACGCCCTTATCCAAACTCATCAACCGGATATCCAATGGTGGGAAAGCAATGACCGTGGCCTTGTCAGAGAACACTGGTTTCTTTATGGCGAGGACCACGGCGTGACCTATGCCGATCGTGATAGCGTCGCCGCGCGCTGGGATCTGGCCGCTGAGCTTGGCATCTCAGGGATCGTCATGTGGTATCTGGGGGCTGAAGATCCTGCTATCTGGTCGATCTTCTCAGAGAATGAAGTCACGCCCTCGCCAACGCCAACGGCATCTGTTACTCCTTCTCCGACTGAGACGACCACTGCTACACCTTCTCCTACGCTTACGCCTTCACCATCGCCCACGGCATCTGTTACTAGTTCTCCGACCTGGACAGCCACCGTCACATCGTCACCTTCGCCTACTTCTACTTGGACGCCTACGGCCCTTCCCACGAATACTGCAACGGCGACTTCAACCATCACATCGACACCCACCAAGACAGCGACGGTCACGTCAATAGCCACAACCACTCACACGCCAACGCCCAAACCGGTGCAAACGCCCACCCGCCGACCGACGAAAACGGCAACATCGCCCCCCGCCCAAGCTCGTACCGCAGGTCTATATGCCTGTTGTGCTGCACCATAAGCCGCAATCAAAGGTTGGTCAGCGCCAACAAACTGAATCGTATCCAAGTAAACGAGTAGACGCGACCTATTGAAATGGGTGCGTCCTAAATGAGTTAGAGACATAATATGCCACCAGGTTTCGACCTAGGTTCGTCAACATAATTCCCCATTTCAGAGGTTCAGAACGCCTGAACCGGCCCCCAAATATGTTAGTATGGTAGGGTGTTATTGCCCTTCTAACTCAAAAAGGACCAGCAATTCCAAATATGAACCTTCTGGGGTGTTTCAGTCCCTAAAAATGGGCAATTTCTCACCCTCGGTGGGGAACTGATCGCAATCTCGCAGCTAAACCGAGGTTGTCGTCCCTGCAAAATTACCATATTTGGAATTGATGAAAAAAAAGGACACACCCTATTGAAATGCACACCAAGTTGTGCTATAATATACAATACTGAATATGCAAGTCTTGCTGGCGGATTCAGCAGAAAGATACGTGTAGTTATCAGTTGCCCAGACACCATGTTGAATCAATGAATGGAGACATTGGTCAAATGAGGTTCTGGTAACTATGCCAGCACCCGAGTCATCGTCGATGATTCACTGCATTTCTTGCTCGGGGTAAAAATCGAATAAAAACGAGTGCAATCCCATCGCGAGATCAGAGTCCAAGTCTGTCCTCGTTGTGGTTGCGGATTCGGTTGTACTGCAAGCAGAGATAATCGAATCTTGAGTTAACGCAGAGGTAGCTATTAGAGGAGGTTTCCCATGTGGTTATCAAAGACTGTCGCCAAGTTGGCTGTTCTGATGCTTATTGTCGTTGGCTCGCTTAGCGCTGCCAGCGCTAACTTACTACCCACCCGCACGATGCTCACATTTGCGCCCTCGGGTCCAGGGGATTTCGCAGTTGACAGCTTTTTCGATATCACCTATCAGATCGATTTTGAGGGCGCGCCCGGAAGCCAGTTGGATGGGATGAGCGGATCCACGATCGGCACGGTGAATGTAAATGTCGGCGACGCCTGCGTCGTGCCAGACAATGGTACCGGTACGGCCGATCTACCGCCCGATGGTTGCCAATACCAGTCTCTTGACGACGTCTGGCGCATCGTCGACGGTCTTCCCCCAGACTCCGATATCCTTATCGACGCCATTCTCAAAGACTTTGTCAATATACTCAGGAACTCAGGGGGCAGTTTGGGTGGTGAGATTCAGCAATTTGAGGCAACCCTGGAGATGCCCATGGAGGGTACGGGAGTGTTAGGGGGGTTTAATCGGTCTATCAATTTGCCGGTGCTGGTGGAAACCCACACTGGCCCACGTACACCTGGCGATCCTGTGCAGACCTTCGAGACGGTCGTTCATAGTCTTGAGGGTACAATCACTGGCGATCCTGATTTCGCAGTGCTCACAGTCATTGCAGGAACAGGCTTCGGCCTACCCAGTCCCGGCGAGACAACGTTAAGACTGGATCAAGCAACGTACGAAAGCAAGATGCATTTTCCTCAGAATCCCGATCCCAACGGCTGGGATGTAAGAGCCTATGAACCGGTCGTCGTTGCCGACGATTTTCAGTGCACGGAATCTGGCCTTATTACGAATGTTGTCTTCTGGGGTTCTTGGCTTGACGATCAGGTCGGGCAGGTAACAGATATCCATCTTAGTTTCCATGATGACGACCGTACCGGTGAATACAGCAAGCCTGGCAATCTGTTGTGGGAATGGGATACCCAGGTCTTCGACGTGCAAGAGATCGTACCACCGTCACCTCAAGGGTGGTTCGATCCCCTTGAAGGCATTGTAGAACAAGAGAACCATACACGATATTTCCGATATGACGTGCCCATTCCAGCAGAAATTGCTTTTGACCAGGAGGAGGAGACTATATACTGGCTGGATATACAGGTCACAACTGATGGAGCTATGTTCGGTGTTAAGACCAGTCTCGAGCATTTCGAAGATGATGCGGTCTGGGGCAATGGTGATGGGGGTTGGCAGGAACTCATCGATCCCTTTACGGGAGCGTCATTGGACCTGGCCTTTGATATCCAGGGGACGACACAACAAGGAGATCTCGACTTCGGTGACGCGCCTGAAGGCGCCAATGCCATCGCCTACCCCAGCCTAGGCGTAATGGGATCGTTTCCCACCTGCATGTCAGTCGGCCCGCCACAGTGGATCCAGCATACCAATTTCGGCGCTTATTTCGGCCCGGCAGTCGATTTTGAAACTGACGGCAATGCCGGGCTATGTCCCAATTGCTTCCCACCCTATGATGTAGACGAATGCTTCCAGGATGGTGATGCCGGTTTAACGGTACCGGAACCATTTACCATTCAAGGAGGTGTAGAAACTCCGTGTCCGGGATATCAAGGGACGCCCCTAGGTACGACGTGTACGACGGCAGCCTGGGGTGCGAACATCGATATTGATCTGACGAATAATATGCCCAACGACACGCAAGGTTACGTCAATGTCCTCATTGACTGGGATCAGGATGGCCGTTGGGGTGGAAGTTCAACGTGTGCAGATGGGACTGTGGCCCCAGAGCATGTTCTACAGAATTTCGTGGTATCCAATCCCTTCAGTGGTCCTTTATCACTACTAGTGCCACCATCCTTTACGATTGGGCCCAATTCTAAATATGTCTGGGCTCGTATCACCATCACTGAGAAAGCTGTTCTTTTGCCCTGGATTGGTGAAGGCAACTTTGAGGATGGCGAGACGGAAGATTACCTCCTATTGATCGATCCAACACCACCGGATCTAGATTTCGGTGACGCCCCAGATCCAAGCTATCCTACACTCCTGACCAACGACGGCGCTCGCCATGTGATCGTGCCAGGCTACCATCTGGGTAATTCAGCCATCTCCCTTGATAGCGAACCGGATGGTCAGCCTGATCCGGCGGCCCTTGGTGATGACAACGATGGCAACGACGACGAAGATGGCATCGTCTTTATCACGCAACCCCTTATTCCCGGCCAGAATGCCATCATCGACATCTACAACAGTTCCACCATTCTCAATCCACAACCAGGTTTTCTGGACGGATGGATCGACTTCGACGGTAACGGTAGTTGGGCTGATGCGGGTGAGCAGATCTTCACCTCTTATCCGCTCTCAGTTCTGGGCTATAATTCTGTATTTGTACCCATTCCGGCAGGAGCAACACCCAATACTGTTACCTATGCCAGATTCCGTTTCAGCAGCGCGGGCGGCCTCAGCTATACCGGCCAAGCCAGTGATGGTGAAGTCGAGGACTACGTTGTGCGCATCGGCGAAGAGCTCGTCATCAAGTGGGCGCAATGGCCCGATCTGGACGTGACCGGCTATCATGCCCATGACAACAATCCCGATGTACACATTGCCGACGATTGGCAGTGTCAGGGTGGAGATGTTACCGACTTACATTGGTGGGGAAACTATGAATCTATCCCGGCTCTGAACTGGGGCTTCAGGTTGAGCATCTATGGAGACCTGAATGGAGCGCCGGATCTGGGGTCAAGTCCATTGTGGACCGTCGATGCACCCATAGGCTCGGGCTCCGGCCAGGTCCAGGAGACGCCATACGGCACAAACAGCACCGGACAACCTATCTACCACTATCGCTATGATCTACTTACTCCGTTTCCACAGATACCCGGCAACATCTATTGGCTTGACATCATGGCGTTATCGCAGCCTGGTGGAGGCCAGGTCATGTGGCTCTGGCAGGGCAATAACGATCCCCTCATCCTCTCTCAACCTGTACAATGGAGCCCACCCCAACCGGGTGGTTATACGGCGTCACTAACTGATCTGAATATGGCATTTGTCATTACCTCACAGCTAGAAGAGCCAGAGCTTGATTTCGGTGATGCCCCAGATTCGGTACCCTTCCCACGCTATCCCACCTTGTTGGCCAACAACGGCGCCCGCCACCAGATCATCCCTGGATTCTATCTGGGTAATAGCATCGACGCCGATGCTGATGGGCAACCCACTTTCCAGGCAAACGGCGACGACAACGATGGCAACGACGACGAAGATGGCATCACCTTTACGACACCTCTCTTTCCCGGGCAACCGGCCTGCGTGACCGCAAATCTGACGAACGTAGCTTCGGCTGCAGCCGCGCTCGATGCCTGGATCGACTTCAATGGTGACGGCGACTGGACGGATTTAGGGGAGCAGATCTTCACAAGCAAGCCGCTGGCGACAGGCATCAACACCGGGCCCAGCTTCTGCTTCCCCGTCCCGGCAGGCGCCAATGCCGGCCACACCTATGCTCGCTTCCGCCTCAGCCGGGCGGGCGGTTTGCCACCTGACGGAGCGGCGCCCGATGGTGAGGTAGAAGATTACAGGACTTACGTGGAGGCGATCAAATGGGAGCAGGCACCGGTTCTGAACGAGGGATCGCCCTATCCGCTCTGCTATTGGGGTTGGGATGAACCCTCGGTCTATGATCTGGGTATTGCGCCAATAGTTGCCGACGATTGGCCCTGCGAAGATGACAGACCCATTACCGACATCCACTGGTGGGGATCCTATGCGGAGTGGCAAGACGAGGCGCCACCGCAACAGGCGCCCGGCGCCTTCCACATCGCCATCTGGACCGACGTGCCCATCAGTGATCAGAATCCCTTCAGCCATCCCCGTGAGGTCGTCTGGCAGCATGTTGTTAAACGTAATGAAGCTAATGAGCGATTCGTCGGATGTGACTTCCATCCCGATTTCATGTCAACAACCGATGCCTGTTTCCGCTACGATCTGCGACTTCCTCCTGAATCGTGGTTCTTCCAGAAACCAAACCCTGATGGTACACCGAACATCTACTGGATCAGCATCTCAGCTATATACGAAGGCGAGCCACCGGGCAACATCTGGGGCTGGAAGACGCGCCCACATAAATTCATGGACGACGCCGTGCGCATCTTTGATCCGGTCGCTCCCGTTGTCGGTGACATATATAAAAGTGGTGAGCCGATCGAAGACAATGGCGGGCTTACCTGGGATATGGCTTTCATACTGACCAGTGAGCCCGGACCACCCGAACCACCTGTACTCTCAATCGACATCGACGCTGTCGTTCCGGCCAATGCCGAGCTTTCCTGGCAGCATGTACTGCAGGATATTTATGGACAGCCGCTTACCGTTCATACATACCGCATCCATCGCTCCACGAGTCCTTATTTCACACCCGGCGGCGCAAATCTGGCGCAAACGCTCACGGGCCCTTTCCCGGCAGGGCCGATTGTGTGGGACGATCCTGGTAAGATAGGTGATGTTACCCAAAATTACTACTACGTCGTCATAGCTGTCACCACCGACAGCTATGGCACTGTCCGAATGTCACTTCCCTCCAACCGGGTCGGTGAGTTTGATTTTGGATTGGTTCCCGGGTCTTGATCTGGCGCGTTCTACGCATGCTCGAGAAGAAACAGACCGTCCGATACGGACGGTCTGTTTTCATGTGCTGTGTGTCGATTAGTGGTAGAATTGTGGCAATCATTCACCACCTGACCCTGGAGAGATTCGCCTTATGAGCCGTGAATTAGTACTACAACGAGACTTTGTCATTCTGACGAGTGCAGCGAAGAAGAATCTCGTCTTTCCAAGTGACGCGAGATGCTTCGGCGGGCTCAGCATGACAGTTGCGCGGTCGAAGTCTCGTTGTAGTGTTAGATACCCGCAAAAAAATGCGGGCTTGGCAGAAAAAGTATGATGCCGTGGCGCCCAAAGTAGGGACGTGGCGCCAGATTTCGAGTTGTACGACACCGCTGGAGAGAATCCCGTTCACCTCTCCGATTACCGGCGATATCACGAGCAGGTTCAGTTTCTCAACGTGTACATTCGAGAGGCGCATCCGCTGGATGGCTGGTGGATGGGTGGTGGCATACAGGGATTGTTTTTGAAACTTTCCAGATCGAAAGCGGCGACCGATGTCTACGATCCGACCACAATTGCAGAACGCCGGGAAGTGGCAGGTCGTTGCGAAACAACCCTGCAGTACGGCATTCACACGCTGGTGGATGATATGGATGATGCCGTGAACAAAGCCTAGGCGGCCCTACCAACACGCTTGTATTTGATCGATGTCGATGGCCGTATCACATACGCCGGTGGCCCAGGTCCTTTTGGATTCAAACCGGCTAAACTTGCAAAGGCGATTGCTGACTATCTGGCTCGGTCGCAAGAGCTGGTTGCATAGAAAGCTAGAAGATAAACGATAATTAACGGTTGACCATGGACGAAAGACGCTGGTGGTCAAACGCAATACAACAATCGATAGAGGAGACGTGTTCGATGAAGACCACAATAAAGGATGGACCAATATCCCCCTTATTCAAAGCGTTGAAACTCAGGGGCGAACAGCCATTGCCTGAGCTTGCAGATCTGGCGTTACCGGAAGCGATGGCCGCGGTGCGTGATAAGGCGCCCACCGGCGAAAATGTCACTTGGGGCTTTCCTTTCAGTATTGCCGGCGTCATCTCGATCTCGGATGAGACCGTGCGGGTTGATGTCGAACCGACCGGCGCCCAGTGGCTCGTTTTTATGCATACCTCCGATCTACAGCCACACACGTACAACGAGTCGCGTTTTATTACACCCATGCGGGGGGAAGGGCACTTGGCCGAACACGCAGCCGACTATGTGATCGGTTACGAGGATGGCAGCGAGGTACGGGCGCCTGTGCGTCGCCGGCATCAGATCGGTGGTTTTCAGCGGCGCTGGGGCGAGAACTGTGTCGAAGCGGTCGCTGTGCCCAAACCCTATCCCCTACGAGCCTCTCACGATCAATTGCACGAAGGCTGGGGGCGCACGCAAACACGAGTTGAGATTCCTGACCAGAGTGAATGGGTAAACTGGCTGTGGGCGTGGCAGAACCCACATCCGCGTAAAGCGATTACTTCGATCCGATTCGATCCGGTGTCCGGCCATGTCCTCATCTCTGGTGTGGCGGCCGGTGATGCCGGGGAACAACCGCTACGTTGGCGCACGCGCCGCAAAGCCGTGCTACGGTTACCCGAAGAGATGGTGCTTCAACCCGACCTGGACGACAGCGGATTGCTGCAACAGTTCCAGTTGGACCTGGGCCAGGTGATCTCGGCCACCCCCCGCTTGATCTACCCGAACGAATCCTGGTCAGACTCCTACGCCAACGCTCTGCCACAGAAGTCCGGCAGCGATGTGCTGATCGAATACACTGCGCATCCCGACGCTCATTTCCACCTGGCCGGCGGTAAGATCATCCCCGTCTCGAGTGCCGAATCAGAGCAGGTGACATCTCCGTTGCAGGTGGTTCCCACAGCCAGGCAACGTGTAAAGATACGCACAGTGGCTAAAGAGAGTGGCAAGAGGGTGGCCACCAAGCTACACGTTCATGGAGCACATGGCGAATACCTGGCGCCTATCGACCGACATCGCATTATCAACCCTGCCTGGTTCGAGGACTACAGTGTGGATTACGCCCACATCGCCTGGTGGGATCCCGAAACGCTGGGCGCACATTCCAGTACCTACATTTCAGGTGACACCACTATTGATGTACCACTTGGAACCCTCTATATTGAAGTGACAAAGGGCTTCGAGATGCGCCCGGTCAGGCAGGTCGTTGAGGTGACGGCGGAAACCGAGGAGATCGTCATCGAATTGGACAAGGTACTGACTTGGCGCGAGCGTGGTTGGGTAACGGCGGACACGCATGTGCACTTCCTATCGCCTACCTCTGCCTTACTGGAGGGCGCTGCTGAAGGGGTCAATGTCATCAACCTTTTGGCTAGCCAATGGGGCGAGCTTATGACCAATGTCGGGGATTTCGATGGCCGCACCACCTGGGGTTCACAGGAAGCGGGCGGTGAAGGCGAATACCTGGTGCGAGTGGGCACCGAGAACAGACAACATGTGCTGGGCCATATCTCGCTGCTGGGCTATGACGGATCCATGATCACGCCATTGACTACGGGCGGACCCAATGAATCAGCCCTTGGTGATGCGGTTGATGTCTTGCTTACGGAGTGGGCAAGAGAGTGCCGGGCGCAGGGCGGGCTGGTCGTGATCCCGCACTTCCCCGATCCCCGTCTGGAAAATGCCGCAACCCTGGTCTGTGGCGATGCCGACGCTATCGAGATGACGTCGTGGGGCAATCACTACGAAGGTATCGACCCCTATTCGCTCTCCGACTGGTATCGATATCTCAACTGTGGTTATCAGGTTGCAGCTGTGGGCGGAACCGACAAGATGTCGGCAAGCATGGCGGTTGGTACGGTTCGCACCTACGCGCATACGGATCCCAGCGCTCCCTTCACGCACGATGCCTGGATGGACGCTGTGCGCCGTGTCGAAACCTTTGTGACTTATGGGCCGCTGCTGGAGTTCAGTGTGGATGGACAAGCCATGGGCAGTCGCATCGCCATGTCTGCCAGTGGGGGCACGGTCGATGTCATGTGGGAGGTTGCCAGCGTGACCCTACCGATATCGCGGGTTGAACTGATCGTCAATGGAGAAATTCGGGAGAGTGTGGCGGTTGAATCAAATCAGAAGGCAGGGCATTGGAGGGTCAACGTAGATAGAAGTTCTTGGATAGCACTATTGGTGCGAGGTCATTATCCAGATAAAGCAGAGATCATCGGCGCTCACTCCTCAGCCATCATGATCGATGTCGAAGGTTCTCCCATGTTGGCTGCTGCCGATGCCGTCACCATCTTGGAGCAGATCGAAGGTTCGTTGGCTTATATCGACACGGTCGGCACCCGGGCGCAGGATATCGTCTACAAACGTATGCGCCAAGTTTTGGTCTCTGCGCATCGCAGCCTGCATAACCGTATGCATGAGCAAGGCTATTATCACGAGCACACCCAATTAGCCGATCATGACGCGCATTCATAGTATTGTACCAGAAAAGAGTCTGGCACTATGAACGGATACTAAAAACTGTCTGAAGAAACCAGGTTCCTTCATAGTGTAGCCACAGCGCCTGAGGGCGCTTCGTGCTTTGAGCCAGACAATTCCATTGTCTTTTCGACAGCCATCAAATTCGTTGAAAATCCTTAGTTCAAGATCCCAAACGGCTCTCTTGAATGGCACCGCAAGCGGGCCTGTTGGCTTCATTGGCATAGTCTGTTAGGACCGTGCTCCACATACACTATTTCAGTCGCATAAGGAGTGACACATGGAGCACACACGCTGGCACATTTACGATCTTTTGAACCGACCCAAACCCCTTTGGCTTGTAGGAATCGACCTCGAATGTGAGGATCTGAGACACGCTGACCTCAGCCACGTCGATCTGAGCCATGCCAACCTGGCCAATGCCAGTCTGAAGGCATCGAATTTGCGGGATGCCAAGCTCAAGAAAGCCAATCTCAGGGGGGGGGCACATCTGAGCCGGGCCGATCTGCACAATGCCGATCTGCGGCAGGCCGATCTGACTGGCGCCAACCTGGAGAATGCCGAGCTGCATGGAGCGAAGCTAGAGGGTGCGGTGGGGTTGCCCTAACGATTATTGTGGCAAGCTTACAGTGAACTGATACCGCCCCGAACCTATCTCGACCAGTGTCTCCGTTGCCCCGACATCGACGCTGAGGATACCGGTACTCTCAGACAGGGGACCACCGCCTTCATCGATCTGGTCTAGTGTATTAGCGGGCAAATGCACTGTGGCGGTTGTGTTGGCAGGTATCGCAACTTCAAGCACCCAGCCAAGTTCCTTCAATTCCCATCCACAAACGATCTCTCCTCGGATCGAATCGTGTGCCAGTCTGGCGTAGGTCAGCCCGCCACCTGGTTGGGGATTGATTATGATGTGTTTGTAACCAGGGTGGTCTTCATCGACAGACAATCCTGCCACAACTTTATAGATCCATTCTCCGATGGCGCCGTAGGCGTAGTGATTGAACGAGTTCATCTCCGGCGTCTGGAAGCTGCCGTCCGGGCGTTGTCCATCCCATCGCTCCCAGATCGTGGTCGCGCCCTGGGTAACGGGATAGAGCCAGGAAGGGCAGGTGTCCTGCAACAACAGATCGTAAGCGACATCTACATAACCATTCTGGCTGAGGACATGGTTGATGAAGGACGAACCCACAAAGCCGGTGGCAATATGGTTGTCCCGTTCTCGGATATTGGCGACGAGTCGTTCAGCAGCCGAAGCACGAAGCTGTTCGGGTAACAGATCGAATGCCAGAGCCAGGACGTAGGCAGTCTGGGTATTGGCGCCGATCCGGCCCTTAGCAGTGACGAATTCATTGCGGAAAGCTTGACGAACTCGTCCTGCCAGGGATGAATATGATCGGACATCCTTGTCCTTGCCCAAAACGCTTGCGATGCGTGCCATGAGACTGGTGCTGAAGGCAAAAAAGGCTGTAGCGACCAGGTCTTTGTCGGTTAAACCCTCGGGCGTGCCAAGGTCTTCCCGATCGGTTGCCAGCCAATCGCCGAACTGCCTTCCCTTCCGCCATATCAGGTCATCATCTGATACGTCCACTAAGTATTCAATCCAGCCTGCCATGCTCACATAATGTTCTGCCAAGATACGAGTATCACCATAGAGTTGGTACATCGCCCAGGGGCAGATCACACCGGCATCACCCCAGGCTGCACTAGCATGGGGTGGGTCATGCGAGATGTTCGGAACATACCAAGTATAGGCGCCATTGTCATGCTGGTCAGCTACCACATCTTTAAGCCACTTGCTAAAAAAGGCCGCCACGTCGAAGTTGAACGCTGCGGTGCGGATAAACACCTGAGCGTCTCCGGTCCAGCCGAAACGTTCGTCACGTTGCGGACAATCAGTAGGCACATCCAGGAAATTACCCTTTTGCCCCCAGGTGATATTGTGTTGCAGCTGGTTGATGAGGGGATTCGAGCACTCGAAGTGGCCTGTTGGCGCCATCTCCGAATGTAAGACAACGCCGGTCAGAGAATCCAGCGTCAACTCACCTGGATAGCCTGTCACCTCTACATAGCGGAAACCATGGAAGGTGAAATGAGGTTCGTAGACTTCGAGACCCTTTCCTTTCAAAATATAGGTGATTTTTTGTTCGGCACTGCGCAAATGGCCGACATAAAACCGGCCGTCTAAGTCCAGTACTTCCGTGTGGCGGAGGATGATTTCGGTTCCGGCCGGGCCACTGACTTTGAGACGAACCCAACCGACCATATTCTGTCCAAAATCGAATACGGAGCTCCCCTCAGGGGTTGTCAGAATCTTGATGGGCTTGATTTCTTCGATATTTTTGACCGGTGCGCTACAGGGAGCGACGAGCGTATCCTTGGAGTCACTGCCAACGATTACATTTGCCCAGCCTGAATCATCATAGCCCGCCTCTGTCCAACCAGTGCGCTCCATGCGGGCGTCGTAATATTCGCCCATGTAATGGTCGGCGTAACGGATGGGGCCGGTGTTAGCACGCCAGCTGTCATCCGACCTAATGACTTGAACCCGGCCATTTTCATACTCGATTTCTAACTGCAAGATCAGGGCCAGCCTATCGCCATAGAAATTGCGGTTATAATCGATGAAATAATAGCCTCGGTACCAGCCGTCGCCCAGCATCGCTCCCAGCGCGTTCTCACCAAGCAGCAACTGATCGGCGACATCATAAACTTGATATTGCAGGCGATTGTGGTAGCTGGTCCAGCCCGGCGTGAAATAGGCATCGCCCACGCGCTCACCATTCAGATGCAATTCGTAGGCGCCCCGGCTACTGACATAGGCGCGTGCCTTTGTGACAGCCCCCTTCACCTCAAAAGTCGTCCTCAGCATGGGGGCCGGCTCAGGTTTGCTGGTATCTTCCTCGATATCAGCAGATATCCAGTCTGCCTGCCAGTCCGCAGTCTGTAACAGTCCCATCCCCCAGAGCGCCATCTCGCTCCAAGCCGATCCCTGATCGTTTTCATCCCACACACGTACTTTCCAGTAGCATCGCTGTCGAGAGCCCAACGCTGCGCCCTGATACACCCTATGAATGGTCTCGTCGGATCGGTTTTTTCCACTATCCCATAGAGTGCCGTTATCCTGATCGAGGTTTGCGATGCTATCAGCAACCAAGATATGGTACGCTGTCTGTCTGCTGTTATTCTGATCTGATGCCAACTGCCAACTCAATCTGGGATGCTTGACATCAATCGCCACAGGATCTGTCTGGTATTCGCAACGAAGTTTTTCGATCGATAATGAACAGGGCATTGCTGATTTCTCCAATCGTGTCGCTCGAACGATTCTATCTGATGTGTACTTGCTCGATTCCCTCATCTGCCAATCCAAATCCCATCGTCGGTCGCCAACAGAACATAACCGGGTCGAGAGTCTGCAAATTGTTTCCAGGCAATGCCACTGTGGGAGCGCCACAAACCGTATGATTCGCTGAGTAGCCAACCATACCGAAAAACAACATCGACTTGTGTCGTCGGGCGCATGTTCATCGCTTCAAAACGGAGGTGTTTGCACCAAGAATTTCACTGATGCGATTAACCTTAATCGTATAAACCAAGATAACAGGATTTGCCTTGGCTGTCAATGATTTTTTGCTGTAATGGTGTGCGTTACGATAGTGGATGAGATGTTGTCTGGCGGCGCTTATTCCAACCAGGCTTCAAACACCGCAGTGACATTTTCAGCTGGTACATCGTTTCCCCATTCGCATTGGGCGATGACACCCCCTTGGCCCCTATTCAACGCCCCTCTCACGCGATTCACGGCTTCGACAACCTCAGCCACTGAACCATACGGCAACACATGCTGTCGGTCGATTTCACCCCAAAAGGTAACCTTGCCCTGATACTGTCTGCCCAGCCTCTCGATATCCATACAAAACAACTGAGAATTGAGGGCATGTACACCGATCTCGATCAGGTCGGGGTAGATGGCTTCGATCTGGCCATCAGAATGCATGAAAACGAACTTGCCTGCGTCACGGATCACCCGGCAGTAGTCAGCATAAAGGGGTTTGAACAGTTGTCGCCACATATCCGGCGAGATCAGTAATTGCGTTTGGCTGCCCCAATCGTCGATAAAGGTGATGGCGTCCACGTCGGTAGCTGCCCACAATTCCAGTTCATGCATATAAAAATCATGGATCATGTCGCGTAGTTTTAGGACTCGCGCATCGCCATAGGCAAGGTCGATAAAGAGATCTTCCGTCCCTCGTAAAAACTGCATACGCTCGAAAGGTCGCAGGGAGGTGCCGGCATTGACAAAGCGATCGCTTGAATCGCAGAAATGGCGGACGGGATCCAGATCCGCATTCGTAAGGATCTCCCAGGGTGGGGTGAGTTGGTCCAGCGCCGACCAAGCGGCGAGCGGCGGGTGCTTGACCTCGCCAATCACACCTGGTTCGGCCACAGTCCATTCGCATCCCCAGTCATCACGATACCTACCAACCACGTTCGGCGTGCCATGTGCGCGTTCAGCCCGGCCATAGAGATCGGCGTGTTGCGGCTGGACAATGTCTGGGGGAAAGCGTTCGAGCATGGCAGCTAATTCGTCCTGGCGATACATCTCCACGCCCGGCAGATACCACAGTTGGCGGGGGACACGATCGGGTTGTTGGAATCGCAAGGCCCTGACGACGCGTTCTCGTCCATTCATTTGTTTACAAAACCTCAACTGTCAGCTAAGTTGGGCGGATCACCGCCCCGTTTTGGGCGGCTGAGGCCAGAATTGCGTCGTAGAGCTTCGCCATGCGCAGACCTACTTCCGGAGGACAGGGATTGGCTATGTCGCCCGACCGTACCAACAAAAATTGATCCCACACACCCAGGGATGGGGATACCTCAACAGGCTGGGGTCCAGGCTCACCATTTTTATGCAGTTCGAGCTTTTCACCCCATACGCCAGTGTGCACAATCGCTTCCGAGCAGAAGACCTGGACATCGGAAAGACAGGTGTCAATCGTCTCACCATTAGCATGCATAGTTACCAACGCACCCGAAGCCAGCCGTGCCATCACCACCGCTTCGGTGTCCACCGGCCAGCCATTGTTATCCATCCAAGCTGCCACCTGAACGAAATCCTCGCCGGCCAGATCGGTGATCGTGTTCAGCATGTGGGCGCCCGTGTCGAACAGAAAACCGCCGCCTGATAGCGCCTGATTCTGCCGCCATGTCCCCTCGGTGAACGCAGCCCACCCTTGCCAGACTGTGGCACTGACACCGAGGATTTCGCCCAGTTCGCCTGATCGCAACATGGCGACAGCCTTACGGATCTGTGGCGACATGCTGCCGTTGAAGGCGACGACCAGTAAACGTCCGCTGTTGTCCCGTACATCGATCAGGCTGTGCGCTTCCTCAGCATTCATGACCATCGGTTTTTCGAGCAACACATCTAACCCTGCCTGCAAACAGGCTTTGGCCTGATCGTGGTGAAATGCGTGAGGGGTGATGATAAAAGCTGCATCCAGGTCGTAGTCTTGTAGCAACCGTGCGAGATCAGGCTCATTGTGCGGTGGTTGTAGTCCCGCTTCATCAAAAATCTCACTTGTCAAGTCGTAAGCTGCCTGTGAGGGTTCACAAACTACCGGGATCAGGGTATCGATCTGCGGTTGTATCATCTGGCGAATGTGGTGGCGGGCCATACCGCCCGTACCGATGAGGGCGACGCGCGTTGTCATGATCAGTTCCTCCAACTGCTATGTAGACTATGAGTGCATTCTGTGTGTAAGTATACCATCATGTGTGGCGGCACTAGGTAATCTTAGTAGATCCAAATTCCACATCAGATGTTTCTCCAAACCGTTAACCAGACAAACCTGAATGCCGAGAACGGGAATACAGGTATTCCGGGTAGATTGCGCCGTGATATTCGCCTGGATAGAATATATTGGATTGGCTATTACAAAAAACGAAATCGAATGGGCGGTCAAGAACATGTTCGATACTGAGACGTTGTTCTCGAATAGCTACGTATCATCACATACGGTACGAGAATGTTGTGAATTGCGGTGGTTTAATTTATGCTAGCCACGCATATTTAGGTTAGGGATAGTATTGCTGGCTAAAGCCTTGACTGATTCCTGTAAATTACCCACCTAATCTGAAAATGCTAAATTCAGATTCAGGTAGCCCCCGTGCAAAAGCAAGAGAAAACAATCAAACAGCGCCTAAGCCTCTCCATCCTTCATCTTGTGGGATGGCAAATGGAAGTGGAAGCATTACCGCCCGACAAATGTATCGTGGTCGGCGCCCATCACACGACTAATTGGGATTTTTTCGCGATGTTGATGTTGATGTTCACCAGCAATCTCAGGTTCTCGTGGCTTGGTAAAGATTCAGCCTTTCGCGGCCCCTTTGCACCCATATTTCGAGCCCTTGGTGGTATTCCGGTCGATCGGTCTTCCAGCCAAGGTCTTGTCAAGCAAATGGCAGATGCGTTTGCCGGAACCGCAAGTCTGCAGTTAGCCATTTCACCTGAAGGGACGCGCACTAAGTCTCGGCGTTGGAGAACCGGATTTTACTACATCGCCGTGACCGCAGGTGTGCCAATTGTATTGGGATATGTAGATTATCCTCGAAAGATCATTGGTCTTGGGCCGATAATTATCCCCTCCGGTGACATCAATCGAGACCTGGAACTGATTAATGATTTTTATGCTGGGATTACGGGGAAATACCCGGAGATGCAAGGTAAGATCGTCATCGAAGAAGAGGGCGATGGCGCCATAAAAGTTATTGACGATGTGCCCGGTTTGGCCGAGAGAATGGAACCCCAAGAGATGGCTGTTTGATCGGGGCTACTCAACTGCCGTCGTTACTTCTCACTGGTCTTCATGCGCCCTTCCATCCTGCGCACGGCAAGGGCCAGGGCGATGGTCATAACAAGGTAGAGGAAGGCGACGACGTTATAGGTCTCAAAGAACTTGAAAGTGCTCGCCGCATAAACCTTACCTTGAAATGTGATATCGGCAACGCCCATCACCGAGACCAGGGATGAGTCTTTAAGCATGGCGATGAAGTTGTTGCCAAGAGGCGGCAATACACGGCGGATGGCCTGAGGCAAAATCACGAACCGGAGTGCCTGAAAATGTGTCATGCCCAGAGAACGGGCGGCTTCAATCTGACCTTGCTCGATGGATTCTATACCTGCGCGAAACACTTCTGAAAGAAAGGCGCTATAACCAATGGTGAGGGCGATAATGACCCGCAGTTGAAAACTCACAGCACGCACTTGCAAGCTGCTGAGGGCATCGCCCAGGCCTGTGAAGACGCCTGTATCCTGCAGAAAGGCGCCGATGCCGTTGATGAATTGCACTGTCACGGGTACACCGACAAAGACAATGTAATAGAGGAGAACGAGCATGGGGATGCCACGAATGATCTCGACGTAAAAGGTGGCGACTTCGTTGATCAGGCGCTTGTTCGATAACCTGGCCAATGCCACCATCAGGCCCAGGGTCAGCGACGCTGCATAAGCCACAATGGTGACCTGAATCGTCACGATCACACCTTTTTTCACGGCGTCGAAGATAGTCGCGTAATCGGCGTTGGTGAGGATGATCCAGACGAAAACCAGGCCCAGGATGATAGCTGTCACCAGCCAGTAGGGCACGCCTTTCAAAAACTCGCGCACGGGCAAAAGATGAGATTCACGGCTATCAGGTTCTAGATGCGTGGTATTGTGCATGAGGATCCTCTTGGGCAATTGGCGAGGTAAGAAGTTAAGGCAAAAGGATGCGTGACCAGGTCAAAGCACGTGGTCACGCATCCTATGTGAGACTATTCCATTACGCCGTGCGGCGCTGCCAGCGCTTGGCGCTATTGCGCTGACGGATCGAACAGGAAGAACCAGGTGTTGTTCAGGTAGTCGAGATAGCCATCATCTTTCATGGAGTTGATAGCCGCATTGAAGGGTGCGACAAGATCGTTTTCGGGGGTGAAGATAAAACCGAAATCTTCGGAGGCCAAAGGGCCACCGACGAGCTTGAGGGCGTCAGGGTTGGCGCCGATATAGCCCCGGCTGGAAGCTGCATCCATGAGCACCATGTCGACATCGCCGGTGAGTAACGCCTGCACGGCAGCGCCGAATGTTTCCAGCAATTTGATGCGTGGATTGCTCTCGTCGCCGTCAAGTACATCGTACACGGCCACGTAGAAGTTGGTAGTGCCTGCCTGTGAGCCGATCAATAAGTTTTCGTCGGCAGCGAATGCCTCGGGCGTCTCGAATCTGTCTTCATCCGCCTGCACCAGCATGAATTGTTCGGAGCGCATGTAAGGGACAGAGAAATCGACCTGTTCGGCTCGCTCCTCCGTGATCGTGATCCCGTCCATCCCCACATCGAACTGGCCCTGGCGCACTGCTTCGATCATGGTGTCCCATGAGGTCACCTGCCAGTCGACGGTGCAGTTCAGGCGGATGCAGATCTCGTTGACGGCATCATATTCCCAACCGACTGATTCGCCCGAAGCGGGGGCTACAAAATTGAGAGGCACATAGTCGTTGCCTGTAACAGCAACCACAGTCTGTCCACCCAGGTTGGGAAGCTGGTCGTAGATATCATCGCCGTTGGGATCGGTCAGGAAGAACCATTTGCTGTTGAGATGGTCGAGATAGCCATCGGCCTGCATTTCAGCGATGGCGGCATTGAAAGGTTCGACCAGTTCGCTCTCTTGGGTGAAGATAAATCCGAAATCCTCGGAGGCCAGGGCGCCACCGACGATCTTGAGGGCGTCAGGATTGGCGCCGACATAGCCCCGGCTGGAGGCCGCATCCATGAGCACCATATCGACATCACCGGTGAGCAACGCCTGCACGGCAGCGCCGAATGTTTCCAGCAATTTGATACGGGGATTGCTCTCGTCACCGTCCAGCACATCGTAGACGGCCACGTAGAAATTGGTGGTGCCCGCCTGCGAGCCGATCAATAGATCTTCGTCGGCAGCGAATGCCTCGGGTGTCTCGAACCTGTCTTCATCCGCTCGCACCAGCATGAATTGCTCGGAGCGCATGTAAGGGTCGGAAAAATCGACCTGTTCGGCTCGCTCTTCTGTGATCGTGATCCCGTCCATTCCCACGTCAAACTGGCCTTGGCGCACCGCTTCGATCATGGTATCCCATGAGGTCACCTGCCAGTCGACCGTGCAATTCAGGCGGTCGCAGATACTATTGACGATATCATACTCCCAGCCGACCGCTTCACCAGAGGTAGGGTCTACGTAGTTCAAGGGCACATAGTCGTTGCCGGTGACGGCCACAATGGTTTGCCCACCTAGATCGGGTAGGGGGCCGGCCATATCGGCTGGCTCAGATTCCGATGCTGGCTCCTCAGCCGCTTCCTCTGCAGGCTCTTCGGCTGCTTCCTCGACAGGTTCTTCCGCCGGTGCTTCCGGTTGGGGCGCAGGGGCCGTGGTGGTTGCACAGGCGGCAATGATCAGGCTAAATAGCACCAGGACGGTGATTAAGCTAAACGTTTTCTTCATGATGGATTTGTCTCCTCCGACAAGTTAGTTCAGATACTTCATCGTTAGTGTTTCACCCTTGACATTATACCCGACGCTGGTGGGCTGATCAATGCGGGGGTCGGTAGCTACAAGTACATCGATATCCCTGTAGACCGGTAGACCGGGAGACCGGTAGACCGGGAGACCGGGAGACCGGTAGACCAGGAGACCAGGAGACCGGTAGACCGGTAGACCAGGAGACCGGTAGACCGGTAGACCGGGAGACCAGTAGACCAGTAGACCGGTAGGCCAGTAGACCGGTAGACCAGGAGACCAGGAGACCGGTAGACCGGTAGACCAGGAGACCGGTAGACCGGTAGACCAGGAGACCGGTAGACCAGCACGTATCACCAAAGCCGCAATTGGGGTGCAATCGACCTGGTTTTCCGGTATTCCAGTTTCCTGGTTTACGTCTTCAGTAAACTGACGGCATGGTTCATTCTGCCGAGTTTGCATTTTATACACATCCTAACCTGCGATTGCGAGCAGAACTAAAGATCCTGAGAACTCTGGAAAACTTTTTCGAGCTCTTTTTTACCCCCGTTTACACAGGTGCGAACGAGCAAAACCCCCCTGTATATAGGGGTGCGAACAGCCGTTTTAGACTTTTCCAGAGTTCTCAGTATTGGACTTTTGACAAAAGTGGAGCCAGCTTACAGAACTGCGATGCAAGAAACGCCGACTTCGCTGGGCAAAACAGCTTGAAACCCCATGGTTGACAAAACGAGCACTTTTATACCGAATTAACTTGGGGTTTGGGACGTT
>JAAENG010000230.1 GCA_024224665.1 Chloroflexota bacterium | reverse complement strand
TGGAGTTCACGCATGATGCTAGAACTGTCCACAAGATCATCCTCAAGAACATTCATGAGGACTCCGATGCGTACACGTACGCCAAGCCTTTGATTCGTTACCGTGATGGGCGTAGGGACATCAAAGCGCTTCGTACACGTTACAGTAGTGACGCGACACGTCAGACTACGATCAACAAAGCGAAGTCTGACCTGAAAACGCTACGCTACAAGAACGAACGCACCTTCTCTTTCGAGAAGTTCAGCGCCAAGCTTCAGAAGGCTTATGATGAACTCGAGGATGCGGGGAGGGAGGTGAACAACGGCGATATCGTTGATGACCTTTGGTCACGCATCCAGGCACCTGAACTTCAGATGTATGTTGCATCTCTGAAGGTGAACTACCAGCAGACTCCTAGGGACTACAAACTTATCCTTCAGGATGTTGCGGCTGAGGTTGGTTCACAGAAGACGGTGTCGTTTGCACCCGGGGGGACGAGGGGGGTCTCAGCGACCTACACTCGCAAGGGACCCTGCCCGACATCTGGAGTTCATACGTCTGATGGGGAGGTTTTTATCGGAGGATACGATAAGGAACAGTGGCAATCCGAGCCAGTCCGCCAGTACCACCAGGAGATTATCAAAGCGAGGTCGAATGGCGGGGGGAACGGCAAGGGCGGCGACGGTAACCATCAGTCTCGCAATCAGAAGCGTCGCGCTAATGCAATTAAGCGCAATAGGAAGAAGTTGAAGACGTTGGAGGCACAGATTGCGGCGGCGCGTACCCAGTTGAGCACTCAGAATAGATCCGAGGCAAAGGACGATGACGCAAACACTGGGAACGCCGGGGATGCATTTGGAGGGAAGATGAGCAAGGCCAAATGAAGGTGTTGGGGCATCGTAGGGTTAGCTGTAAACTGGTATTTAGCGCTTACTTTATGG
>JAAENG010000229.1 GCA_024224665.1 Chloroflexota bacterium | reverse complement strand
TCTTCAGTCTTCAATCTTTGGCAACCGCTGTTGTTATGTGAAAAGAGCGCGTGGTTTTATATCCACGCGCTCTTTTGAATCTACTGCTTGGGGTTGGTCAGATCTCGATCTCCGGTTCCGGCATGGAGAGGATTGCGGGCATGGCCAGGAGTGTGATGACAACGAGGTTGATGAAAGAGGCCACGCACCAGGGGCAGATATCTTTGAGCAAGAAGACTTCGGTGTAGGTGAGGTAGGCTGAAAAGGTGGCGCCGGTCATGGCGATGCCAAAAACAGCCAGCTCACTCCAGCCCCGCTGCGCTTCCGGCGCCCGCAGATTGTAGACCGCAACCGCCAGCAAGAGGATGTAAAGGAGCAATCCCAGGTAAGCGACGGAAATACCGAAGATATAGGCGTACTGGCTGCTCTGCACAGAGGAACAGTTGCCGATGCCGCCACAAACCGCCTCGGTATCGGTGAGTTTGACCCAACTGAGGTAGCCGGCAATGCCGACACCGAGCACACTCAGGGCGACGATAAGACGGCATACCCGTTCACTCATGATGCATCTGCTGCAGCCGCCTCGACTGCAGCCTTAAAAGCCTCTGGATCGAATTCGCCCCGAAATTGGGTACCGTTGATGAGGATGATGGGCGTGCTGTTGATGTCGCGATTGCGCGCTTCATTGTCTTCGCGCAGCATTTGCTCATAATGTTCACGGCTGTCCAGACAGCGCTCAAACGTATTCTCATCAAGGCCTACATCTGCGGCAATGCGCTTGAGGCCGGGCGGTAGGCCGGCGCTGGCGTTGTTCTCGATCTCGGTAAAGAGGGCGTCATGATACTCCCAGAACATGCCCTGATCCACAGCGCATTCGGTGGCAGCGCCGATCGTGATCGATCCTTCGTTGATAACAAAGCGGTGTTTGAATTCATAGCGAGCGATGCCCGGGGCCACCAGATCGTTTTTGATGGTCTCGCCCAAAGCGACGTTGAAGAGCTGGCAGTGCGGGCACTGGAAATCCTCGAATGCTTCGATCAGCACCGGCGCCTTGGGATCACCCATCAGGCGACCGTCAACCGGCTGACCGATGGTTTCTGCCAGTGAAGATGCAGTGCCTGCATCGGCCGTACTCGTATCATTGCCGCCGCTCAAGAGTGCGATCAAGGCGAGGATGATGATGAGACCAACGGCAGCGCCGATGACGATCCAGAGCATGCGGCGATTGCCGCTGCCTGACACACTACCGGACTCGCCGATAGGTTTGCTTCCTTTTCGAGTTGGTTCATTTTTTGACATATGCCGAACTTGTGATGCCTCCTGTGTATGTGAAAAGCGCCGCCGGATGTGGGCCGGCGACACAGTTTTGGGAGTATAGCATAGGTGTGTGGAATGTGCATGTGTGAGGGGTGGATGATCCCGGCCATTACTTGTGCCCCGCCATTACTTGTCAGGAAATGATCTCAGTGACGGGCGTGGTGTCAGGAATTCCTCGCCCCATATGCCTGCAACTAACAGTGCCCCGAAGGGCTTGGATGGGATTGTCACAATGACAAAGGATTATGTTAAGAAATACATGTTTCAAAGCCGCACCGAGAGTGTTGCAGAATTCAGCAGCAAAAGGGTGCAGGAAGAATTTACAGATAGGCCCACTTTGTGGGATGATCAGGTTGCAGCCACACACCCACAAGGCAAAGGCTATCCATGAATAGTATACCACCAGCGATTCTTTCGG
>JAAENG010000228.1 GCA_024224665.1 Chloroflexota bacterium | reverse complement strand
CAGTGTTTTCAGTGATCTGAATGACCTGACAAGCCTCGGACCGGTTGAACTCAACAGCACCATTCAGACAGCCGGCAATCAGAGCTATTTAGGTGCAGCCACACTCATTGGTGCCACAGAAATTCAGGCTGCCGGTGGCAGTTTTGAAGGTGGGCTTGTTGGTGCGGGCAACGACCTGACGCTTAATATTGCCAACACCATCACCATTGCAGATGGCAGTGGTGTAAACAACCTGACGAGCATTGGTGAAACAATTCTCACTGGCACCATCAACACCACAGGCAGTCAGACCTATCAGTCGGACGTCACTATTGAAGGTGATGTGACAATCAACGCCGGTGGCGAGGTTGTCTTTGAAGGTAACGTCATTGGTGATGATGAGCTCACATACACCGGTTGGGCCACACGGGCAGGTGGACCGGGTGGCGTTAACCACAAGACAGTCTCCGTCCTTGTCGATGGCTCGTCCATTGTGATAGGAAGTTTCAGGGATACCGCCACCTTCGGGAGCACCACGCTCACGAGTGCCGGCGGTTCTGATGTGTTTGTAGCCAAGCTCGATGCTGATGGAGAATACCAGTGGGCCACGAAGGCGGGCGGAACGGGTGATGACTATGGGCCAGGCGTTTCGGTTCTTGCCGATGGCTCGTCCATTGTGATAGGAACTTTTCGCGGCACCGCAACCTTCGGCAACACCACGCTCACAAGTGCTGGTAATGAAGATATCTTTGTAGCCAAGCTCGACCCTAACGGTGACTACCAATGGGCCAGGAGGGCTGGCGGGGTGGATGGTGAATACGGATATGGCGTCTCCGTCCTCGCCGACGGCTCCTCCATTGTGACGGGAAATTTCAAAAAAACCGGAACCTTCGGGGACATCGAGCTCACAAGCGCCGGTGGTTTCGATGTGTTTGTAGCCAAGCTCGATGCAAGCGGTACCTACGAATGGGCTACGAAGGCGGGTGGAACAAAAGTGGACGCTGGAAGAGACATTTCGGTTCTTCCCGACGGCTCGTCCATTGTGACGGGCTATTTTCAAGGTACCGCCACCTTTGGGAGCACCACGCTCACAAGTGCTGGTAGTGACGATGTGTTTGTAGCCAAGCTCGATGCAGGCGGTACCTACGAAAGGGCTACGAAGGCGGGTGGAACAGGAGTGGACAGAGGGTACGGCGTTTCCGTCCTTGCCGACGGCTCGTCCATTGTGACGGGGAAGTTTCAGGGTACCGCCATCTTCGGCAGCACCACGTTCACAAGTGCTGGTAATGACGATGTATTTATAGCCAAGCTCGATGCTGATGGTTACTACCAATGGGCTACAAAGGCGGGCGGAACGGGGGTTGATCAAGGCAACGACCTCTCCGTTCTTGCCGATGGCTCAGTGATCGTCAGCGGAGCCTTCAAAAGCACCGCCCACTTCGGCAACACCACACTCACAAGTACTGGTAATGACGACGTGTTTGTGGCCAAGCTCGATACAAACGGTAACTACGAATGGGCCACACGTGCTGGTGGAACGGGGGGTGATAAAGGAAATGGCGTCTCCGTTCTTGCCGACGGATCGTCCATTGTGACGGGAGCTTTTCAGGGTAACGCAACCTTTGGCGACACCACACTCACAAGTACTGGTGGCTCTGATGCATTTATAGCCAAGCTCGATGCCAACGGCTCCTTTGGCGGCATTGTCATTCCTGACGACGCTGACCTCATCATCAACACGCAGGCAGACACAACCTTTGGTGGCACAGTTTCCAATCTGGCAACACTCACCACTGATGCGGGCGGCTCAACTAT
>JAAENG010000227.1 GCA_024224665.1 Chloroflexota bacterium | reverse complement strand
GTAGGGAGCGTGCTCCAGGGGCTCGATTTCAGGTAGGTGAGCCATTTGCTAACTCCTGTTCTACCAAGGGATTGAGCCCTCCTTAAATCCAACAACTGTGCGGACACCCTCGGGCTAGCTTGCCGACTAGGACTGTTGCGGGTATGTTTGAGTAAGTGCTTGTCTACTGTGATCACTTTCGGCCGCAGTTTTTGGCGTCTTACTTACAAATCAGCAATATGAGTTCACTCACTCACTCACTCACTCACTCACTCACTGGTCTAGGCTTCTTGCGGTAGTTTTCTTTTCGACTGTGTTCGGCTTTGCAGGAACATTGCAGCCTCAGATTAGGATCTATGTCGATGGTGGGCTTCCAACATCAGGGGCTCACGATGGCTCTAGCTGGTCAACGGCCTTTTTGTCCCTGACAGATGCTTTGAATTTTGCGGATGGGCTGATACCTGGTCACCACGGCGAAATTTGGATAGCCAAGGGGACCTATGTTCCAGACTCCACAGGTTTGGCGGATGCCAAGGCTGCGACATTCTATGTCCCATACGGTACGACCATTTATGGCGGTTTTGTAAATGGTATGGGCAATGTGTCAGATAGATATCCCGGTGATTTCAAACGAACGATTCTTGATGGTGATCTGGGGACAGGTACAGACCGCAGTTATCACGTTGTGACTGTTGAGCCAACCCCTGGGACGGGCGGTGTCGGCTTGGTTGGGGTACAACTTGATGGCCTCGTTGTTAGGGATGGATTTGCTCGAGGAGAAGCGCTATCTCCTTGGGATGACCCAACGAGAATGGGAGGGGGGGTGTATTGTCAGGGCACTCACTTGGTTGTTCGGAATTGTCTTTTTGAATCCAATTTTGCCTTGAATTCTGGAGGTGGAATTTATTTTTCAGGACAGCACGCTCTTGGTGCAAGGTCGCTCGCGGTGTTCGACAGTGAATTCGTTGGAAATTCAGCAAGTGGGGTCGGCGGAGGTATTTACATGGAGGAATTTGGCAACCTCAAAACCAAGGCAGTTCCTCCTGCAGAGCCCATCGATCTGTATGACACGTATGTATACAACACTAGATTTCACCGCAACCTTGCAGGTAACAATAGCTACAGCGGCTCTCTGTTTGCTTGTTGGAGACAGGGTGGTGGAGCACTTGCGATAGGGCCCCGTGATCTTGACGCGAGGGCTGATTTTATGAATAACATTTTCACAAGCAACTTTGCCAGGGGGTTCGGATCTGCTGTTTGGCATGCCACGACGTACCCAGCAGGCGCTACATCTCCCACGACTCCTGCAGTTGTTGGGAATGGGATCTTTCAATGGTCCAACTGCACATTTGCAGGCAACATTGTCATAGAACCCGCTACCTGCAGCTCGATTAGCCCTCCCCACGTAACAACGGTGTATTCAACCGGCACCATGTACGTCGATGGTGCGGGTACCATGGCTAACACGATTTTTTGGGATAATCAGGGGATTGTGGATAGTTGGGGTCTGAATTCGCTTATGGATGGGGTCAAGCCACATGCGGTTGCTGCATGGACGCAGTCGCATTGTGATATCCAGGAATACACAACGGGTTCGCTTCCTACGCCTTTTGGAAACATCAGCCAAGATCCACAGTTTGTAGACTTGCTGACATGGGATGTGGGTTTGGGCGGGAGTTCACCGTGCTTGGACACGGGCAGTGTCGATTTTCTCCTGATAGACTGGCGCCACAGCCTTAGCCTGCTTGTGGACTATGAATTCGATGTTAGCTTGCCGCGGGTAGTTGATGAGACACCCTCGCAATCCTGTGCGCCGAGTCCCAATGTATGTGGTGAAGTAGACATGGGGGCGCGAGAAAGGCAACCCTAATTTCCTATGCGGGTATCCTTGGGGGGGGAGGGATTGTTCCCTCCCTCGATGGGGAGTGAATTGATCTTGGATGAATTGGTCCTAATGATGAAAAGAATTTTTGTTTTCGGCGCGACTCTGCTTTTGGCCTTAGGCCTCCCGTGCTCGATCGCGTTCGGTGCTCAATCCGGTGTTCCTAGGTTTGAGGATCAGCGCTTCCAATCAGATACTCCGACGGCGGGGGAGGGGTTTGCGTTTCATATTGCAATGGATGGTGAATGGGCTGCTGCGTCCATTCGCCTGTCGCAGGTTGCTGCGTTTCATGCGGGAGCCATCCGATTGTATCGACGCACAGAAACTGGTTTCGGATTCTTCCAAGAGGTATATCCGCCTCAGCTCGTTCAGAGCTTGGCTATGGGAAGTTACGATCTGCAGTTGAAGGGAAACCTGTTGGTTGTTTCGGCCCTTTATTATCCAGCCCTAATTCCCGGTGAGAGTTCAAAGGTTTTTGTTTATGAGTTTGACGGCGTAAGTTGGGGACCAGCAGCGACGCTGGAGCCACTAAACTGGGATTTCTCCACGGAGGTCGGGTTTGGGTTCGGCGCATGCTTCACCATTGTCGATCAAGATACGATTGCCGTTTGCGCACCAGCCAGCCTCCATCCTCCATCAGCAGGGCTGCCACAATTGAGTACACAGCTCACAATGTATGGCGATCTCTATTTCTATCGCAGGACTGCAACCGGTTGGGCGTTCTCTCAAAGGCTAATGCCGCGGTTTCCTCATCCTGGAGGCAGCAATGGTATGTGTGGGGTCTCGATAGCCTCATGCGGGGACACAATCGTGGTCGGAAACTCCCAATGGGGGGTACCTTCTCCGCACTCAAATTTGTTCGAGCGGGACAGCCAAGGGGTTTGGCACGCTGCCGGGTTTATTAGGCATCCTCAAATTTGGTGGGCTCATCAGCTTGGCTATTCGATTGCAATGGAGGGCGATCTACTTGTCGTGGCGGAGCCAGGCGTGGAATTCATGAATATTGTGTATGTTGGTTTTGTGCTTGTTTACAGAAAGGGGCAAACAGGATGGCAGCTTGAAGCAACATTGCGAGCGAGTGATGGAGTGATTAACATCGGCACAGGAGGAAGATCGTCCGATCGTTTTGGAGAATCAGTGAGCATCAGCGATGGCCGAATCCTGGTTGGTGCTCCCAGCGCTCAGCCAGATATGGGTGGTAGGCGCCTTGGATCAGCATATCTGTTCGAGCATGTGGCGGGGCAATGGACTGAGACTCACCGCCTCTGGGAGAACAATGTTCCGGTATATCCAAGCCAAAGCGCATCTGTTGGATCCGATGTTGTTCTACAGGGAGACACAGCTTTTGTAGCCAATGACCTTGGTGTAGCAGCAGGCATTCACTGGGCGGGAACAGCGAGCATGTTCTACTTGCCCTTTGGTGAATTGGTATGCGATGGACAGACGAATTCAACGGGCAACGCAGCAACCATGGAGATCTCGGGATCTCGCAAGACGGAGTTCGGGCATTTACGGCTAAGGGTGAATTCACTTCCCGTTGGGTTTGCGGGTTATGCGCTAGCGGGTAGGGCTAGCACTCTTGTCCCCAATGCTGGGGGGTCCATGGGGAATCTCTGCGTGGGGGGGCAGTTGGCCCGTCTGAAAGATCAGGTTCAGCTATCGGATGCTAGTGGCCAGATCGATGTGGGCGTTCCGATGGGGCAGATGCCGACTGAACCCGTGTCCGCGATTGCGGCGGGCGAGACGTGGTACTTCCAGATGTGGTACCGAGACGGCGCTGCGTCCAATTTCTCTGATGCTGTATCGGTAGTCTTTCAGTAGCTCGAAGAGAACTTCAATCCGATCGCGGTCAAAATCGGCCCCACCGCTACACGCGGCGAGGTCGTCGACCTAGCCCGCACCCTGAACCCGAATGACGAACCCGGCCGCCTGACATTCATCACTCGTTTGGGCGCTGATCGCGTTTTCGATCACTTGCCCGCTTGGATCGACGCCATGAAGGGGCACCCCGTACTGTGGGTTTGCGATCCCATGCACGGCAACACCAGCACGACGAGCAGCGGCCTTAAGACACGTCCCTTCGAAGCGATCGCCCAAGAATTCGAGCGCACCCTAGCCGTGCATGAGTCCAACGGATCCTACCTCGGCGGCCTGCACGTGGAGGTCACCCCCGCTGATGTTACCGAATGCATCGGCGGCACTGCCGGTCCCATTGAGAGCACGCTGCAAACCCGCTACCAAACCGCCTGCGACCCACGCCTCAATTACCAACAGGCCCTCGAGTTGGCATTTCGACTAGCACACCACGTGCAAGACGGCCGCTAGGCGGGGTGACCTGCTCCCGGAAAACTTGACACGGATCTAAGGGATATACTTACCCCCCAAAGGATCCATTCATGAGTACCACCAGAAGAAAGTTTAGCCCCGAATTCAAGCTTGAGGCCGTCCGTTTGGTCACAGACCAAGGCCAGACCATTGCTGAGGTCGCGAGGCAGCTTGGTAGGGAGCGTGCTCCAGGGGCTCGATTTCAGGTAGGTGAGCCATTTGCTAACTCCTGTTCTACCAAGGGATTGAGCCCTCCTTAAATCCAACAACTGTGCGGACACCCTCGGGCTAGCTTGCCGACTAGGACTGTTGCGG
>JAAENG010000226.1 GCA_024224665.1 Chloroflexota bacterium | reverse complement strand
TATCTGAACAGTGATGGTATGATGGTGGTGTGGGGCGCCTTATTTTATGAAGGTTCTTTTCAAAGCGCCTCCATTGCTCACGTCTTTGAGCGGCTGGATCTTCTCCGGCTGGTTCCGCACTGACCACGCGCGGTGCAACTGGGTTTTGACGGTGTGGCTCCACCTCCACACGCAGGCTGCCATCGGCTGGTTCCGCCCTGACCACACGCGGTGCACCTGGGTCCTGACGAGGTGGCTCATCGTCAACACATATGCTGTCATCGTCTGGTTCCGCCCACACTGATAGACGACCTGGCCTCAACACGACCAAACGCTGGGAGCCTCGCAACCTTCGGGCCAGTGGAGCGCGCGGCCTTCGGACCAGTAGAGGAGGTAAATCATCAGGGATATCGACGTGAGGGCGGGGCCTCCGCGGGTCATCGCCTCCCCCAGAGCCAGATGATGCTGATGAACGCGAGATAGACTAGGATGAGCACATCAATGCGGTGGAAGATGAAGAAACTCCTTGGCTTGTGGTAGTCTCGCTGTCTCCACTTGACGTTTCATCTGTGCCCGGACCTCCGCCCCTGATACTGGCCCTCCTCACATTTGCCAAATGGCGTGGTGGATCAGCAATTGGTATCGGCGAGCCCATTTGGGGAGCGACAGCGCCGACAGCGTTCGTTGGCGGGTTCAGAATAAAGAACCCGTTCTTGATTTGTCTCCCTATCATGAGTGGAACTCTCCTGGAGCCAAAAGCAGGGTGGTGCGGAATCCAGATATGGCATACACCGTCCGAAATGGTGTATTTGTACCCCACTCGCTCCAGTTTCGGTAGGGACACAATATTTATCTGTCCCAGGTCCTCTATGAAGGCAGCATTGAGTTCAAAATCTCGAATGTTTGCTTGAAAGTCAATTGTCCGAACTATCATGTCAGCCCGCAGTTTTATTGTTCGAGAGCCGATTCCATGCATGGATTGGTTGGTCACGACACGATATCTCCATGCCGATCGTCGTGCCGCTGGTCCCAGGCAGTGATCGGTGGCAGCATTGTCGAGCACAAAGATGCCATTTTTATAGTGGTCGAAGTCCTTACTGGCCGCCACTTGTTGAGAGAACTCCG
>JAAENG010000225.1 GCA_024224665.1 Chloroflexota bacterium | reverse complement strand
GCAAGCACATGTTGCACTTCGACTGAGGAACGAACTTCCCCAGTATCAGACATTTTCGCAGGTGAAACCCCGTCATTCGGGGATGTCGGCCCCGAAAAAGAGGTGGGCCATTTGAGTAAAGTGTATCTGACCAATACAGTTTTGCACCGATGTTCGACAACAGGGCCTACTGAATAAAATCAACACATCTGTAATGCCGGAACCATCATTCGCCCCTCTTGAACAGAAGTAGAGGGTGTTCTTGTTGGCGGCACAAGCTTGATTGCGAGAGTCAAGCGTGCTGACAAGCGGGACCTGTATGGGCAACTGGCGAGAGTTGCTTATACAGGTCTCGTGTTTTGTAAATATACTTTATGCTCTGACAGTCGAGATGTCCATTGCAGCGTCAGCGAAATTCCTGCCCGGCCCTCTGCGCTGAGAAGGTTTTTGCTCTTTCGAAATATGCGTGGCTCCTACTAGAAAGGCATGGTTCGTTTGCACAACCAACACGCAACACGTGTTTTCGTGGGCCACACGAAATCCTGTTGAACCAAGATATTGCATGGCGACGGCAGGTCGATTGCCCTGACTCGACAAACCCGCTATACTGCCGGAACCTTCAGCGTAGCCGCGTTGCAACATGCGGTTGATCTCCTTTGCGAACATAACTTACTATGGAATGTCCTCGTTGTCATACACGCAATCGACAGGGCGCCCATTTCTGCCGGCGTTGTGGTCTCTTGCTGCAAAGCAGCTGTCCGCGCTGTGGCGTGGATGTGTTGTCTGATTCTGATTTCTGTGATCATTGCGGCTATCCCCTGTCCCCCAATGCCCACATTGTCCGCGCTGGCTGGCCGGGAGAGCAAACTGCCGTCGCGGCGCTTCAGAGCTATGCGATATCACCACCTCCAACAGAAGCTAACCCGACCACCGGTGATGTCACCCGACCTGATCTGGATGCTCTCATCCCAACCGAATTCAAGTCCAAGCTCGACCAAGCACGTGCAGAGCAAGCGATGGTTGGCGAACGCCGTATCGTGACTATGCTCTTCTGCGATGTCAAGGGTTCCACCGCCGCAGCCGAGCAACTCGATCCCGAGGAATGGACCGAGATCATCAACGGCGCTTTCGAACACATGATCCGCCCGGTCTACAAGTACGAAGGCGCTGTAGGTAGGCTGCTGGGTGATGCGGTCCTTGCCTTTTTCGGGGCGCCCATTGCTCACGAGGATGATCCCCAACGAGCTATCCTGGCCGGGTTGGATATCGTGGCCGAGATAGAGCACTATCAAGAGCAGGTCAAACGACGGTATGGCGTCGAGTTCGGTGTGCGGGTGGGGATCAATACCGGCATGGTTGTGGTTGGCGGCGTAGGCTCAGACCTGCATATGGAATTCACCGCCACCGGCGATGCGGTCAATCTTGCCGCCCGCATGGAGCAGACCGCCGAGCCTGGCACTGTACACATTTCAGAGGATACCTACAAATTAGTCGCCCCCCTGTTTGAGTTCGAAGCGCTGGGCAGTATTCAGGTCAAAGGTAAGTCAGAACCCATCGCTACCTATCGCCCTCTTTATCCTAAATCACGTCCGGGCCGTGTACGTGGCATCGAAGGTCTGGATAGTCCCATGGTTGGCAGGTCCGCCGAACTCGAACAATTGCAGGGTTTGATCCGCAGGGCTTTGCAGGGAGAAGGGCAGATCGTCTCTATCATGGGAGAGGCCGGTTTGGGTAAAAGCCGGCTCATTTCTGAAATGCAGGCCCTCTGGCAGCGGGAACAGAATAGCTCTGAAACGGCTTTGCGCTGGGCTACTATGGGAGCGACTTCCTATCATACAGGCCGGCCTTACGATAGTTTTCAACAGCAGATACGTGTATGGACGGAGATTACAGCGAATGACGCACCTGAAGTCGCACGTGACAAGCTTCAGCGTATGCTACGGGAGTATCCTCAGCACGAAACCTTACAGACCGTGCATGAGATGCTGCTGGGAATTCACCCTGACGGTGAAGCAGTCCTTGACGGTGAGACATTCAAGCGAGAACTCTATGCCTCGATGCTACATGCTTTACGACGTGAAGTTGGCGATCAGCCCTACGTTTGTATCTTTGACGATGCCCATTGGATCGATAGCGCCTCACTCGGCTTGGAAGCACATCTGTTGACCCTGGTCAAACAGTTGCCGGTTCTCTTCATCTTCGCATTCCGTCCCGACCGTGAGGCTCCGATCTGGGCATTACGCGAACGCATGCGGGTAGAGTACGCGGAGCGGTACACCGAGATCGCCTTACAGCCTCTTTCGGATAGCCACAGTGATGAAATGGTCAACCATCTGTTGGCTATTGCCGATTTACCTGATGCGCTCAGGGGCCAGATTTTAGAGAAAGCAGATGGTAATCCCTTTTATGTCGAAGAGATTGTTCGCACTCTGATCGAACGGGGGATCGTTGTCCAAGATGAAAGTGGTACGTACTGGCGTGCGATTGGCGACAGCGAGAACATCGATATCCCTGATAGTCTGCAAGCATTAGTTATCGCCCGCATCGATCGCTTGACTGAGGATGTGCGGCATACGCTGCAACTGGCCTCGGTCATCGGTCGCTCATTCTACCAACGGGTTTTGGCCACAATTGAGGAACAGCAACAGACGTTGGACACGCGGCTGGCAGAATTGCAACACATGGACATCATTGTCGAGACAGCCAAGTTGCCTGAATTGGAGTACATGTTCCGCCATACCATGACCCAAGAAGCCGCCTACAATACGTTGTTGCTCAAACGGCGGAGCGAGTTTCATCTACGTGTCGGGGAGGCCCTGGAAAGGCTGTTTCCCAACCGCCTGGAAGAGCTGGCGCCTACGCTGGCTCACCATTTTGACGAAGCCAAAAATTCGACAAAGGCGCTTGATTACCGCATCCAAGCTGGAGATATCGCCTACCGTCTCTATGCCCTACAAGACGCAATCGACCACTACGCACGCGCCTTGAACGATGTTGAAGCTGCCCACGTGGATCAATTATTGCATGTCTATAGGCGCTTAGGTCGAACCTATGAACTCATCCACGATTATGCCAGCGCTATCGATCTCTACAAAGCCATGGCGGCCGTTGGCGAAGATCGAGCTGAACCCAGGCTAAGAGTCAGTGCACTTCTGGGGCAGGCGTTAGCCCACACGGTCAGCGAGTTCATCGATCCACCACTTGCGTTCGACATGGCCTCAAATGCATTGGCATTGGCGCACGAGTATCAAGATGCACCGGGCGAGGCCAGGGCTCTGTGGGTGCTGATGCTCGTCCACATGTATGGACTGAATAAGCAAGAGGATGCTGCTGTTTACGGTCAAAAGGCCCTGGAGTTAGCGCGGACATTGGCACTGCGCGAGCAGATGGCCTTTATTCTCAGTGATCTCGCCATCAATGCCGGTCAATTGGGCCAGATCCAGGCCATGGACGCCTATACCGATGAAGCGATTGTGCTATGGCGTGAACTGGACAATCAGCCGATGTTGGCCTCATCGTTACACTACAAGGGCGCGGTCGAACAGTTTTGTGGTAATAACAGATCTGCCTTTAATTGGGCTGAGCAGGGCTTTGATTTGGCGCGCCGTGTCGAGAATCTCTATGGTCAGTCAGGTTGTTTGGGGGTTATCGGTCTGGCCGGCAGAGAATTGGGAGAATACGGCCGAGCGATTGAGGCCCTTGAATACAGGCATCAGTTGTTCGAGCAGGCAGAGGGTCTGGGTTGGGCTGCGCGTACCATCGAACTGGCCATAGTCTATGCTGAGTTAGGAGTTCCACGAGAACGCCTGACTCGGTATTATGCCTACAAATCGGTGGTCGAGACGCTTTCTGAAACATATCGCAATTGGGTTCGATCCCTTTTTGCTTATTATGAAATGATCGTGGGCGATGAAGAAAACGCTACCGAGACGCTTGCTTTACTACAAGTTGACCTTTCAGCAAATAAATTTGAAAATGGCGCCACGGCATGGTATGCGATCTCAAAGGGCATGCTGGCATTCAAGGGTCAGCACTACGATACCGCCCTATCTGATCTGGGGTCTGGTCTGGCCTGGTGTCGGCAATTCGAATTAGAATGGCATGTGCCGGAACTGTTATTGTGGCAAGGCAAGGCTTTTCATGTAAGTGGTGATGGGACAGCGGCGCGAGCAACTTGGCAGCAAGCCAAAACAATGGCCGATCGCATGGAAAGCAAGCGTATCCTCTGGCAGGTGTTGGCGTTATTGGCTGAGACCAGTCAAGACGAAGCCGAGAAAAAACAGCTGAAACAAGAAGCACGTGTCATTGTAGACAGTATTGCCGAGAGCATCGGCGAACCAGAACTTCGGCGCTCTTTCCTCAAACTGCCCCATGTGCAACCCTTACTTTGATGGTTCAACAGGATTTCGTATGGCCCTAGAAATGCACGTGTTGCGTGATGGTTGTGCAAACGAACCACTCCTTTCTAGTAGGAGCCAGGCAAATTCCGAAAGAGCCACTTTGATCAATCGGTATTCTCAGTAGATCCAAATTCCACATCCGTTTATCAAAATCACCGCTCGGTAAGTTCACCTCGTAAGTTGGAGGTTAGGAGATGGCGTCGGGCAGCGTAGTCTAGCTTATCTTGCCCCAGTAAAAACATAAGTTTAACCAGTGCTGTCGTCGATGTCATGTCATAGCCGGAGACCACGCCCACATCCACCAGGCGGCGGCCGGCGGCGTAAGCCTCGAGTTGGACACGACCCTGCAATTGCTGGCTGATGGCGACGACCAATAGATCTCGCTCTGCGATGGCGTTGCCCAACACTTCGCTGAGGCCGTGAATAGCGGAGACATTGCCACTGCCAAAGGTTTCCAACACAAGGCCTCGAATAGGTGCATCGATGAGCGCGCTCAGCAGATCGGGCATAAGGCCGGGGAAGAGTTTAACCAGAGCCACGTTGGCATCCACATGGTTGTGAACAAGCAGTAGGTCAGGTTTGGGCGGGAGCTGAGGCAGGCGCGGATATCTGATGTGCGTGCCGATTCGAGCCAGCGGTGGGCAATCTGGGGAATCGAAAGCATCGAAGGAGGCGATTGAGGTCTTGACCGCCCTGTTACCTCGCAACAGACGATCCCCAAAGAAAATGCCGACTTCGCGCGTCTGCTGATGTCCTGCAGCCGCCAACTCAACCGCGGTGATGACATTGCTGCGGGCGTCGTTTCGCACCTCACCAATGGGTAATTGTGCACCGGTCAAGATCACCGGTTTATGCAAACCTTCCAACAGAAACGACAAGGCCGCGGCGGTGTACGCCATGGTGTCGGTGCCGTGCAGGATGACAAAACCATCGTATGATTGGTAGCGGTCGCCAATGTGTTTGGCAAGACGTAGCCAGTCATTGGTACCCAAATCCACCGAGTCTCGGGGCGGTTCCAACGTGAAATGGTCGGTTTCAGCCACCCGTTCGAGTTCAGGGATCTGGTCGAGCAGGCCCTGGATACCGGCCGGTTCGAGTGTGCCGTCAAGGCGGCGCACCATGCCCAGCGTGCCGCCGGTGTAGATGAGATGGATCATGCAGATACTGTATTCCTGTTCATTTTATGGTTCAACAGGACTTCGCGTGGTCCTGGAAAAGCACGTGGCACGTGTTGCGTGTTACGTGATGGTTGTGCTAACGAACCACAGCTTTCTGGCAGGAGCCACGCAAATTCCGAAAGAACCCATTTTATAAATACCGTAACTATCGCAGTATATCATATGATGGCGAAGCCACAACCGGGTTGTTTGCTATGGAGGAGATGGTGAACCCTACCACTTCTTTTGTAAACCGGGAAACCTGTAAACCGGTAGACTGGTAGACCGGGACAAACGTCGCCTGCCGGAGTCGGCCTGGTTTTCCGCTGTACTGGTTTACCGGTCAAGACGAGACCAAAATCGAGCAGGCTCGATCTGGACAATTAACGCACACAACGCACATTTTGCGGAGTAACCCTATAAATGTCACATAGTAATTCTCTGCCGCCGCCCCGTTCGGCAAAACCTATGGTAGAATGCCCCATGATGGCGAGTAAACCGTAACATCACATGACCTGTCAGACGCTGTCAACTGACATCACCACCCTCCAGCAGTTCCAAATTTGGCCGTGAAGAGAGTGCACCGCATTCAGGTCTAGCCGATACGACCCACCAATCTGTAAACCAGGAAACCGGAAAACCGGGGCAATACGCCTCCCTATTCGTTTTGCCGACGTATCCCGGTCTACTGTTTTACCGGTCTACCGGTCTACCGGTCTACCGGCCTACCGGCCTACCGGCCTCCGAGCACATATTGGATATACTGAATCTCCAATTCCCAAATCCATGCCCAATCTCTCCCCAGACTCCCCACCCGAGCAACGCATTGGCGAGATCATCCGCCGTTTGCGCCGGGAACATCCCGATGCCTGTTGCGCCCTGGTGCATGACAATGCCTACGAGCTATTGGTCGCCACGGTATTATCGGCGCAGTGCACAGACGAACGCGTCAATAAGGTGACGCCGCAGTTGTTCTCTCGATATCCGGATGCCAGAACCATGGCCGAGGCAGATCGGAGCGATATCGAAGCGGCGATCCGTTCTACCGGTTTCTACCGCAACAAGGCCAAACATATTCAGGAAGCCTCGCAAATCATCGCCTACGATTATGCGGGGGAAGTGCCAGCAGATATGGATCAACTCACACAATTGCCCGGCGTGGCCCGCAAAACAGCCAATGTCGTGCTCGGGGTTGCTTACGACATTGCCGATGGCGTCGTCGTCGATACACATGTCAAACGCCTGTCGAATCGTTTGGGACTGACTGAAAATAGCAATCCCAATAAGATCGAGGTAGATCTGATGGCCTTGGTGCCACGTGAGGATTGGATCGACATCTCACACCTGCTTATCTTCCATGGGCGCCGGGTGTGCAATGCTCGCAGGCCCGATTGCCCCAACTGTGTGCTGAACGATATCTGCCCTTCGGCTGAATTGTAAGCAGGGTGTCGCTGGAAAAGTGGACAAGTAAAACAGTAGGCAAGGATCTGAGCGAACACTGTGCCCTTTCAAACTGATGAATCAGCTCACGTACAAGCCGTTCTTCTCGGCACTGCACAAGATGGCGGCGTCCCGCACGCGGGTTGCACTTGTCGGACATGTGCGGCAGCCCGGCAAGACCCACGTAAACGCCAATTCGTTTCCTGCTTGGGCCTGGCCGATCATGGCACCCGGCAATGCTGGCTGATCGACGCCACACCCGATTTTCCCTCGCAACTCCATACCCTCCTTGACCAAACATCTGCCATAGCTCCTAGGGGCGATGCCGATCTCCGACCCCCGACTTCCGATCTCCGACTCTCCGGCCTGTTCCTCACCCACGCCCACATCGGCCACTACACCGGCTTGGTTTATCTCGGAGCGGAGGTGATGAACACCGGCCACATGCCTGTCTACTGCACTGAACGGATGGCAACGTTTTTAGTGGAGAATGCACCTTGGTCGGGGCTGGTACAAGGTGGGAATATCAACCTGCATTTGTTGGAAATCGGTAGTAAACATGCCCTGACCCCAGATCTGAGCCTCACACCGTTGCTCGTCCCCCACCGTGGTGAATACAGCGATACCGTCGCTTTCTGGGTGAAAGGACCCTCCCAGTCGCTAATCTACTGCCCTGACATCGATAGCTGGGATGATGTTCAGCTGCCAGATGCGGAGATCGCCCTGCTGGATGGCAGCTTTTATAGCCCTGCTGAGTTGCCTGGGCGCGATCTCTCACAAATCCCCCATCCCTTTGTCAGCGATAGTGTCGAACACTTTCAGGCGTGGACGGCCAAGACAGAGATCAATTTCATCCACCTCAATCACAGCAATATTTTGTGGCGTCTTGGACCTGAGCGACAGGAACTAAAACAACGAGGTTTTGGAGTAGGGGTGTTTGGGCAGTCATGGAAGTTATGACATTCACTCAACCCCGTAACTTTCGTTTATGGATGCTACATCTATCTCCACGATCACGCCTAACACCGCCAGCGCATCGAGCACGGTATCGGTAAAACTGCGGGCTGAGTGGCCGATTAGGGTGGATTCGAAGCGGGTGCCATAGCTGGTAGCGATGACCAGCTTGTGCAATTGTAGATCGAGCCACAGTTCCAGAGCTTCATCCTCACCGCCCGGGAAGGGGAGGGGGCCGGTGCTAAGACCGACGGGGCCGGTGCTAAGACCGACGGGGACGGTGTGCAGCGTATTGGGGGCAGGATCTACCGCATTGTCTAGCGCAACTCTGACTGCGACGAGCACATCGCTGTACAGATTTACGGTCCCGGGGGTTGGATACTCTGAATTGGATGAGTTCGAAGGATTCATTGAGTGGTTGGATTCCCGTTTTCTAGCAGGCCGACGACTTGCAGCCAGGGTGGTTCGGTGTGTGGATTACGAAGGAGGGCCATTCCCAGGTTGCGCATGACGCCCTGCGAGGCCAGGATATCGTATTCAGTGCAGGCGAGAATGCGTCTGAGATTCAGCTGGCCGAAGGCGTAATCAATCATGGCCCGTGCAGCCTCGCTGGCATAACCCAGGTTCTGGTGTAAACAGTCGATTGCCCAAAACAGGCCAAATTCTGTGCCGTATCCGCCACGACCCTCTCGCCCGCAGCGCAATTCAGGAATCTGCTCGAAAGCGTTAAACAGCGGTACGAAGCCAACCGAGCCGATCAATGCGTCTTCCTCTTTGAGCACGATAGCGCCGATCGCCGTACGGCGGCTGAGCCATGTTCGCATACCACTCGTAGCTGCTGATTTGCCATTGCAGCCAGGAGCGCCTTGTATCTAGATCGATAGTGGGTCCAGCATCATCCTCCTGCGCGAATGCTTCGTTCAAGATGCGGTGGATAGTTTCTAAATCTTGTACTTGGAAAGGCCTGATGTGCAATCGCGTGGTTTCCAATTCAAATTGGTTCATGTGATCTTCAACAGCAGACGCACACCACGCTTACCGCGATCTCGCCATAATTGGCTACGAGGATTATCAGAGCACGATTATATCGCTAGATCAAACGGTAAATCACTAATATCACGCAAGCGTCTGCCTTCCACCATTATCTCGATAAGTTCGTTGCTATCCTCATGGCCTCTGTCAAGCACAGTTTCAATGAGTTCATTTAGGGCAAAATGATATACACAGTCGAGATCTCCAGTTCCCAGCGCAAAGGCTGCAATACGAGAAGGCATTGGTTCCGCTGTTACGGCCACAATGTGCGGGAGGTGGCCTTTGCGATTTCGAATAAGGTTTAGCACCTCAGTCCGTGCATTCTGAGCACGGTCATTTCTTGTAGTCCATTTACATGAAACAACACCATGTAGAACAGGCTTAATATCATCATAGTTTGTTAAACGGAGAGGTGTTCTACTGGCATGTTCTGGGCTGGCACCTGTCAGAATACCACTTTCATTTATTTGCGTGTCGTCCACTGGCAATCGATAGATTACGATGTCTGGCTTTACCACATAGCTGCCCCCGAAAGCAGTGCTCAATTCCCTGTCCCTATGCATTATCTTATCCAGGTATTCCAAGTGTTCGTATTGGAAAAATCTGGATATGGTAGTCTGACTCGCTAGATGATGCCATTCACCAGGGCGAACATGATTTAGATAACTGAAAGCTTCGGAAATGAAGTCATTTGTGATTTTTTCAAAACGACTCCCAACCGTTTGACCAGCGAGATGCCTTTCGATTATTTCACAGCCTAATCTCTCGACGATCCCATTGGTCAAGTCGCGACTAAGAGGGCTAGAGATATCAGCCAGATTTGGACAAATAATGCCTGATTTTGATTTCTTGTATCGTATGATTTGTTCGCATACTTGAAGGTGGTACTTCCGACGCAAATCTGTAATATTCATGTCGGGTCGCCTTTTCTGAAACCAAGAACATATTCCACATGCATCCTATTTTGGATTTGAGAATCAAGGTTGATGGTCGTCCCTGCTGGTAACATTCGACGATTTCGATCGAGATAGCGAACACCAGTGTGTGGTTCATCGAAGCCAATCGATTGTCCAATCTCGGCTAAACACTTATGTGTTTCGGTATCAATTTGGCGCATATAAGATGTTGCCACCACAAGCAGCGCGTATCTCCCTGGTTTTAATACTCGATACATTTCCCTTAGCACACGAGTCATTTCGGAATAATATCGACGAAGCACATTTCCTTTTTTTGTGTCTACGTCACCAACTTCTGCGACTTTGTTTGCCGTGAATATCGGTAGAATTTCGAACGTGAAGCCAGTGGTACTCTCACCACCGATGCATTCTCTTCTAGTTCTACCTAGTTGATCAAGGCCATACCCCAACCATACCAGCGAGAATTTGTGTGCACGCATATAGTCTATTGCATTTGACGCGTATGGAGGAGATGTGACTATGAGATCGACACTGTCATTCTTCATATTAAGTGAATGAGCATCCATTTCTGTTAATATTGGAGGCTTACTGTGCACTTCGAGCTCTATCAAGCTCCGGGCGTTCTTATGAACGCGCTTCTGAAACTCGGTAAGTGGCGAACGCAAGTGTTTTGTTATATAGCGCAAACGAGAGGTAGGGTGTTTTAACAACTCTTCTCCGAAAAGAATATTTTTATCGGGCGAATAGGCCACTTTCGCTCTATGTGGCCTTGTGTGGGCTAGGTCAAGTGCTAGTGACACGCCACCTGATTTAGTGATAATACAGGCTGAGAAGGCTACCTCGAAAAACGCCCGTAATGATTCATCGCTAACGTTCTCGATTGCAATTAATAGTGCGGCCAACTCAAACTGGGTTTCTTGAGCAAACCAAAAATCTATAAACCGTTGAACTTGTTTATCCCAACGGGATTCCAAAACGGTGTTCAGTTTGTCTTGATCATAAGTCAGTAAATAGTTGGCTCCTTTTAGAATCGAATTATTGGCGTCAAAGACATTTTCGATATCTAGAGGGGTTGTTTTTACTGCTGTTAATAATCTGGCTAAAGGATCTATGTCTCCCCCAATAGCTTGGCGATCCGCTAAATATGCTTCAACAATGGTTGTTCCGGAACCCATCATGGGGTCAAGAACGACATCTCCTGGTTCGGTGAGAAAATGAATGAATTTTCGGGGTAATTGTGGAGGAAATTTAGCTGGGAACGCATGGTAATTATGGGAAGCATAGCTTGTATCCTGCCCATGAAAACTCAAATCATCCGATAACACTTGCACCAGACGATCCTTCATCGAGCCATCATTCAAGTGGATATCTGGATACTCTGGTAATAGATGTAGTTGATGTACAGATGATTCTTTTAATTCTTTATCTTCCGTAAGATCGACAGAATACTCATCCGTGTCGATGGATTCGCCATCAGAGGTTTGGAGGTAATCTGAGTTCATATATCACTCCCCTGATTAAAGGTCGAAATATGCGACGAAGGTCGAGATGACAGCAGACATGATGGGTTTTGAGCGTGCTTTTCTCCGTGAAATTCTATGATCTTCTCTGCGATCACTACGCCCTACCCTCAACGCGCAGAATGTACCGATGATTTGTGCGGATTTTGCCTGGCGGACGTGTCTCTACTTTGACCAGGCGCTTTTCCAATCATGCTACTGTGCGTTTAACTTCTTCGATCTGAGAGAATAGGTCTTGGGGAGCAGTCATTGTTGTAGTCTGTTGGTTATCTCATGGATAGCGACTTTCGACACCGCAAACTCGATCACCTGTTCATCGGCCAGAAACGCCGCGTACTCCAGTGATCGCTGATATCCTCCGGCTCAAGATAAGGGTAAGCGTGGAGAATCGAATCTGGCGTCTCGCCAGATGCTAGAAGGCCAAGCAATCTAGACACCAGAAAGCGCATGCCACGAATACATGGTTTCCCGTTCATGATATGTGGATTAACTGTAATTCTCGCAAAACGCATGAGCACTTTATTCCTGTCTGAGACATGATGGCTTGATTTTAACATTTAACACGTATCTCAAAGTACTATGGCAACAACAGTGGGTTAAAAAGCTGCGCGCTTTTTTTATGTTCACGACATCCTTACAACGCTGAACACAGTTGGCCGTAGAAAAAAGATGCAGCTAGGACAATTTGGGGAAAAAGTAGTTTATCCAGGTCTCATCCTCCCCTCTACTAGCAATTAAGTAAGACAAAGTTGTTAGCTTGTGGCTCTTGGGGTCCAAGTATTCTAGAAGCGCAGAGCCCACAAGCCCTCGATGAAAAGTGTCTTGTTCAAATCCTGACTGTTTGCATACTCTTACTGCAACACTACCAGAGTTGAGATAAGCATCGCCGCTTGATAGGTATTGCTCAATGAAGTCATCCGCGATTGGTTTCAAAGCTGTATCGATTTCATTCCAGATTTGGGGATTACGTGTAAGAAAATCGATGTTGTCCCCATGAGGAGTATTTCTCACTGTAGCGGTCTTATCAATTATCTTTGCGTTCTTGTCGAAAAATTGAATCCTCATAAAGCACCTCATAAGGTACAAAGGTAAACCGGAAAATCTGATGTCCTGTGGAGATTATTTTAGTAAACATCTCTCACATAGTATGTCATGCCGTACGACAAAGCTACTCACGATTAATACACAAATATGCAATTCTATGCACGGTTTTCGTCCTTCAATCGTTCTGCAAGCCAAACCTTAATAATTGATTGTCTTGTAACGCCTAACCGCTTTGCCTCGAGATCCAGTGATTCAACCATCCATGAAGGGAAATCAACATTCACCCTCCTGGTTTCATGGCCTGGACGACGTGCTTTGGAGACGTCCAGGTAGTCGGTAATATCTTCGCCTTCATCGAAACGGCGGTCGAATTCTTCAGCTTTCATAATAGAGTCTCTGCTCTTCTGTGCGTGAGCGCCTAACTGAAATCAGTCTGACACGGTCATTGCGACAGGTAAAAATCGCCGTCCATAGTTTCCCATTGTAGAGAGCAACTAGAGCATAGCGGCGTTCGTTGAGGTCCTTGGCAGGTGTTTCGATCCGATCAATATCTTCCCATAAGCGTTGAGCATGTTCGAAGTCGATACCGTGCTTATTCTTATTCTGTTCACTCTTGATTGGATCGTATTCAAAATCCATTTTTATGCAATAAATATATTCTAGTTATACCATAATTGCAATCCTTGGCTGGACCATTTTTTAGAAGAAAGATTCTAATTTCACAGCCAAGGCGCCGTAATCTCACCCCGCATAAGACGTTCGATAAACCTGCTCGCAGGGTGATGAACGTCACGCAAATGCCGGATCACGGCCTTATGATCATAATCGACCTGATGGTATTGCACCTGATAACCGCCAACAGCGGATTCGAGGATCAGATAACTTTTTGTCGATGATCTCGAATTAGTGCCTGAACACTTGGAACCTTGGACTTCGCACTCAGATTAAAATAAAAAAGGCGCACAGTGTTTTTGCAAACACCGTGCGCCGAACTTACAAATTTATACGTCAACGTTCGAATATCATGCACGCATTAAGGTGTAGACCCGGTAATGATGATCTCGTTATCTGTGATCTCGATCTCTTCGACACAAATGCCGAGGTCCATCTGCGTGAAATCTGAAAGGTAAGGCGCTACCTGGTTTTCGACCTGTGTGCGAATGAAGCCGGCAGCGGCTTCATCATTGACCTTGACCTCTTCGATCTTGGGTTGCGGCCGGCAGTCACTCACCGGCAAACTGGCTTCGATTTCCAAATCCATGGCAAAGAACCCGATCTTGGCGCGGCCGCCAAAGGCGATCCGGTCCGGACGCAGATCAACATAGACTTCGGAAATGGGAACGTTGGGCTGTGCAGCGATGGCGTCCTGAACCTGCTTGTTCACTTCTGCTTCGGTCATTACAAACAAAGACTTCGCAGGTGCTGCCGCTGCCGCCGCTGCCGCCGCTACTGTCGGTTCGGGGGTCGGGGTATCGGTGGGTGCGGGCGTAGGGGTGTCGGTGGGTGCGGGGGTGGGTGTGTCAGTTGGTACCGGCGTGGCGGTCGGCGCTTCTGTCGCTGTAGCCGTGGGTGCTTCCGTCGGTTCCGGCTCGGCAACTTCAGCCACCTCCACACCAGCGGGCGCAGGTGCTGCCAGCGGAGGATAGAGTGATTGACATGCAGCTAAAATCAATAATAAAGTCAAAGCTGCCAACAAGAGAACAGGTTTTACCAGGGGGAACTTCTTGCTTCGCTTAAACATAAGTGATCACCATTCGGGTATGAGACTGAAATAGGCTATCAAACCTAGCGAGATGTTATAGGTGGCATGTACAATCATCGAAGTCGAGGTGTTGTAACGGCGGCGGATGACTCCCAATACCAAACCTACCAATAACACGATCAAGGTGCTAAGAGTTATACCATAGTTACTATGCAGGAGTGCAAACAGCACAGCCGTAAGGAGGATACCAAACCGGGGTTGCAGTGCACCACGAAAGATGAATTCCTCGCCAAGTGCGGCAGCTATGCCCAATGTGAGGATGCCCAGCAGCGATTCTGTTAGCGGCCCAACCAATTGCTCGCTGATGCGGGCCACATCTTCATTGTAGCCAATGCCGGTTGTGTCTAGCAGATACTCCAAGGGGATCAGAATCAAAGCCAGAACCACACCGATTGCCAAACCCAGCAAAGCCTGCCTCAGGGTTGGAGTGATCGCGCTCAAGCGCACGATGCTTTCACTCCAACCACGACGTACCATCCAACCCACGCCGAAAATCGCGGTTACGGCGAAGAGCAACTCCTGCACCCAGGTCATACGCACAAGTTCATTGGTGCCTAACTCCGGGCCTTGAGCAATAGTATCTGCAAGTGTGTCCAATCCAAAGGCAACCGTCACCCAAAGATTGGCGACAATGAGCATGGTAAACGAGAGCGCCACCGCATGCACCAACCGATCTGCTTCGATGTTCAGAAAACGCGCGCATAAACGCCGGACAGGTGGTAACAAGAACAACATGCCCAATATTGCCGGCAGCCACAGTCCCATCCCCACCTGGGGCAGACTGGCAAACAACTCGGCGTTCGCGGCAGGGTCATCGCTGAAACCAGGCGCCATGATCTCCGGCGCCGTCTGAGCGACGAGACCGGCCAGTGTGGCAAGCAAGCCGGTCGCAAACATACCTCCCCAGAAAAAGACCAGGACAAGATACGTGAGCACAGCCCAGGTTTTAGCGGGCGATTCCGCCTGCTGTTCCCTATCCGCCAGATTGGCCATGATGAGAACGCCGATAAAGAGGCCGAACAGGCCGATGAGTAGACCTATACTATCCAAAACGACACCTCCGACTGTTGAGGTCGATTGTCAAGGGAGTGATGGTTTTTGCAAATTTGCGAGGTCGATACCTGATGATAGGGGAAGAACTATTATTTTTGCCACTCATGAGACAGCACACTCATAAAGAGCATGTTATGCCAGCGACCATGTCGCCATTCGGCATCACGAAACCGACCTTTTCGTAAGCTCGAACAGCACGTGCGTTTTCGGCGAATACTCGCAAAAAAACACGATGCAGATTCAAATAATCGAAGCCGTACTCGACAAGCGTCGTCAAGATATCCTGTCCCAGACCCTGGCCCCACAGCGATTTCTCGCCGATAAAGAGCCCCACCTCGCCATTACGGTTTCGGCGGTCCAAAGATGCGAAGCCACCCCCCCCAATATGTTGGTCTTCATGATCGACGGCAAAGTTGATGCGATCCGGATCCTGGTTTTGGCCTTCATACCAGTTTGTTTCTTGATCCAGATTCATTGGGTAGTAGAATCCGAAGTATTGCAGCATATCGGTATCGGCGAACCAGCGCACATACTGTGGCAGGTCTTCTGATTCGATGGCACGTAGTACGACTCGTTTTCCTTGCAACATAGGTCAATTTCCAGGTAGATGTGTCTTTAAAAATACGATCATTAAAGGGAACACCCTGCCAGTATACAAGAATGTCGGTTGCAACCCAAGCCATTTCAATCTCGGCAAATCCAATTGACCACCCACAGTGCAACCGCTATACTGTTACTCGACCAGAATCTTATCTCCTATCTATTCAGTTTACACCGGGTGCAACGCACTGAGCACTCTACACTCGATAATAGTAACCACAAAACGGGCTAAATCGGTACTACCTCAGTGCGTTGCACCCCTAGGTGAATAGCAACCTTATCCCAAACAAATGGCCCCCCTTCTCTATGAACCCCTATTTCCTTAAAATAGATCCCCTTGACTGGTCCAGCATCCAGCCGCATACGGACACGCTCCTCGAACAAGAACTCTCAGCCGACAACGTGCGCGAATGGCTCCAGCAATGGAGCGATTTGGAATCTGTGCTGGAAGAAGCTGGTGGCCAGATTTACCGAGAAATCACCGAAAACACGGTGGATGAAGCTGCCGACGCTCGTTTCAAACAGTGGGTGACCGAGATCATCCCCAGCTACTCGCCCGTCGAACAGGCACTGAAACAGAAACTGCTTGCGGTCGAGGGTTACGAACCCACGAATGAAACCGCGCAAATGCTGAAACGGCTGCGCGCCGAAGCTGGCATTTTCCAGGATGCCAACGTGCCACTGATCAGCGAGCTACAACTGCTTGGCAAGCGCTATAGCGAGATCACCGGTGGCTTGAGCATCGCCTGGGAGGGCGAGATCAAAACCATCCCGCAAGCAGAGGTGATGCTGTCCAACCGGGATCGGGCGAAGCGTGAACAAGTATGGCGCCTGGTTTTGGATGAATATCTGGCCCAAAGAGCTGAGCTTGATGACCTCTTCCTGCATATGCTTCCCCTGCGCCGCCAACTTGCCCAAAATGCCGGGCTCGATAACTTCCGCAGTTACCAATGGCAGACCATGGGACGTTTCGATTATACACCTGAAGACTGTTTCATATTCCACGACGCGATCGAACATGAAGTCGTGCCACTGGCTACCGAACTCTATCAAACCATTGCCGGTGAACTAGGTCTGTCTACATTGCGCCCATGGGAACTGGGCGTCGCCAGCCCTTGGGCGCCGACGGTCGATCCCGACGAGCAGCCGTTGCGACCCTTTGCCACGATCAACGAACTGGAAGGAGGCGCCAATCGCATCTTCAATCAGGTTGATCCCGTGTTGGGTGGTTATTTCAAGGCCATGCGGGATGGCTGGCTGGATCTGGACTCGCGCCCCAATAAAGCCCCCGGCGGTTATTGCGAGTCCTTCCCGGTGAGCGGGCAGCCTTACATTTTTATGAATGCAGCCGGATCCCCTCGCAACGTACGCACGCTCATGCACGAAGGGGGCCACGCCTTCCACTTTGCCGAGGCGTATCGCCAGCAATCGCTGGTTTGGAACCACCATTCGCCCATGGAGTTCGCCGAAGTGGCCTCCATGTCCATGGAACTGTTGAGCATTCCCTATTGGACACGTAACAATGGTGGTTTTTATGGCGATGCCGATCTCAAGCGCGCCCTCACCGAACAACTCTATGGCATTGTCTTCTTCTTGCCCTTTATGGCGGTGATGGACAGCATACAGCACTGGCTCTATGCCGAGGCCGGTGATGACATCGATGCCGCTGATATCGACCACAAATGGAGTGAGCTATGGGAGCGATTTTTGCCGGGACTTGACTACAGTACATTGCAGATTGAGAAAGAGACGGGTTGGCACCGCAAGGGACACATTTTTGACGTGCCCTTTTATTACATCGAATATGGCTTGGCCCAGCTTGGCGCCTTGCAGGTCTGGCGAAATGCGCTACAGGACCAAGGTAAAGCCGTGGCCGATTACCGCTCTGCCTTGTCGCTAGGCTACACTCGTTCGCTCCCAGAATTATTCAAAACCGCCGGCGCTAGCTTCGCCTTTGATCGCAGCATGGTAGGCGAGTTGATGGCGCTGGTGCGAGGACAGTTGCATGAGGTTGCGGCTTGAAGGAAAGAGATTGGAGGATTTGAGATTACCTGCCAATGTACTATCTTAACCCGTTGCCGGATGCTAGTTGATCCCCGATCTTCAATTCACCAAAAAAACTATGGACTCTTTCGGAACTCATGTGGTCTTATTAGGAAAGCGTGTATCGCACAACATATTCGGTTTTGACACGCAACACGCAACACGTATTTTCGAAAACCACATGAGATCCAGTTGAGCCTAATCTAGATTATGGCCAAGTTGAAGCTCGATACACCTACCAAACTCGATATCTATTATTGGATGCGCCTGACCCGCACATTCGATGATCGCATGCTCGCTTATTGGAAGCAGGGAAAAGGTGTGGGGGGCATATTCAGCCAGCGCGGGCATGAGGCGACCAGTGTGGGCATGGCCTATGCACTTGCACCTGATGATGTGATCGCACCCATGCACCGAGACCTGGGCTGCTATCTCGTACGTGGTCTCACCCCCCGCCGCATTTTTGCCAACCTCTTGGGACGCGCCACCGGCGTAACCGCAGGCAAAGACGCCAATCTGCACGGCATGGGCGATCTCAGCCTCGGTCTTATCGGATTTATTAGCCATCTTCCTCATTCGCTGCCTCCGGCGTTGGGCGCGGCCATGAGCTTCCGCTATCGCCAAGAACCGGGCGTGGCCATGACCTTTACGGGGGATGGCGGCAGCAGTGCCGGCCTCTTCCACGAAACGATGAACATGGCGTCGGTATACGCCGCTCCCCTGGTGATCGTTGTCGAAAACAACCTGTACGCTTACTCGACGCCGTTGGAGCAGCAGATGAAAGTCTTCGATATCGCCAAACGCGCCCAGAATTATGGCATGCCAGGGGTTATTGTAGATGGCAACGATGTGCTGGCCGTTTATGAAGTCGCCAGGGAAGCGGTCGAGCGGGCGCGCAGTGGTGGCGGGCCCACCCTAATCGAGACCAAGACCATGCGAATGCTGGGACATGCTATCCATGATGGCGCTGAATATGTGCCACGCGAGCTACTGGCAACCTGGGTAAAAAGGGATCCCATCACGTTATTCGAGACAGAACTGTTGGCCGAGGGTATCGCCGATCAGGTCGAGCTAGATGAAATCGGACAGCGCTGTGTTGTCGAAGTCGAAGATGCCATAAGCTTCGCCGAAGCCAGCCCCTGGCCAGAACCCGAAACCGTGTTCGATAATGTTTACGCACCTTGAGGTATTGACTATGAAAACGATTGGCTTGCTGGGCGGCATGAGCTGGGAATCCACAGAATTGTATTACCGCTGGATCAATGAGGGCGTGAAAAAGAGGCTGGGCGGCTTGCATTCGGCCCAGATCGCCTTGGTTAGTGTCGATTTTCAGGATATAGAAGTGATGCAGGCCCGTGGGGATTGGGATGAAGCCGGGCGCACATTGACATTTGCTGCCGCACAGATTCAGGCTGCCGGCGCCGATTTTCTGGTCATTTGTACCAACACCATGCACAAAGTAGCGCCAGCGATCACGGCTATCATCGATATCCCACTTCTGCATATCGCCGACGCCACAGCCGAGCACATCAAGGCTGTGGGCCTTGGCAGCGTTGGCCTGCTTGGCACGAGTATTACCATGGAACAAGACTTCTATCGTGGCAGGCTCAGCGATGTACATGGCCTGAATGTGCTCATCCCCGACGATCATGATCGTCAGATCATCCACACTGTTATTTACGAGGAATTGGTGTTGGGTGCTGTCAATAAGGAGTCCCGCGCAGCGTACCTGCGTATCATCGATGACCTGGTTCGTAAGGGGGCGGAAGGCATCATCCTGGGCTGTACGGAGATCACGATGTTGGTGCAGCAAGAACATACGGCCATCCCCCTATTTGATACAACAGCACTACACGCCCAGGCCGCGGTATCCCTGGCCCTGGCAGGCGACTGAATTCTCGAGCATCTTCCTACTGTGACCATGTCTCAATCCCATCTCACATTCGGATTCGCCGGCGAGGAATGCCATGACGACAGCCGGGTCATGACCTATGTCGCCGCCATCAGTGAGGCGTTGAGCGAGGAAATGCGGCGTGACCCCAATGTTTTTGTCATGGGCGAAGATATCGCCGGCGAGTTCGGCGGGGCGTTCAAGGTCACGAAGGGATTCGAAGCAGAGTTCGGGCCCAAACGGGTGATGAATACGCCATTGGCCGAGTTAGGTTTTATCGGCATGGCCACGGGCATGGCCATGATGGGTTTACGTCCGATCATTGAGATTCAGTTTGCCGATTTTATCAGCAGTGGGTTCGATAGCATCGTGCAATTTGCCGCTACCTCACACTATCGTTTTGGCGCCGCCGTACCCTGGGTGATTCGGGCGCCCTCGGATGGTGGTATCCGCTCCGGCCCCTTTCACAGCCAAAATCCTGAAGCCTGGTTTGTGCATACGCCCGGCCTCAAGGTAGTTGCCCCGGCCACAGCTGCTGATGCCAAAGGGCTCCTGATCTCGGCCATCCGCGACAACAACCCCGTCATCTATTTCGAAAGCAAGCCCCTCTATCGCTCATCGAAAGGCTATGTGCCTGCAGATGACTACACCGTGCCTCTGGGCAAAGCCAATCTTGTCCGGGAGGGGGATAATCTCTCCATCATCGCCTATGGCGCGCAGTTACGCGAAGCAGTGGCGGCGGCCGAACGTTTATCGGAAGCTGGAACCGAAGCGGATGTGCTCGATCTCCGCAGCCTCAAACCTCTCGATACCGAGGCCATTCTCGCAACTACCCGCAAGACCGGCAAAGTCTTAATCGTGCACTCAGCTAATCAACTGGCAGGGGTGGGCGCCGAAGTCGCTGCCCTGATCTCGGATAAGGCCTTCGAATGGTTGGATGGCCCCGTGCGCCGCTTGGGTGGACTTGATACACCTATCCCATTCAGTCCCCCCTTAGAAGACTTTTACCGGCCCGATGTCGATAAAATCTATGAAGCTGCGCTTGAATTGTCTGCCTACTAGCACGAACCATCACTATGATTCAAGCCATTATCTTCGACTTCGACGGTACCATTATCGACACAGAGATGCCTGATTATCAGACCTGGCAGGAGATGTTTCAGGCGCATGGAGCGGAGTTGTCGTTTGATGCGTGGAAGAATACCGTCGGGAAGCCAGATGGCTATTTCGATTTCTACGGCCATTTGGAAGCTGAGTGTGGACATGAGGTGAATCGGGAGGAGGTGCGAATTCAACGCCGCGCGCGCTATAGGGAATTGGTGGGGCTACAACCTTTGCGGCCGGGAATCGCAGACTATTTGAGTCAGGCCAAGTGTCTGGGACTAGGTTTAGGCATCGCCACCAGCAATACACGGCAATGGCTGACATGGTATATGGAACGGCGAAATCTCCACCACTATTTCGATTGCATCTTTACTGCCGACGATGTCGAATATGCCAAACCGGATCCGGCGCTCTACCTGATGGCCGTCGAGGCTCTAAATATCCAACCGCAGCAGGCTATTGCCGTAGAGGACTCGCCAACTGGCGCAGTGGCTGCAATGCGTGCAGGCTTGTTTACGGTCGCTGTACCCAATGCTGTCACCGGCCAACTAACCTTCGAACACACACATCTACGTCTGGATTCTTTGGCCGATATGCCACTTGATGATTTGCTGACTCTTGCTGCGAATGGAAGAGATGGGCGGGAGTTGTAATGCCGCAACTAGGTATCAATGGCTGGTTCTGGGGTCAGACAAATACCGGCTCGGGGCAATATCTGCAGGGTTTGCTCAGCCATCTGCCTCAGAAATTGCCTGGCTGGAACCTGACTTTGATACTTCCGGCCTTATCAGGCTATGATCCGCCACTATCCCTGCCGGATCAAGTCAGCGTGCGACACCAGCAACTGCCGGCTTTGGCTCGGGGCGCCAAGCTCATCAAACTGCTGTGGGAGCAGCGGACTTTCCCAACAGGATGCAAAGAACTCAATGCCGATGTCGCCTTTGTGCCTTACTGGGGATCACCCTACCTTTTACCCTGCCCAACCGTGGTGACTATCCACGACCTGATTCCGCTACTGTTACCCGATTATGCTTCAAAACCAACGGCGCGTGCCTACAATGCGTTGATCTCGCGCAGTGCTCGCCGTGCCAGCGTTGTACTCACCGTAAGTCAGTCAGCGCACAACGATATCGTACGCTATCTCGACATCCCCGCCCAGCGCCTGCATGTTGCATATGAAAGTCTGGGTTATCCCCACGCGCGGGTGGACGATGGCACGGAACTCGAGCGTGTGCGCAGGGCATACGATCTGCCGGAACGATACCTGCTTTATCTGGGCGGATTTGATCCGCGGAAGAACATCCCCCTCCTCCTTCGAGCCTATGCCGTCGCCAGAGCAGAACGAGCCGATCTCCCACCATTGCTCATCGCCGGAAAACTGCCCGAACCTGACGACACCTGGTCTAGCAACCCCCAAACGACCCTCGCTGAACTCGACCTGGCGCAATCCGTGCGACTTCTTGGCTTTGTCCCGGACGTTGATAAGCCCGCCCTTTACACTCTGGCCGATCTATTTCTCTTCCCCTCCCGCTACGAAGGATTTGGCTTGCCCCCTCTGGAGGCGATGGCATGCGGCACCCCGGCCCTGGTAAGCGACAGCAGCTCTCTGCCAGAAATAGTCGGTGATACACTAAAGCCGGTCCCTGCCAATGACGAACAAGCATTCGCCCGTGGCATCCTCGATGCTCTCCACAATGCTCCTGAACCAACCCGGCTACTGGCGCAGGCCGCTCGATTTAGCTGGGACGATACAGCCGCGCGGGTCGCCCAAGTGATCCAAGGGTTGGTGTAAAACTACTATCGGGAGATCTAGATTGGATCAACATGATTTCGTGTGATCCTAGAAAGATCGTGTTGCGTATTGCGTGTTACGTGATGTTTTTGCTAACGAAACACGCCTTTTTAAGCGGATTCACGCAAATTCCGGCATGGTTCATTACGCTAGAAATCGATCTTTAGGCATGGTTCATGGAACCGGTTCCTCATCTTCACAAATGCGGGCATAGTTCATTATGCGGCCTGGACCATGTTGACAAGTAGGTCGTTTAGCAAGAAGGGTAATTGAGCCTGCGCACCTTAACAATTGAATGAACAGGAAGATTCCACTAAACTAGTGGGAAATCATCAAAATCACCACAGTCAAGGAGGAACCTTCCCATGGTATTGTACACAGAAACGCAAGAGATGTCGCCTTTATGGCCAGCCCCAATCGAGTACGTGTATCAGTTACTGGGTGGCGGCGAAGCCAGCACCATCGCCCCGAAGTTGCCACACCTGGGTCAGGCAGACATACTGTTCATGACGATGATCATGAGCCTGCCTCGGGAACGACGCCCGTGGGGGATCGTGACGTGGATGGCGGATATGTTCATGTTGTCTCGCAGAGGGCTGTACGATTTGACCGAGCGAGTACAAGAGCGACTCTTGCTGCCTCCGGAAAAGGTGAGAAGCTTAGCAGCTCCAGGCAGAGAAGAGGAAAAGGGGGTTCTGTCGGAGAATCAACTGCGGCGTACGGTCTTGACAGCGGCCTTTCCAGGCAAGATAGCGATTCGGCCCATGCAACAAGTGCTAGAGGAGGCTTTTGGCCAGTCTCGCGGCATTAGCTGGATCAGTGAATTGCTCAGCGAGGCCGGCGAGCGAGCGGGCAAGTGCTGGCGCAAGTCGACGCCACGCCCCTGGGCCCCGTAATTGTGCTTCGGGACGAGACCTATTTTCAAGACCAGCCGCTCTTGCTGGTGGTGGAACCGCTGAGCGCCTCGATCCTCATTGCCCAGGCGCTGCCGGATCGACAGGCAGACACTTGGGGGTTGGCATTGCTGATGACGCGAGATCAAGGCGTGACCATTGCCGGCGTCGTTGAAGATATGGCCCGCACGTACCCCAAGTCCCTTGATGAAGCAGAGTTAGACCTATCCGTCCAGAAAG
>JAAENG010000224.1 GCA_024224665.1 Chloroflexota bacterium | reverse complement strand
TAATTCATCCCGGTGCGGGCCTCGCAATCTCATATGCAATGTTACTGCGTCATCTGCGTACCACTCATTATGGCGCGCTGTTATGTAGCACAGCGTATTCATCCTGGTGCGGGCCTCGCGAACGCACAGGTTACATTGCCGGGTTATTCGCTCAGGTTTCATTAGCGCTGAATCGAACCGGCCACGGCGATGAATTGCCTACTACGAACTGTCCGGTTACTTTCGCGGCGATGGACTAGTACATCGTTAACGAAGTAATCTAAATATGTCATTGCGAACGACGACCTCTGGTCGTTTGGTGAAGCAATCCCCAAGCTTGTTGAGCGCATTTTACAGACATGGAGATTGCTTCGTCGTCCGACCGCAGGTCGTCCCTCAAAATGACAGAAAACATAATTAAATCTGAATTCGAAGTTCTAAATTCGCTCACGGATTAAATGGATGACACGGATTCCTAATGGTTTGGTTGTCGACTCTAACTACGAAGAAATGGGTTTATCCGTGTTAATCTATGTTGATCCGTGAGCCTGTTTTTAACTCCGAACTGAGGTTAATTTAACGCTGTACTGCCATTCACAGCTCATATAAACTGTATAGTCAATGATTCTCCCTCGCTAACCACGATCGGTTGGCTGAACTGTATTTGCGTGTGGCCGTCGCCTGAATCAATACCGGCATCGATGCTTTGCTCCCCTAAATGGACTATGACAGACTGACCATCGTCCTGCGTTCGAATCGATCTCAGTTTCAGGCTGCCGTAGTCCACGCTTAGTCGGGCCCCTTCGCCATTCTGCCTGAAGGCGCCCCAGGCACTGCCGGTAATGAAGAAACTTTGAAATTCGACCGGGTGTAAGCGTGGCATTATAGTCAGACTACCCTGAGCAGCATCGTAATCAATCCCAGATGCGACCTCTAACAGGGGCCAACTGGCCATGGGGCGTACATAATGATCTCCGCACTCTACCTCGTTCCAGGGACTGCGGCGGCGGCCGTCATGGCGTTCGCGGATATCTGCGAGCATGGTCAACGCCTGTTCATCGAACCCCTCGTAGAGCAGAAGATAGGCCAGGGGATACTCTAGACCGCTCCAGCATTCATCGCTGTATTGGGTAGGGATCTCAGGTTTGCCGCCGTGAGGCCAGGTGCAAATGTAGAGCCCGCTATCCCGTTCATCCATATAGATGCGAGGTGACTGCTCCTCCCTTATGAAGCCCTGGCGGCGATTGAACTTGAACATGTTCAGCGCCGCAGTTTTGACGTGTTCCTCGGGCAAAACGTAACCTAAACTCAGAGAGTGTGCCCACCACTGGCCCAACAACTGGTCCATATGGCAACCGAGGCCAAACTGCTGTTCGGTGTGCTGCTCCAGGTCCACAATCTGCACGTAATACTCGCCGTTCCAGCAGATGGCATCGTAGTTCTCTCGGCCCAGTTCGAAACGATCCCGATAGTGTTGGGCCAGGCCATCCTCATCCTGTAAACGAGCCATTTCTTCGGCAGCGCGCAGGGCCGCCAGGTAGAGGCTGCCGATAAAGGTGTTGGGGCCATAGATCGAGATATCGTAGGTGTTGGGTTGTTCTCCACGGATAACACCATCGCCCTCGCTGTCGTAGTCCTCCATGATATGCTGCATCAAACGCTTGACTTGCGGCCAGATCTCGTCGAACCAGGCGCGACTTGCTCCGTGGCGGATCTCTCGATATGTCTTGAGCACCGTTCCCAGCTCGCCATCCATGGCCGGATTACGCGGCCCGCCGATGAACTCATCCCAGGGTCGAGATAAATAGAGAGGTAGGGGCGTGCGGTGGGGGATAGCACCCTGGGCACTCATCTGCTCCTTCAAGTCGGTTTCTCGCATGCTCTGTTCCAGATCGGGGAACAAACGTGCCAACGCCATCTCGTAATTCCAAACATGGGTACAATTCATCGGGCAACAGCCTTCCTGAACACCATGCGTGGTGCTGGCGCCATGGCAACCTTCAAATCCGTAGAATCGTCCATCCTCGTTCCAAAGGCATGTGGGCGAACGGATGGTAGAGACAGGCGCGGCCACCGATTCCAGCAACTGCCAGGGTAAACTGCTGTCGAAGAAACGACTTCGATAGGTTGTTGTCTGCTTCAGCAGGCGTTCGTAATGATCTCGCACATATTCTGCCACTGCCAAAGCGCTGTCGAAGCGATTACTGTACTGATTCCCCAGCCAGAAGTGGCTCTTGCGATCATGGACGCCCATATGCCTCTGGTCCCAGGTTACGTAGCGGTTTGGGAAATGCCACGCCAGCACAAAGGTTACGGTGCGACTTGCGCCAGGTGCAAGCTCGAATGCCACAGCTATCGCACCGTTCCAGGTCCTACCATCAGGGCTGGAGCCCGGGTTGAGTTGGGTCGAGAGATGGCCGCCACCTGTAAATCGCTCCCACAATTGGCGGCGGGATTGCCACTGCGCCAGGGCCCAGATCTCGTCAGCAGGGCGTTTGAGCGCGGCCAGCACCAATTGCCCATTGGCTGGATGTTCAGGCTGCAGGCGATCATTGCCCATGACCAACGCAGACATGTCGCGCAGATGCACGAGGTTGTTGGTATTACCACCGTAACCGGCATGGTGTGTGCCATCGATGGATGTCTTTCCATCCCAGCCCACGATGTTCTGTTGGGCGGCCATCAGAGACACCTGCTGGGGCTGGTCGCTGGGATTGGCCACAGTAAAGTTGAAGAGAATCACAGGTAGACCTGAATCCTTGCTGTCGAGTGGAATAAAGGGGCTAAAGGTCTCGAGCGTCACAGCAACCGGCAAGGCCTGACTTTGATAGGTGACTTCAACGATGGGATATCGAGCCGTGATCTCCAACCCTGCCACACCTGGTAGCTCTGCCAACAGTTGACGTGAGGAATCAGGGATCAAGTGATCGCTAACACTGGGGGCCGGTTGGAAATTGCCGTCGTCGTAGAGGGCAGCGCATTGCAATACGGCCGCAGTTTTATCGGCTTGCTCACGGCCGGCGCGGATGGCGAAAAAGCTGTCGGGTACATGCGCATCATGATTGACATTGTTGACGATCTGCCATTGGCGCAAACCGCCGTCACCTGCCAGGGCGATGCTGCCGGTGCCGATGCCCCCCAGAGGCAGAGCCACAGCGCGTAGGGCATCGCCACGATAGGTCAGTGCTTCGCGTACATCGTCAGTATGTTTGTGGTGAGATTGATTATGAGGGGACATTTGGCTCCTCGTTTCTTTGGTTTTTGATGTCAATGATCTTGATGACTGTAGTCCGCCCACCTTCTTGGACGGACGTTTCCAGGAATGGTTGTCTTCACTTAGGCCAAGCCAAAAAATTAAATGATCCGAACTTGCACCGAAGTGACGAGCCGGATCCGTGATCCGGCTCGTCACTCTGTTAACAACTATCTCAACATTTGGATCATTATTTCTTTGAGTCAGCCTTAACCGCGGCGAAGGAGACATGGGATGATTCCATGCCTCCTTCTGGACTAAAGGGTTGTTAGAGTTGTTATCCTGAAGTCTGACGAACGATTATGGTTATTGTCCGCGGGGGTAATTCGCCACGTCCTCGGTGACGTAGGTGGAGTACTTGGTGGTGCTGATGCTTTCCATGCAGGGCCAGTGGCAGGCCTGGACGCCGAACTTGTCCGGTTCAAGCTGGTCACCCTTGATGTAGGGTTTCCACATGTCTGCCGGGGTGGCGTGCCATAAGAAGATGCCGCCGACGTCTTCAGACAGAATTTCCTGAGCCTCGACGAACATTGCAGATCGTTTCTCAGGATCAGCCATTTCGGCTGAGGCATCTGTCACTAACTGGTCGAATTTCTCATTCTTCCAGGCATGACGACCTCCCGATTTCCAGATCCCAAGCAAGTTCGAGGCGTCGAAGTAGTCCATGCCATAGGAGACCTCACCGATGCCGATCTCATAAGCGTTCATCTGGTCCATGAAGGTCTTCTGGTCGATGTTGCTGATCTCAGTTTCAATGCCCAGGTGTTCATTGAGCATGGCGCCGATGGCGTTGGTCACTGCCACATCCAGCTCCGGAGCATTTCGCAACATAAGGGTCAGTTTAGGGAAGCCTTCGCCACCTGGATAGCCTGCTTCAGCAAGCAATTCTCTGGCCAATTCGGGGTCGAATTTCTGTGTTTCCTCAAGTTCTGCCGGAGGTATTGCATCCGGGAAACCAGGCATGAGCATGCCATAGCCAACCTGGCCCGCGAATTTAACGACATTGTCTACCAGGGACTGACGGTCGATGGCATGGGCAAAAGCCTGACGCACTTGCAGGTTATCGAAGGGCGGGCTAAAGGTGTCGAAGAAGAGGTAGTGAGTGCGGAAGTCGCCGAAACCGGGATGGTATTCCTGGCTCAGTTGCGGATCGGCGGCGATAAAATCGAGGTCAGCCGGTGAATAGTGTGCATTCACCCAATCGATCTCGTCGGCCAGATAAGTATTGAACTCCTGATCCCAGTCGCCGTAAATGAAGGTAAACCCCTCCAAGAAGGGCTTTTCATTGCCGGTGTAATTCAGATTGGGGCTCATCACGATCTGTTTGCCCTTGGTCCACTCCTCGAGAATCCAGGGCTCAGAAGAGATGGAGGTCTCAGGATCATTGTTGTAGAATTCACCGAATTTCTCGACCTGGTGTTTGGCCATTGGTCGGGAGAAGATCATGGTGGCGGGTGTGTAGGGCGCCGGTTGCTCGGTGACGACCTGCAGGGTAAAATCGTCGATGGCCGTGACGCCCAATTCCTCTAAGGGCAACTCGCCGCTAACCACCTGGCTCCAGTTCTTGGGATTAGAGGAAAAGCCCCAGTACCAGGCAAAGTCGTAAGCGTGCACCGGATCGGCCATGTACTGGAAGGTCCATACATAATCGTGGGCCGTCACGGGCACACCGTCGCTCCAGGTCAATTCCGGATCCATGTGGAAGGTCCAAGTCAGGTTGTCATCGGCTACCTCCCATGATAACGCCGCCGCTGGCTGCAATTCGAAATTCTTGTCGAGTCGGATCAAGGGCGTACTCAACGTCTGCCATGGGGGGCCGGGGCGGTTGTAGACCGCTACCGGGAAGTCGATCGTGCCGTAGGGTGGGCCGATCAAAACGCGGAGATACTGTTGTTCGGGTGGAGCGGCATCGGCCGGCAAGGTAACGCCAAATGCATTGACCATGCCCTCAGCAGGTGCTTCTGCCGGTTCTTCTACGGGCTCTTCTGCCGCAGGTTCCTCTGCCTCTGTGGTAGGCACAGGCGTTGCCGGCGCAGGCAAGGGGGTGGGGCTGGCTGCCGGTGCGGCGGGGGCAGCAGGCGCCGCCTGGCAAGCGGAAAACGTCAGGGCCAGCAGCACTAGTAATGCGAGGAGTACAGTAAAACGTTTCTTGTTCAGGCTAGCCATCATTATCCTCCTTGATGAATGACGGGGTTAAAAAAACTGCGAGATAAAGCGACGACGTACTATGCTGTGATAGCTAAGCGACCTAATAAGACTTCAGATCACCTCCTTTACAAGAGCGACCGCAAAGTTCGGGTTTGGTAACCCGTCCTTATCCGGACAGCCGGGTTATTCGACTATTTAAGCATTTTCGGGTCAAGAGCATCACGCAAACCATCACCCAAAAAGGTGAATCCAAGTGTGGTGATGGCGATCATCATCGTCGGGAAAAGCGCCAGATGCCAATAGACCCGAATATACGCTGAACTGGTACCGACCATTTTCCCCCAACTGGGCAGAGGATCGTTGATACCGAGACCCAAAAAGCTCAGTCCGGCCTCGGCAAAAATGATAACCGGAATACTGAGAGTTACCATAACGATCAGTGCCGGTAGTGCGTTGGGTAGCAAATGGCGGCGGATGATATAGAGATTGCCCGCGCCAACGGCTCGGGAAGCGAGCACATAATCCTTCTCGCGTAACGAAAACAGCTGGGCACGTGTTAAACGCGTCAGACCAATCCAACTGACAATAGAGAGGGCAAAGATAACGTTGACAAGACCGGAGCCAAAAACACTCAAAATAAGTAAAGCAAAAAGGATACTGGGGAAAGCCGTCATGATCTCAATGACTCGTGTGACCGCAAAATCAACTCGCCCCCCCAGAAGCCCCGCCGCAGCGCCCAGTGCTACGCCGATAAGGATGGCGATAGCCGAAACTGAAAGGGCTACGACAAGTGATGTGCGCGCCCCGTAAATAATGCGGCTTAACTGGTCACGCCCGACCGCATCAGTTCCCATCCAATGCGCTGAAGATGGAAACTGTAGTGCTTCTGAAAGTACAGACTTGTCATAGCGAGTGGGCGCCAGAAAATCGGCGAATATAGCGACAAAGATCAGGAGCAGGACCACGACAAGTCCTACCACAGCCAGCCTGTTATGAGAGAAACGCCGGGCAGCGTCCTGTAACAGGCTGCGGTGCTTGGGTATCTTCAATGCGGAGGTGGGCTGAGCTTCGGCGTTAGCAGTATCCGTCGTCACGATTCTAGTCCCTCAAGCGTACGCGCGGGTCTACCACGGTGAGCAGGACATCGGCAACCAGATAAGTCACCCCCCATAGCACTGCTATCAACAGAATCAGAGCCATAATCATGGGATAGTCCCGCTGAAAGGTGCTGGTGACGAAGAATCGTCCCAGTCCGGGAATCCTGAACACCGATTCGATAAAGATGGAGCCGGTCAGCAGGTCGGGGATAAAAACGATAAGTACCGTGATCAGGGGAATCGAGGCGTTCTTAAAAACATGACGTAAAACAACCCAGCGTTCCTTGAGGCCTTTGCTGCGCGCGGTTCGGATATAGTCGGCATGCAGCACCTCCAACATGCTAACCCGGGTGTAGCGGGCGACCATGGCCATGGGCAGAAGGGCATAGGCCAACACCGGCATGATGTAGTGCTTGGGCTCTCCCCATCCCCCTGTGGGAAGCCAGCGCAGGCGCACGGCAAAGATAAGAATCAGCCAGGTGGCTATTACAAAACTTGGCACCGTCATACCAGAGGTAGCGAATAAAGACACTGTATAATCCAGCCAGGTATTTTGGCGTAAGGCCGCGACGATACCCAGGGTCAAGCCCAACGAATAACTTAGAAACACCGTCATCAAGCCCAACTGCAGGGTCGGAACCCACACACGCCTGATCAGTTCGGTCACCGTTTCGGTAGGGCTCTGGAAGGGAACGCCGAAATCCCCTTGTAGAGCATTCCACATGTAGCGCACGTATTGCTCCCATAGCGGCTTGTCAAGGCCATATTTTCGCAGAATATTGGCCTTGGCCGCCGGCGGCAAGGGCATCTTTGTCTCGTCAAATGGCCCCCCCGGCACCGAGTGCATCAAAAGAAAGGTGATCAGTGAGGCAACGAAAATGGCAAAAACAAGACCCGCCGTTCTGCCAAGCAAATATCGCGCCATTCACTTCCTCCAGATGCTGCATCGATGTGAGGGAGTCGAACTGTTGGGAAATAGCCAGCAAACGAATCAAGTGCGAAACCATGTTGGTAAATTACCAGAATCCTGGTTTCGTTCTACTGCCATCCACCTGCACTTGACCAACGCCAAAACCTGATTGCAGACGAGGCAGAATGGCAGTCGAGAAACCTGCAACATGTATTCAAAGTCGATGAACAACATGGCGCATGTCTAACTTAACGTAAGGTTATCATAGGAAGCCATAAATTTACAAAACGTCTACGCATCATCTTCATGTGCTCTCTTTTGACATCGGTGTGTTCTGAATGAGTTGGGAGAACCCTAACTCGTAGAAGCTACTTCTCGAAAACCTCTGCCAAATAATTAGTAATCAATAATCAATAATCAATAATTAATTGTTAATGGAACTTCTCTACTATTTCAATATACTTTTGATTAGCAGATTGTTCTCACCACCCAAACGCCATATGATTACATCTTTACATTAACGGTTAATTATTGACCGTTCACGATTAATTATTCCTCCACTTCTTTTTTCCGGGACCACTCCTACCATTCCGGAGAGGTCTCGTTCATAATGTGACTAAAGAATAGAGCATATGGGCACGCCAATTACTCATCTAGGACACACCCTTTTGACATGAATGACACTCCCTTGTAAGCTTGTCCGACCTGAGCGAAAAACGATCCACATTATCTCCGAAACGGCGACACAACATGACCCATCCACTCAAGTACAAACCAACCTGGCAGTCACTTGACAGCAGGCCCATGCCGCCATGGTTCGAGGAGGCGAAATTTGGCATTTTCATCCATTGGGGCATCTATTCCGTGCCGGCGTGGCGGCCAGTTGGCGAACAGCGTTATGCCTCCTATGCCGAGTGGTATTATGCAAGTGTGATCGGCGATCTCGAAAGGGGTGGCGATGCCTTTCATCGAACCAATTATGGTGACGATTTCGAGTATCGAGATTTTGCCCCCATGTTCGGCGCCGAGTTGTTTGATCCTGAGACCTGGGCCGATCTCTTTGCCCGTTCTGGTGCAAGATACGTGGTATTGACCGCGAAACATCATGATGGGTATTGTCTCTGGCCTACGAAAAGCCCTTACAAAGAGTATTGGAACAGCGGCGAGATCGGCCCAAGACGCGACCTGGTGGGCGAACTGACAGAGGCCGTTCGAGACAGGGGTTTGCGCATGGGACTCTATTATTCAATCGTGGAATGGGAAACCAACCCGACCCATCGTACAAAGTCAGGTTATTTTCTCGATCAGGGCCTTATCGAACGTTATCAAATCCCCAAACATGCCTATGTCGAGAAGCACTTGCTCCCTCAACTCAAAGAACTGGTGATGAACTACCAGCCCTCGTTGCTGTTCGCAGATGGTGGGGAATGGGATGGCGATGAAGCATACTTAAAAACCAAGGAGTTCCTGGCATGGTTGTACAATAAAGCACCCAATCGAGAGGAGGTGGTCGTGAATGACCGCTGGGCCAAAGGCATGCCGGGCGCTCATGGAGACTACTACTCGAGTGAATATGCCGATGCGGATATGGAGGGATCGGAGCATCCCTGGGAAGAAAGCCGGGGCATCGGCGGTTCTTATGGATTTAACAGGGCAGAGAACCTTGATGACTATAGCAGCTCAGAAGCATTAGTCCACGAACTGGTGGATGTTGTAAGCAGGGGTGGTAACTTCCTCCTCAACGTGGGGCCGACAGCCGATGGTAGGATACCGGTGATCATGCAGGAACGCCTGGCCGATATCGGCGAATGGCTGCGTGTCAATGGCGAGGCTATCTATGACACGACCGCCTGGCGTGGGGCTCCTACTGGCAGTGGCGATGAGGCGCAGGCCATATATTACACGGCCAAGGGCAACGATATTTACGCTATTTGTACGGCCTGGCCGCAGAACGAGCTACATGTTGTCGGCCTGGATACAGGAGGGGCGATTTCCGTTGAACTGTTGGGGTACAAGCAAGCGATCGAGTGGATATCTGAAGGGGATCGAATCATGATTACACCACCACTGATCTCACCGGCGCAGGTCCCGTGCCGGTATGCCTATGTGTTTAAATTAAGTAATGCTATCCGCTTAGCAAACGACTGACGCAGCAAGTCCAAATCTGGCTGCGCAGATAGTGCCCCCGTTAAGCGTTGCTGGACTTTTTCGCCACGAATGACACGAAAAGATAACAGAATTGGTGAAAATCCGAGAAATTCGTGGCAGGTTTTGCCTTTTCCAAGCCAGCAACACTCAAGAGGGGGACTATCTGTGCGTTACACTCGGTTCATAGTTTACATTCCTCCAACTGACGATAGGCAACAAGCAACCACACTTCCATAAGGCTCATCATTGTATGAAAACAACGACGCGACTCCTTCATCAAGCAGATGACCGCGAAGCACAACACGGCTCGGTGAACCCCCCCATCTACCATAGCTCACTCTATACTTTCCCCACGATGCAGGCGTTCCTCGACACCAGGGATGGACTCGAAGAACGCTATATGTACAGTCGCGAGAGCAATCCCACCGTGCGTGTGCTGGAACAGAAGATCGCGATGCTGGAGGGCGCAGAGGATTGCATCGCCACCTCGTCGGGAATGGCGGCTATCACAGCGGTCTTGCTGTCCATCCTCAAGGGGGGAGATCACGCCCTCATCGTGCAAACCTGCTACGGCCCCACGCGCAGCTTTATGGATGACATCATGGCAGAACTGGGGGTAGAAACAACTTATTTCCACCCCCATGTGACTGATCTGTCCCCTCTTTTACAGCCGAATACCCGATTGGTCTATTTGGAGTCGCCGGGAAGTGTCACCTTTCACATCCAAGATCTGCGCGCCTTGAGCGCGCACGCGCGTGCGCATGGCGCCATAACAATGGCCGATAACAGTTGGTCGACGCCGCTGTATCAACAACCCCACAGCCTTGGCGTCGATTTCGTCGTTCATTCCGGTACGAAGTACATCGCCGGGCATTCAGATCTGGTGCTTGGGCTTATCACAGGGGGCGGGGATCAGTTTCGGCGGATTAAGAAAGTGGCCGTCTTGCTGGGAGCAACACTGGGCCCGGCTGAAGCCTATCTGGCCTTACGTAGCTTGCGTACACTTTCTGTACGTATGGCCCAACTTCAGCAAAACACGATGGCTGTCACCACATGGCTGCAGGCGCATTCCAAAGTACGGAAGGTGCTTTATCCCGGCTTGCCCAGCTTCCCGCGCCACGAGCTGGCGAAAACACAGATGTCGGGGTGGTCCAGCCTGTTTACTGTAGAACTCCAGCCTCCTCTTGATCCCGAGCAACGCCATAACTTTGTCGATGGCTGTGAGCTATTCTCGGTTGGTGTTAGTTGGGGGGGATACGAAAGCCTGATCGTGCCCTTACTCTCGATTAACCTTAACAGCATGAGCGCAGAGGAAAGGCTTGGCCTGAACGACAACTGCTATCGATTGTGTATTGGCTTGGAAGATGCCGGTGACTTAATCGCCGACCTGAAACAGGCTCTTAGCCATTACATTATCGCTCCGAAAGGACTCTAGCAATTGTTCCCAGACTGCCCTGAGAAAATCAGGCTCCGTTGGAGCAGGTAGCAAGCTGCAGGTCGCAGGTGCGGATTCGATTGCAGACAAGGATGAAATTTGAAACCTGGCACTTGCGGCCAGGAACAAGACGCGGATGCAAAAAAACGCAGATGAAAAGCAATAGAAAAATCAGCGTTTCCTTTTATCCGTGTTTTCCCGAATGTTAATCTGTCATCGACAAAAAGGTGTCGATGATTTTGAGTAAGCGCATAACACTTTTGCCTTTTACACTTTGCCTTTTGATTTTCAAAGCAGGGTCCCAGGGTTTTTACTCGGGCAACGTGTCTTCCTGTTTCAGGTCACCACTTTGCCGCAGGTTCGCGAGAATGAATTCATCCAGGTGGCCATCCTGTACTGAGGCGATGTGGTAGACTTTCGTGCCGGTGCGGTGATCTTTCACGACCTGATCTCCTTCGAATTGATAGGTACGCACGATCTGTCGCCCTGACGTTCCTTGCTCGCTCGCGGTGTCTTGCTCATGCCCTGCCAGTTCTCGCTCGAGTCCCATTGCAGACACCGTGTCATCTGGCGCCATAACCTTCACTTCGACCAGGCTTTTCGTCCGTTTGCCGCTACTACGGTCGTAATCGCGGCGATGCACACCATTTTCTCCCTGCAAGAAACCATATACATTGGTTCCTTTTAGGTCGATAACCAGCTCAGGTGTATCTTCGGGTAGTGCCAGTACTTGCTTTAACAGCTTACTGACGTCTTCTGAAGGCAGAGACCGCCATTTGCTGCCTCCGGAGCTTGCAGACGCACGATCCGCACGGCTTGATGCCCCCGACGGTTTTGTAGCCTTCTGGCTAGCGTACGACTTCAACACAAAAACCTCGATTTCATATCCTTTCCGCCTTGCCCAGCGCACGTAAATTGCGGTCAGATCGAGCAACCACGAGCCTTTTTGAACCCGACCAGAGGAAGTGGCCACGCGCTTCAGATGTAATGCCGCTTCATGATTCTCTTCCAGATGTGCAAACAGCAATTCGGCGTCCAAATAAGCAACATCTCGATAGAGTTTCTCGTAGCTCTCTATCAGTTCCTGCCGGTACTGAGGATCACGTTGGCGATGCACCAGGCCGGCCAGTTCCTCAAGAAATTCGGCGCGGTCGGCGAGTTGATGAAGGCGATTGAGTAAACGATCTATGAAGTAGAATCGTGCCAAAGTCGCTCTCGCTGCCTCTCCGTCATCCCAAAAAGAGGGTTTGTGCGTTTCCTCTAGATTCTTGCTCCGCTCATTTTGCATTGCAACAACGCTGCCATGTTCCATCCACGCCTGCAATTGTTGCTGGAGTTCGGCGAATGCCTGTGCAAAACTGCGATCGTCCAGCCTGCGCCATTTTTCGTCGTCTCTCACCAACCCTGCATCCAATTCGATGACACTCGACCACTGCTGTTCTACATAACGTGATGCGCTCAAGGCGATCTTACCGTGGCGACAGATCAGGCGCAGCACGTCCTCGCTGGGCTGGGCGCGACTGGCCAGATAGCGTGCAAGAGGTAAGACGATCAGGTGTTCGACAGCACGTTTTAGGGGGCGAGCGCCGTAGGTGGGGTTGAATCCTTGCTCCAATAAGAGGTCGATAACGCATTCATCGATATCGACGAGGACATTACGGCGGATCAGCCCTTCGCGCAAGAGGACATTGCCCAACTCTCGCCGTGCAATCAGCCGCATCGCCTGCTCATCCAGGAGCTTGAAGGCAACGATATGATCGATGCGGTTGATGAACTCAGGTCTAAAATATTGCTCGATCTTGCGCTGCCAATAGGTAGGCAAGGCCTCGCCACCTGTCGCCTGAGGTGAACTGGTAGCACCAAGACCCAAACCACGCTGTTCGCGGGCGCTGGCCCCCAGGTTGGATGTAAGCAGGATGATAGCGTTTCGAAATGAGGTGGTTCTGCCACTGGCATCGGTAAGACGTCCTTCCCCCATGACCTGCAAAAAGATATCATAGATCTGGTGATCGGCCTTCTCGAATTCATCAAGCAGCAGGACACAGAAAGGTTGGGCCCGCACCTGACGCGTGAGTTCACCCTCTTCCTCAGAGCCAGGCGCCCCCAGCAGGCGCCTGACCGCAACCGGATCGTTGAACTCGCTCATGTCGAAACGTAGCAGGCGATTTTCGTCTCCAAAGAGGTAGGCTGCCAAGGTCTTGGCCAACTGTGTTTTGCCCACACCGGTGGGACCGATGAACAGAAAGACACCCAATGGCTTTTCCGGATCAGTGAGACCCGATTTGATCATGGCTATCAGATCCACCATAGAGGTAATCGCTTCATCCTGGCCTATCACTCGCTCACTGAAATAGCTATCAACATGGCCAAGATCAAGGGCTTCGCTATCTGATAACATCAAGGCCGGCAACCCCGTCTGCCTGCTGAATCCTTCGACCACATGTCTTCTCTCCAACAGTGGTTTTGTTGCTCTGGCGGTTTTCTTGCTCTTACGACCCATTTCCAGGGCCAGTTGTTCGAGCAACGCCACCGCCTTACCGGGGAGCGCCCGGTAGGGAAAGAAGCGATCGGTCAGCATAACAGTTGCATCGATGGCAGAGGACTCAATGCGAATGCCCTGGCTTCGTTCCAGCGAGCGCGCCAATGTGGCAAGAACATTCGAGGTCTCCCCTTCGTTGGTGGGATCGATCTGTATCGTGCGGAATTGCGCCACAAAGCCGGGGCTGAGCTTGTTGGCCTGACGCAGGCGCTCAGCCGTTGTCTCGCCGATGATGACCACGTCACCCCGTTGGATATGCGGTTTCAAGAAATCGGCAATATTGTCATCACCTTTTGACCAACGCCCAAGTTCCGTAAGAGTGGCGATATCATCGATGAATAGGATATATTTGTTCTTTTCGCTGATCTGGACAAGGTTTTTCGCCCTGCCTTGCCACTGCCCAATATAAACAGCGCCGGCAATCAGCCTATCGCCGGTAATGGCCCACACTTCCCGATCATAGAGTGTTTCCGCACAAGCTTTGTTGGTTATGCGACGAACGACCTCATGAACGATGGCAGTCTTGCCGACGCCACTGGAGCCAACCAGTAAAACGCTGGCATGGCGTGGGGCCGAGACAATGGCCAGTACCTGCTCCACCTCAGTTTCGCGATGATAGGCGTGGCCGAGTTGCCCATCCTCAGCCTTGGCCTCCTGCGTGAGATTGACACCACTTGATTGCAGAATAGAGGAGCCGTTGCCGTCGTAGTCGCCATCCTCTGAAGAATTCTCATCTTTAGCACTCGGGCGCTTCGCTGTGAACTCGACTTCGATCACATCCAGTACTTCGACCTGAGCAGTCTGATAAGGTACGATTTCTTCGAGTTCATCTCCATAAAAGTAGTGAGCCAACTCGAGTTGGGCGGTCTCTAGCAATTCAGCTAGCTCACGGATATAGAAAGAAAGGGGGAATTGCAGGCGCGGCACGGTGACCAATATCTCACCTTCTTTCTTGGGTGATAGCATCACGCTCACTGTTAGGGCAATCGCCTGTCGCCGCCGTTTTTCTTTACGATCGTGTGCACAAATTTGTACGGTAATTTGTTCGAGCGTCTGCTCTGGATCAAATTGAAAGTTCTGCAAATAGGCCGGCTCCATCTGCTGCAAGCGCTCCACCAGCACTTCGCCGATCTCTTTCTTACATGTTTCCAAGGAGGGATCGTAGGCTGAAACATCCCGAAACAAGGGCACCGTGACCGTATAGTTACCATTCTCTTGTCTTTGTACGAAAAGTCTGACTTCTAAATTCATCATCTTGCGCCGGGTTATGTTGACATTAGATCGGTAAACTTGTAGACCGGGGCGCTATCACTCCGTTTTCCCGGTTTTTGTGTCTACTGAGTTACGGAAAGGTAGCGGATTCGGGATTCACGGCAGGCGTGATCGATTCCAAGCCATCAGTTAAATCTGATCCACTACCGAAATCGGGAACTCTGAGGCCGATGGCCGCCTGTCAGCGTAGGCTGACAAACACGCTCGTTCACGGGTGGAATCGGTCTGCCGTGATGTTAGATTTTGACATTATTCTACCAAATTGGCCATTCTCCCATCAAACAAGGTGGACGTGCCGCCGAACGGGGCAGGAGCCCCTGATTTTAAGTGGTGGGCTGGCAAGTCGCCGAAATGTCAACGCGGGCTAGCGCAGAGCCATAGGCAAATACATTTCTAATGGCCGAACAATCATGGTGACACTGGCTTGAGCGCTATCACCATCCGAATCTGTAGCGTCGAGGGTGATGATGTGTGTTCCGTAGTCAAGACTACCCGAAACCAACATGAGTTCGCTGCCGCTTCCTAGCGAACCATTGATATTAGATTTCCAGACCATGGCATCTCCTTGCAATTGGCCATCTTCCAGATCTTCGCCAATGCCGTCCAGGGTGAGATAATCGTCGACGCTATGTTCACTGTCTGGGGCGGGGCTGAGGATGGTTACCTGAGGCCTGTTGCCAGGTACGGTGAAGACGCCGTCACTATCATCCGACGCGATGTGGAAGCCGTCGAGCGCCACGATGCGGAACACGCCCTGATCTGTTCCTGTCAGAGCAATGCCGTCCTCAAGGCTGTAAGTCGATCCCTCCACACCCAATGCCAGGGCCTTCCAGGAACTGCCTCCGTCCACACTGTAAAGTACATGGAAATAGAGTTCATCACCGTCGGGATCAGATGCTTCCCAACTGATCGTGAAATCAGGTAGGAGAGTCTCACCACCATTGGGTGAGAGCAGCGTGATGGTGGGGGGATTGGGGCTGGGGCTGGTCGTCGTCAGTACGTCGGTTCCGTTGATAAGCGCGATCTGTTGGGCTTCGGCAGGCCAGGGCAGCAATTCCAGGTAGCTTGATACGTCGGCATCTTCACTGTCGCTAATCGATAGGGGGCGTCGCTCAAGGGCAGCGCCTGTGGCATCCTGTATTTCCAAGGCGAAGTCTGTGAGATCATCGATACGTAATCCCGCCAACTGTACTTGCGCCTGTGCCAGATTATCAGAGAATACCTCACTTGTTTGTTGAAGCACGACTTCATCGATGCTGCCTGTAACAGCCGTGATGTCGATAATGCCCCCTACTGCGACCTGATAATCGGCCTGTCGCAGATTGCTGATCGCCTGTTCGGCCTGCGGCCAGTCTCCTGCATCCTTATCAGTTGCTGCGGCAGCCAGTGCATTTCCAAAGCTCAGATTACAGCTCACGTTATAGCGTTTGAGCAATGCACAGTACGTCCACGGGTCAATCCATCGTGGGCGCTGGTAACCCATAAGTGGGTAACCCCGGTTGGGCTGAGATTCACCGGGATCGTTGCTGATGACAGTGGGTTCATCCATACCAAACTTGCCGTAGTAGACGTCAAGCCCGTAGTAGCCGTCAGGATCAACGTCGGCGAGTGAACAATTGGGAAACTGCCAGGGATAACCGGAATCCACACTGCCGCCACTTGCCTCACCGCCCGAGCAGTTCACGTGCTTGCGTTTTTCGTTATGGCCCATCTCATGGGCAATGGAGTTGCCACCGGTGATGTACCATGGCGAATTATCCCAACCGCTGTTGCCATTCACCATCTTGACCCAGGCGTTGAGACTGCCGTTGGTCTTACCTTTGCCCAAGGCGCCATCAGTGGGGATATCCTGACGTACGCCACCCACATAGTGTAGACGGTTCACATGGTCGATGGTCCAGAAGTTCTTCCAACCGATGCGCGCCAGAAGCTGAGAGCGCTGGCTGCTTTTTCGCAGATCCCATTCATTGATCTTCCAGTGTGGCCAGGGCTTAAGCGATTCTACGAACCGCCAGATATCGAAGTCTGCAATGGGGTGCAGGCGGTACATATTGTTATAGAGTGTCCAACGATAACTCTCCGTTCCCCAGAAGATCTTAGTGCCGTTGTCGCGGTTGCCGTTGGGATGGGCATGTACAGGTACCAGGATGGCGTTGAATGTGTATGCCGTGCGGAAGCTGACGGTGGTGGATTTTTCGTTATTCGCCAGGTTGCCTTCCGGCGCTTTGAGGTTGTAGTTTACGACCGCTCGCAATGTCACCGTGCCCGAGCGCCAATCGCCAGGCAGTGTGAACCAGAAGGAATCATCGAGATCAAGGCGATCTCCGCCATCAGGGTGCACTGTGATCGCATGATTGCTTGTCGTATTGCGCGGGCTGAGCGGTGAGCTGGGCAGCGCCTGACCATTGCGGGCGCCGTAGAGCCGGGCGCGGATGCCACTGACATTTTTCCCGGTTAGGTCGCGTACATAAACACGCACGATGGTGCGGCGATCTTTGACCAAGGGCATGTCGTTATCTAAGTTTTGGATACCTTGAGAGACCTCGATGTCGGTGATAGCGATATCAACGGTGGGGATGGCGAACTTTTGTGGGGTTGGCGTACTGGTCGGGAATCCAATCACCGGTTGGGTGGGGGTGGGAGTGTGGGTTGGCGTATTTGTGGGGAATCCTATGACAGGTTGGGTAGGTGTTGGCGTGGGCGTAGGTGTACTGCTGGGGTTGACGATCACCGGTTCAGTAGGCGTATGGGTAGGGGTTGGCGTGTCGGTGGCTGGCCTGCAATCGACAAAATCGCGGGTCGTGGCTTCAACTCGTGTCTCGCCGATCATGCCGGTGGCCAGACCGACAATGGCTGTGCCATCACCCGCGGCGCTCCCTACCATGACCCGAAACTCAATGATGTGGGATGCCCCCGGTTCTAGACGTCCGGCCCAAACGATCTGGTTGTTGCTTGGATCATAACTGGCGTCCCCTGTGGCGCTGCCCTGGATGTAAGTGGTACCGCCCGGAATATTGCTGCGAATAGATGCCGGCAAGAGGGCGCTGCCCGCTGAGGATTCGTTGAATAAGGTCGCTTTGTAGCCGATTTCCGACCCCGGACACAGGGGAGGTGTGTAAGATGAAACGAGATCAATGCGCACGTCTGCACCCTGACCGGGCGCGAGTATTGGAATTGATACGCCATCTTCTGTTTTTACTGCTGCGGACAATGTCACAGTAGAAAACGCCAGAAGCGAGAGTAAAACGATGGCCGCAAGGGCGACAACTGATAGCAAGAGTACGAGCTTTTGTGAACGCATAAAAGCCTCCCGGATGTGTTGGAGATGTGTTGATACTTCCCCTTCCTCAGTTGACCCTGTCATGAGCTAAAAACTTAGGACAGGATAACTTGCCGAATTGCTCCCTGAAATGGCGGAAGAGTTCCGCAAGTTATTGAATTCTCTGTCCTAACACTCAACGAGACTTCGACCGCGCAACTGTCATGCTGAGCCTGCCGAAGCATCTCGCGTCACTTGGAAAGACGAGATTCTTCCTCGCTGCACTCGTCAGAATGACAAAGTCTCGTTGTAGTACTAAGCAACCGCGGATTGCGAGATCATGATCTGAGATGTGGTCGCTCCCTTGTATGTCCCACCTCGTCTATCAGCCGACAGATGCAGGAAAGCTGAGTATACGCCAGATATCCTTCATGTGCAATAGCACCTATGGGAAGCCCGGTAATTCCAAATTTAGCTGGCTGGTAGTTGGTTGCCGTCGCTCTTTTGCGGCGATGCATTCAAGTTGGAGTCGCTGTTAGAAGCCTGTTGATCTAACAACCAGGTGAACTGCATCACGCAGCATGGCCGCTGCTGTGGCCGTTGGTTCTCGTTCATCGATCTTGAGATAGATATCTTCGTAGATATCGGTGTGGAAGTGGATGCCCATCTGCCATTGGGAAATTCCACCCAGGAAGCTGTTAGCGGATACCTGGCGTGGTTTCACACTCAACCGGTAGTGCTGACCAACTCGATCAGCGGTGGCGATCAGCTTGTACACGTTGCCTGCGTCCTGAACCTCGGCCAGTTGTCGCTGCCCTAACTTGGTAATGCCCTCAACCTCGACATCCTCAAGCTTTGCCGCAAAACCCAAAACAGCGTTGGCAATGATGACTAATTTGTTGGCAGTGTCCCAGCCCTCCACATCCAGGGCGGGGTTGGTCTCGGCCACGCCACGGCGCTGTGCTTCAGCCAGGGCTGCTTCGTATGCTTCACCGGCGGCCATGCGCGCGAGCATGTAGTTGGTCGTAGAGTTGAAAATCCCTTCGACTTTATGCAAGGTCGCCCCCAGCAGGTCCCGTTGACCCACATTGAGGACGGGCAGGCCGCCGCAGACGGTGGCGCTGAAGGCCAACCTGGCATCATTTGCCTGGGCGAGATCATGCAAACCACTGTAGTCGAGTACCAAGGGTGCTTTGTTGGCTAAGACGGCAGATCGCCCACGGCTAAGCGCGGCCTGAATGCACGCCATTGCCGGTTCGCCATCACTCAGATTGACGGGCGAGGCTTCCAGCAAGAGCCCGTATTCGCTCGCTTGAGCAAGAGAAAGTGCATCGGGCAGTGGCCTGCCGCCGGGGAACGCGTAGATGCTGGAGCCAGAAAGCTTGTGCTCAAGCAGCGCCTTCAAGTTAAATCCGGCAGGTTGGTATGTCGCCCCACCGCTATCAGCGACCCCGACCACCCTCAGTTCGAGACGATATCGCTCTGCCAGTAGCCCGCGTTTAACCATCAAGACGCGGACGAAGTTCTGGTGAACGGCACCGAAGCCGATAAGGATGAGGTTGGCTACCTTGAGCTCAGTTTCCATCTTATGTTGGCCAGTCCAGTATGGCGAAGCGCAGCCGAAATTCCTATCAGTGATTGTAAGAACCTCAGTACGGTATTGAAAAGTGGAATCGGATTGACTGTATTCGTGCGCTGAAGGATGTCAATCCGAATAGCATTATCACAATCAGCGTCCAAGCAATCAGTGCATTCACTACCGGACACTTTTTGAAATGTCATTCCTTCGGCTTCGCTCAGGACAGGTCTGAGCGGGTTCCAGAAGCCAACTCACATTGAAGAAGCATCGT